>JACQOK010000312.1 GCA_016202565.1 Betaproteobacteria bacterium | reverse complement strand
TACGAGACCACCATCTGGATCGGCATCATGGCGCCTGCCGCAACGCCGAAGCCGGTGATCGAGCGGCTCAATGCGGCGGTCACGAAAATCACCAGCCGGCCCGACGTGAAGAAGACATGGAATGAGCAGGGCGCGGAACCGATGACGATGACCATCCCTCAATTCGAGACGCATCTGAACAACGACATCGCGAAATGGGCAAAGGTGGTGAAGCTCTCCGGCGCGCGCCCTGATCAATGAAGCCCGGCAGGAGCGAAGTGGATTCCGGAAGCACGGGTTTCTTTGGGGGCCTTCGTTCCCGCTTCTCCCGGCCTCGGATTTCATTTCATTCCATCCGGGCTACGTCGGCTAACCGCTGACCGCTTACTTACTGCTTACCAAGGAAAGAAAACATGCGTTTGGTTACTTTCGCCGACGTGAAGGGCGTGCGCATCGGCGTGCACGACACGGCGGCTGACGAAATCGTGGATCTAGCCGCGACCACGCGGTTGCCGCGCGACATGACCGCCTTCGTCGCGCTCGGCAAGAAGGGACTGCAGCGTGCGCGCCGCGCGATGAAGAGCGGCGAAGGCCGCATTCCGTTTGCCAGCGTCAAGCTGCACGCGCCGTTTCCGCGCCCGGCGAAGAACATCCTGTGCGTGGGCAAGAACTACTATGATCATGCGGAGGAATTCCACTCGAGCGGCGTCGACGCGAGCGGCAAGGAAGCCATTCCCGAAGTGCCGATCATGTTCACCAAGTGGCCGAACTCGGTGATCGGCCCCGGCGCGCCGATTCCCAGCGGCAACGACTACACCGATTCCACCGATTACGAGGGGGAACTTGCAGTCGTGATCGGCGCGGGTGGCCGCAACATCGCGAAGAAGAATGCCTTCGATCACGTCTACGGCTACACCATCGTCAACGATGCGACCGCGCGCACGCTGCAGAACCGGCACCGCCAGTGGTTTCTCGGCAAGAGCCTCGACGGCTACTGCCCGATGGGGCCGTGCATCGTGACGGCCGACGAGATCAAGGACGTGGGCAAGCTTCATCTCACGACGCGCGTCAACGGCGAGGTGCGTCAGGACGCGGCGGTGAGCCAGCTGATCTTCGATATTCCGACCCTGATCGAGACGCTGTCGCGCGTGATGACGCTCGAGGCGGGCGACCTCATCGCGACCGGCACGTGCGCCGGGGTGGGCATCGGGTTCAATCCACCGAAATTCCTGAAAAAGGGCGACGTGGTGGCGATCACCATCGAACCGATCGGCACGCTGGAGAACCCGGTCGGGTGAAGTAAAAGGCATAAGCCACCGAGAACACAGAGGTCACAGAGGGAAAAAACCCGGCGGTATCGATGCAATCAAGGCCTTGTCTCTGTGTTCTCTGTGCCCTCTGTGGCCAATGAATTTTGTTCTTGACGGAAAGACCATGAAACTGGTGCGGTATGACAGAAACGGCGCGCTGCGGCTCGGCGCGCTTGACGCGGATCACGTGGTCGATCTGCTGGAGGCGTGTCCGGTGGGCACCAAGACGGAGCTGCTGGCCGCGCTCTCCGACATGACGCGGCTCATCGCCGCCGCGGAGGAGGGCTTGGACGCGGTGCGCGCGGCGGTCGAAAACTCCCGGAAGACCGGCATCGCACGTATGCCCGCGGACAAGGTCAAGCTCGCGGCGCCGCTCGTTCCTTCATTGATTCTGTGCAGCGGTGAGAATTACTGGGACCATCGCGACGAAAAACCGGAAGTGACGCGCAAGGATCCGGAATTCTTCATCAAGACCGCGCTCGGCGTGATCGGACCGGGGGAGGCGATCGTGCGCGACGAACGCGTCACGAAAAAGCTCGACTACGAGACGGAACTCGCGATCGTGATCGGCAAGCCGGGACGGCACGTTACCGCTGAGCGCGCGCTCGCGCACGTGTTCGGCTACACCATCGTGAACGATGTCACCGCGCGCGACCGCCAGGTCACGCTGCGCCCGGACGGCACCTCGGTCTACAATCTCGGGCCGGGCAAAAACTTCGATACCTGCGCGCCGATCGGTCCGGTCATCGTTACGGCAGACGAGGTGCCCGACCCGCAAGACCTGCAGCTCAAGACGTGGGTCAACGGCGAATTGCGGCAGAACAATTCGACGGCAAAGATGATCTGGACCTGTGCCCAGTTGATCGCGTTTTTCTCGACCTTCGTGACGCTCCGGCCAGGGGTCGTGATTTCCACCGGCACACCGGGCGGCACGGCGTGGGGAACCGACCCCGAGCTGGGCGGCAAGAAACCCATGCGCAAGGACGTGGTTGCACCCGCAGGTTACCTGCGGGCGGGAGACCGGGTGGTCTGTGAGATCGAGCGCATCGGCAAGCTCGAGAATAACGTGGTTGCCGCGTAAGGCGGCAGCGTGCCGCGCCACGGTTTGGGGCAATGCCGATTACGGATACAATGGCATTGCAGTTCGGAAATTAGAACAAAAGGAGGAAATCCATGAATCATCTGCTTGCACATTCGCTGTTGGGCTTATGCCTGTGTGCGCCGCTCGCGGCGCAGGCGCAGGATAAGTACCCAAGTCGGACGATCTCTATCGTATCGCCGTTTCCGCCGGGCGGCACTTCGGATCTCACCGCACGCCAGCTCGCTCCTGTGCTGGAACGCATATTCAAGCAGCCGGTTACGGTGCAGAACCGGCCCGGCGCGGCCGGCGCGACGGGCGCGCAGGTCGTCGCGAATGCCACGCCCGACGGATACACGCTGATTCTGCATCTCGTCAGCATTTCGGCTCTACCCGAGCGGGACAAGCTGTTCGGCACCAAACCGGCCTACACTCGGGATCAATTCGTCGGCATCGCTCGTCTCACCGCCGATCCGCCGATGCTGGTCGTGCATCCCTCGTTGCCGGTCAAGAATCTGAAGGAGTTCGTTTCGCTCGCAAAGAAGAAACCGGGCGAAATGATCTTCTCGTCCTCCGGGCTGTACGGCGCATCTCACGTGCCGTACGAAATGTTCCTGCAGGCGGCGGGTCTCAAGATGCGTCATCTGCCGACAACGGGCGGTGCACCGGCGATGACCGCGGTGCTGGGGGGACACGCGATAAGCTGGGCATGCCCGCCCAACATCGCCGCGCCGCATCTGCAAAGCGGCAAGGTGCGAGCGTATGCACAGTGGGGCGCCAAGCGGCTTGAAGCGTTTCCCGACGTGCGTACCTTCAAGGAGCAAGGTTATGATATCGAGTATTACTTGTGGGGCGGACTGTTCGCGCCGAAGGACATACCGCCGCAGGTTTTCAACACGCTTCGCGAAACGGTGCGCAAGGCGGTAGCGGATCCCGACTTCATCAAGGGCATGGAGAAGATCCGCACGCCGATCGCCTACCAGGATGCCGATGAATTCAAGGCGTTTTGGGACAAGGATGCGGCGAAGCTGGCGCGCGTGATCCAGAAGATCGGCAAGGTCGCCAAGTAAAGTCCGCTTAAGAAAACCGAATGGACAGGTGTTACGGTATTAAGAGCGGGGATTAACAAGATCAGGCCAAGGGCCTTCAGGCAATCCTGAAAATCCTGATAATCCCGTTAATCCTGTCCAATACGCCCTGGCTTTTTGAGATTCGCCAGGTGATTCGCGGCCGTGCACCGGTGCTGGCCGGTTATAACTTGAGGAGGCACATATGTTACGCATCGCACTGGCAGCATTTGCACTGATCGCGGCTGCCCCGGTTCACGCGCAGGAAGCCTATCCCAGCCGGACGATCACGATGATTGTGCCGTTCCCGCCCGGCGGCGTGGCGGATCTCACCGGACGGCCGATCGCCGCGGCGATGGAGAAGGTGCTGAAGCAGCCGATCGCACCGGTAAACCGCTCCGGCGCCGGCGGGAAAGTCGGCTACGCGGCGGCGGCGAACTCCAAGGCCGATGGCTATACGATACTGATCGCGCTATCGAGCGTTTCGATCTTTCCCGAAGTTGACGCGATCTTCAACCTCAAGCCGGCCTATACGCTCGACCAGTTGGTTCCGATCGCGCTTATTTCCGCCGACCCGACCATCCTCGTCGTGCATCCTTCGCTGCCGGTCAAGTCGGCGAAGGACTTCATCGCGCTTGCGAAGAAGCAGCCCAACGAGATCGCGTTTTCGTCCTCCGGCCTGTACGGCACGCTGCACGTCGCCATGGAGATGGTGGTTCAGTCCGCTGGCATCAAGCTGCGGCACGTGCCCTTCGCGGGCGGCGGGCCGGCTATCGCGGCGCTGCTCGGCGGACATGTCATGGCGCTTTCTTCCGGGCCGGCGGCGGCCGTCGCTCATCTGCGCTCGGGCAAACTGCGCGCGCTCGCCGCATGGGGCGACAAGCGGCTCGCCGCAATGCCCGAGCTGCCCACCTGGAAGGAGCTCGGCTACAAGGACGTCGAGTTCTACATCTGGGCGGGCCTGCTGGCGCCGAAAGATACCCCGGACGGGGCGATCAAGGCGCTGCGCAGCGCGGCGCGCACTGCGGTCGGGGATGCGGAATTCAAACGAGTCATGGCCAAGCTCGAGACCCCGATCAACTACCTCGACGCGCCTGAATTCAAGAAGTTCTGGGACCGCGACGCCGAGCGTCTGGTGCGCACCGTCAGGCGCATCGGCAAGATCGAAGCGGCCAAATAGCACCGGTAGCGGCACCGTGACGGAACAGACGCCGCAGGCACCGGGCAAGCGCGGGCTGAAAAGCGATCAGTTCTCCGGCCTGATGCTGGTCGCGTTCGCGCTCTACGTGGCGTGGGAGAACCGCGCTTACCCGGTCGGCTCGCTCCAGGAGCCCGGGCCGGGCTACATGCCGTTGCTGCTCGCGATTTTTATTGGCGTAATGGGCTTGCTGATCGCGTTGGGGGGCGGCAAGTCGCAGCGCCTGACCGCGATAACCTGGCCCGAGGCGACGCGCGCCATCGTCATCCTGCTCGCCTGCGGCGTTGGCGCCTTCGCCCTGGAGCGCATCGGCTACCGGCTTACCGTGATCGCGCTGCTGATTTTTTTCCTCGGCGTGCTCGAGCGCAGGCGGCCGCTGCCGGTGGCGCTGGTTTCCATCGGATTCGGGTTCATTTCCTATTACATCGTGGGTGATCTGCTGCACGTACCGCTGCCGCGCAGTCCCTGGGGATTTTGATGGTTGAGACATTTCAGAACCTCCTGCTCGGCTTTTCGATCGCGCTTAGCCCTTCGATCCTGGTGTACGCCTTTGCCGGATGCATCATCGGCACCCTCGTCGGCATGATGCCGGGGCTGGGGCCGCTCGCCGGCATCAGCCTGCTGCTGCCGGCGACTTTCGGTCTCAATCCCATCATCGCCATCGTGCTGCTCTCCGGCGTCTATTACGGGGCGATGTACGGTGGTTCGACGACCTCCATTCTCGTGCGGATCCCCGGGGAAGCGGCCTCGGTGATGACCTGCATTGACGGCTACGAGATGACCAAGAACGGCCGGGCCGGTCCCGCGCTTGCGATCGCGGCGATCGGCTCGTTCATCGCCGGCACGGTGGGGGTGATCGGGCTGATGCTGCTGGCGCCGACGCTCGCCGAGTTCGCGCTGCGTTTCGGGCCGCCGGAATATACGGCGTTGCTGATGATGGGATTGTTCATCCTCGCTTACATGAGCAGCGGCTCGACGATCAAGACGCTCGCCTCGGCCGGACTCGGATTGCTGCTTGGGATGATCGGGATCGACGTGATGAGCGGCTACACCCGCTTCAGCTTTGACGTCGTCGAACTGGGCGACGGGGTAGGCATCGTGCCGGTGGCCGTGGGACTGTTCGGCATTTCGGAAATCCTGCTCACGGCAGGACAGGCGGCGGCGGTCAAGGTGCAGCGACCCAGACTGCGTGATCTCATTCCCTCGCGCGAGGAATTCCGCTTGTCGGTCGGACCGATCGCGCGCGGCAGCCTGCTCGGTTTCATGATCGGCATCATTCCCGGTTCGGCGCACATCATTTCCTCGTTTGTCTCCTACGGCATGGAGCGGCGGCTGGCGAAGGACCCGGAACGCTTCGGGAAGGGCGCCATCGAGGGCGTCGCCGGTCCGGAATCGGCGAACAATGCGGCGGCGTCCGGCGCGTTCGTGCCGATGATGGCGCTTGGCATCCCCACCAGTCCGGTCACGGCGGTGATGATTGCCGCCATCATGGTGCACGGCATTTCCCCCGGGCCGCTCCTGATCAGCCAGCAGCCCGAGTTGTTCTGGGGTTTCGTCGCCAGCATGTATGTGGGCAATGTCGTGCTGCTCATCCTCAACCTGCCGATGGTCGGACTGTTCGTCAATCTGCTGCGAATTCCTTACTCGTATCTCTACCCGTGCATCCTCGCCTTCTGCATCCTTGGCACCTACTCGGTCGCAAACAGCATGCTGGACGTATGGATGATGCTGATCATGGGCGGCATCGGATACATATTGCGCAAGTTCCACTACGACCTCGCGCCAATTGCGCTGGGGCTCGTGCTGGCGCCGATGCTGGAGCTGTCCTTGCGTCAGTCGCTCGCGATGAGCGCCGGCGATTACGGCATTTTCCTGGAACGCCCGATCGCAACCACCATGTTTGCGCTCGGACTGCTGCTGTTCCTGCTGGCCATCAAGCCGCTGATCTTCAAACGGGGCAAGGACTGGCGCAAGGACGTCGGGCTGGAAGGGGAGCAGGGCTAGCTCGCGAGCGGCACGCGTTCCCTGGAGATTCCCTCGTGGTCAACGGTCTTCCGGCATCCCGGAGTTCATTCCTTGCGATCCTGCCGCGAATCGGCACTTTCTTCCTGCTCATCGTCGCCGCCACCGCTGCGGCGGCGGCCGACTGGCACAGCGGGGGGCCGTTCGTGCCGACGCCGCAGGTGGTTGTAGACGAGATGCTGAGTCTTGCCCGTGTCACGCGGGATGATTTTGTCATCGATCTGGGCTCGGGAGACGGCCGCATCGTGCTCACCGCGGCCACCCGCTACCAGGCGCGCGGCAGGGGGATCGAACTCGATGGCGAACTGGTGGACTTGAGCAACGAGGAAGCGCGCCGGCGGGGGGTAGATGGGCTGGTCGGGTTTCGCCGGGAGGACGCGCTAAAGGCGCGCATCGATGACGCGACCGTCCTCACGCTCTACCTGCTGCCGGAATTGCTTCACGCGCTGCGCGACAGGATCTACTCCGAACTCAAACCCGGCGCGCGCGTGGTATCGCACGACTTTCGCTTCATCGATTGGGCGCCTGACCGCACGGTCACCATAGACGTGGCAGAGAAGTACGGTACTCCCGGCACGTGGCAATCCACGCTTTATCTGTGGATCGTGCCGGCAAAGATGGAAGGCCGCTGGCACGCGGCGGTCTCGGGAGACGGCGGCACGAACTACCTTCTTTCCTTCTCGCAGAAGTTCCAGCATGTGGAGGGCCACGCGATCCACGGCGGCGAGCGCATCCCGCTCCACGGCGTACAGGTGGAAGCCAACCGGATCCGATTCCGGCTGCATGAGGTGCAAGACGGCCGCGAGTCGTCGCGCGAGTTTACGGGCACGATCAACGCAAACGCCATCAACGGCGTGATCGTATCGCAGGATGGCCGCGCGCCGTGGAGTGCAACGCGAGTCGATACATCCGCCACACTCAAGCTCTCGCCATGAGCAGCGCGCCAGCGGCGATCGTTTTTGCTATCTCGGTATCGCGCGCTGGTTTAAGATATCGTCCCATCCCGGTAACCGCGCCCCTCGTGCCGGGGGAGACCACGATGACTGCACGAAAGAAAAACCGAATAGCACGGTTCGCCTGGATCGGGCTGCTGGCGCTGCTCGGCGGTTGCGCCGGCATGTTGAACGAAGACCCGCCTCCTTATTTCTTGATCGTCCATGATCGGGATCGCAGCGACGCCGACCGCGTGATCGACCAGCGCCGCCGGCCGGAAAAACTGCTCGAGTTCTACGACGTGCGGCCCGGGATGCGCGTGCTCGATCTCGGCGCCGGCGGCGGCTACAACACCGAGCTGCTGGCGCGGGTGGTGGGGCCGAGCGGGGTCGTCTATGCGCAGAACAACCGCTACGTTCTCGACAAGCTCGTGCGGGGCCGCTTCGATGAGCGCCTCAAGAAGCCGGTGATGGCGCGAGTCGTGCATCTCGTGCGCGAATTCGACGATCCGGTGCCCGCGGACATTCGCAACCTGGACCTCGTCACGTTCAACTTCGTCTATCACGACACCGTCTGGCTCGGCGCGGACCGCGCGAAGATGAACCGCGCGGTATTCAACGCCCTGAAGCCTGGCGGCGTCTACATCGTGGCCGACCATTCCGCGCAGCCGGGCGCCGGCATCAGCGCAACCAAGACGCTCCATCGGATCGAGGAGAGCGTCGTGCGGCAGGAGGTGCAGGCCGCAGGATTCAGGCTGGTCGAGGAAGGCATTTTCCTGCGCAATCCGGACGATCCCCGCGATGCGTCGGTGTTCAAGCCCAGAATCCCGAACGACGAGTTCGTGTTGAAGTTCGTGAAGCCGTAGCGGTTTCCGGTCAACGACTGATGAACATTCGCAAGGAATCCGATTTCATTGCTTTCTCAGGAGGGCACGCATGGCGATGGGGAACGAACTGAAGCGCGCCGCGCTGGGCGCGATAATGCTTGTCTTGTGCGCTGCAGCAGCGACCGCGCAGGACAACCAGAAAGAGCCGGACCGCACGGGCGGACCCTATGTGCCGACGCCGCAGGTGGTCGTCGACGAGATGCTGCGCATGGCAGGGGTGAAGGCGAATGATTTCGTCATGGACCTCGGATCCGGGGACGGCGTGATCGTGCTCACCGCGGCCCAACAGTTCAAGGCGCGCGGGATGGGGATCGAGATCGATCCCGAACTGGTCAAGCTCAGCAACGATACGGCCAGGCGCCTCGGCGTGGCCGATCGCGCCTCGTTTCAGGTGCTGGATGTGTTCAAGGCCGACTTGAGCCGCGCCACGGTGCTCACCCTGTATCTGCTGCCGTCCATGATGAGCAACCTGCAGTCGAAGGTCTTTCAGGAGCTCAAGCCGGGCGCGCGCGTGGTTTCTCACGATTATAATTTTGGCGACGACTGGCGACCGGACGACTACCTTACGTTCGACGTGCCGGAAAAGGAAAAGGTCAACGGCGTGCCGCGCGCGACGATCTACCTGTGGATCGTGCCGGCAAAGATCGCCGGCAAATGGCGCCTCACGATCGAGGGCACTCCGGCCGGACAATATGATCTCGTTCTCAGGCAGCAGTTTCAGGCATTCGCCGGCAGCGCGACGGCCGGCGGCAAGAGCACGAAACTCGAGTTGTCTAGCTTGCGCGGGGAAGAGATCCGTTTTGCGGTCAATGCCGGTGCCGGCCGGCATGTCTTCAGCGGGCGCGTGAGCGGCAACAGAATGGAAGGCAAGGTCGAACTCGGGACTGGAAAGGGCGCAGCGCGCTGGACCGCGACCCGCGTCGGCGCCTAATTGAGCAGAAGCGCAGGCGGCAGCGCTTCCACGACCGCGCGGCGGTAGCCGAGCTGAGTCAGCGCGAAGTCGTGCGCGGCGGCATTGCGCGCATCGGTGACAATCCTGCCGCCGGCCATCGCGGCGCCGTCCAGCGGACGTGGGTTGGCGAGCATTCCCCACAGTGACTCGCTGTGCTGGGCGGGAACGTAGTCGAGTGTCACCCGCGCCGGCGCGGGCAGCGAATGAGCGCCGGCAACCACGAAGCTGTTGAGGTGCGCGGCCCGCGACCAGTCCGGACGATAGAGCGTAATGGCGGGCAGTTCGGCGTGCAGCGTCGCCAGGAAATGGGCATAGGTCGCCGGGCGCTCCAGATCCGCAAAGGTGTTGAACACCGCTACACCCCCGTCGGCAAGGCAGTTCTTCAGGCCATGAAAGAATTCGCGCGTGACGAGATAATCCGGCGTGCCGTCGCCGTGAAAAAGGTCCACGACGACCACATCGAACCGCCGCGCGCAGCTGCCGACGAACGTGCGCGCATCCGCGTGGTGGACGCGCGCCCGTGCCGGATCGAAGCCGAAAAAATCGCGTGCCACGCGCAGCGAGGCAGGGTCGATCTCCACCACATCGACCGCGACGCCGCGCCGTGCGAACTGCATCGGCACGATGCCGGCGCCGAGCCCGAGCACCAGCGCCGAGCGCATCCCGGGGCGATACGCATAGGCAAGCGCTTCGAGCGCGTGGGTGTAGAACGACAGCGAGCGGCCGTTCGAGTCCACCGTGTTGTGGGTGAGCCCGTCCTGGAAGTAGACGCGCAGGAATTGCCCGCTGTCGGCATCGGGTTTGCTCTTGAGGATTTTCACGGTGCCGAAGAGCGAGCCGTAGCTCGCTTCCACTTGCCAGGTCCTGCCCGCGTAGGCGACCGGTTCCAGGCGGCCGGTATACGCATCGGCCTGCCACAGCAGCAGGACCGCCGCCGCCGCCGCCGTTGCCCCCGTGCCGACCACTACGTTGCGCGCGGCAAGCCGAAGGGACGGTGCCATCGCCATGGCCAGCGTAAGCAGCGCAAGCATAAGCGCGACGGCGAGCGTGGCGACGTAGTTGCTCAAGTACGGCGTCATTCCGAATGCCGTGACGAGCACGCCTGCAACCGAACCGATCGTGCTCACGAAAAACACCCTGCCTGCACCGGCGTCTCCAACCTGCCGGTCCGCGCGGCGCAACGCGATCGCCACGAGCAGCGGATTCATGGCGGAAGTCGCGACGAGCGGCAGGAAGAGAAGGATCATGCAGGCGGCAAAAGCCCCGAGCACCAGGCTCCAGCCGGCGAGCGGCGAAAACAGGTAGGGATACGCGAGACACGCCGCGATGACGGCGAGCGAGGCCACCGCCGGCATCAGCGCGTAGACCTGCGTAAGCCGGTCCGCGCTGGCTGCCCTTGCACTGCCGGCGAATCTTCCCCCGGCCCAATAGCCCAGCGCGAGCGATACCAGGGTGATCGACAGGATGCCGGTCCAGATGTAGAGGCTGACGCCGAAGTAGGGCGTCATGATGCGCGAGGCGAGCAACTCCAGCGCCAGGATGGCGCCGCCGGAGATGAAAATGACGGTGTGGAGCATGGGTGTTCGGGTATAATTGCGCGCTTTGATGACCGGCTTTGGCAGCACGCAAATCTATAAGAAAATGGGGTCAGAGTCGAATTTCTTGCAAATATGCGAGGAGCCCCAAGGGAAAATTAGGAAATTCGACTCTGACCCCATTTTCCCAGAGGGAAGGAGATTGGACGTGCAATACGTAACGAATTTATTCAGAACGACGGCGCGCGAATTGGGCCGCGCCACCCTGGTGCTCGTGCCGGGCGTGTTCGCGACGTGCGCGTGGGCGGCCGAACCGAGCGTGCCGTACGTGCCGACGCCGCAGGAAGTCGTCGAGCGCATGCTGCAGATCGCCAGGGTGACCGCCGCCGACTACGTGATCGACCTCGGTTCCGGCGACGGCCGCATCGTGATTACCGCGGCGAAGAAACACGGCGCGCGCGGCTTCGGCGTGGATCTCAATCCCGAACGCATCAGCGAGGCGAACGCGAACGCGAAGAAGGCCGGGGTTATCGACAAGGTGGCGTTTTATCAGCGCGACCTGTTCGTCACCGATCTGAGTGAGGCGACCGTCATCACCATGTATTTGCTGCCGCGGGTCAATCTCGAACTGCGACCGAAGCTGCTCGACCTGAAACCGGGCACGCGCCTGGTGTCGCACGATTTTTCAATGGATGACTGGAAGCCCGACGCCCACGTGCAGATGGAGGCCAAGGAAAAATACGGTGGTTCGGGTGGAAAGAGCGACATCTATTTCTGGGTGGTCCCGGCCAAGGTCGGCGGCGTCTGGCAATGGGAGATACCGGTCTCGGGCAAGCGCCAGGGGTATGAGGTCGCGCTGGCACAGAAATTCCAGACGATTTCCGGCAGCGTGAAAATGGCCGGCCGCAACGTTTCGCTGCAAAACCCCCGGTTGCGCGGCGACCACATCAGCTTCACCTTCACCGCCCAGGTAAACGGAGAGGCGGTGAAGCACGAATTCACCGGCAAGATTGAAGGTGAAACCATCGCCGGCGTGGCGCGGTTATCGGGCGGCCGCATCCAGGCACAGCTCGATTGGTCCGCGCGGCGCGCCGGCAAGACCGCCCGGATCGGCGCTGCGGCCCCTTTCGCAAGCGTGGTTCTCGATACTTCCCGTTAGGAACACATGAATCGTACTGTTTGTGCAGCGAAGCGCGCGCGGGCCGCGCGCGCCTGCTTGTTCGCGGCGGCGCTCCTCGTCGCGGCGCAGGCGAATTCCCAGGATTACGGCGACACGCCTTACGTGCAAACGCCGCAGAACGTGGTGGACAAGATGCTCGAAATCGCCAAGGTCGGCCCGAAGGATTATGTGATCGACCTCGGTTCGGGCGACGGCCGCATGGTGATCACCGCCGCCAAGCGGTATGGCGCGCGCGGCTTCGGTGTGGATCTCGACCGGCGCCTCGTCATTCTGGCCAACAAACTCGCCGCCAAGGCGGGTGTCGCTGACCGCGCCGTCTTCTATGAGCGCGATCTTTACAAGACCGATATCAGCCGTGCGACCGTTCTCACGATTTACCTCCTGCCCGAAGTCAACCTGATGGTGCGCCCCAGGCTCCTTGCCACGCTCAAGCCCGGCACGCGCATCGTTTCGCACGATTACGACATGGGGGAGTGGACGCCGGACCTGTCGCTCGTGCTCGATGCGCCGGACAAGCCGGTCGGGCGCGATTTCAAGAGCAAGGTTTTCTACTGGGTGGTACCGGCCAAGGCGTCGGGCAAATGGCGGTGGCAGTTGGCGGCGAACGGCCGGGCCGGCGAGTTCGAACTCACGCTCAACCAGATGTTCCAGAAGATCGACGGCACGCTTTCTGTTGACGGGCGCACGGCGAAGATCGAGCAGGCCGCGCTCAACGGGACGAGCATCAGCATTGAAGCGAGCGTTGGCGCCGGCGATACGGTGCAGCGCTACGTGTTTTCCGGACGCATCGTGAATGACCGGATCGAGGGACAGGCGCGCGTCAAGGATGTTCCCGATGCGCAACCGGTCGCCTGGAAGGCGAGACGTACCGAAGCCGTCGAACCGGCGCACATGGCCTTGAAGCCGCCGCCGCCTCCCCCGGGTTCATGGTGACGCGCATCGGACGGGTTTTCGCACGGGCCGCGGCGGCACTGCTCTTGTGCCTGGGGGCTGCAGGCGTTCCGGCGGCGATGCCGGATATTCCGGTGCCGTACATTCCCTCGACCGAGGTGGCGGTGGAGGAGATGCTGCGGCTCGCCGGCGTCGGCCGCAACGACATGGTGATCGATCTCGGCTCGGGTGACGGACGGATCGTGATCGCGGCCGCCCGCTATTTCGGCGCGCGCGGCCTCGGGGTGGAAATCGATCCCGAACTCGTCGTGGTGGCGAGCGAGAACGCGCGCAAGGCCGGTGTGGCCGACCGTGTCCGGTTCGTCGCCCAGGATGCGCTCAAGGCGGACATTGCGCAGGCCACCGTGGTGACCATGTATCTGCTGTCGCCGCTGATCGAACGGTTGAAGCCCAAGCTCCTCGCCGAACTCAAGCCCGGGACGCGGATCGTCGCACACGATTTCGGCTTCGAAGGCTGGCAGCCTGATCGCAAGGTAACGATCTCCAAGACGGTTATGCTCTACGTGGTGCCGGCGCGGGTGTCAGGACGATGGCGTCTCATTGCCGAATTGCCCGACGGCCGCCGCAGTTTCGAGTTCGAGCTGATACAGCAGTACCAGCGCATCGACGGCGGGGCGCGCGTGCCGGGAGGATACCTGCCGTTATTCGAGGCGCGGCTCGAGGGTGACCGTGTCCGCTTCGTGATCGTTGACAACGGCCGCAGTCATCACTTCGAGGGACGCGTGGACGGTGTGGTCATGACCGGAATCGTGCGCTCCGGCATCGGCACGGCGCAAACCGAGAATGCGTGGCGTGCCGAACGCATCGCACATGCGGGGAGGGCTGATCGATGAGGCGATGCGTGGCGCTATTCGCGGCGGTCGCAGCGCTGGTTCTCGGCAAGCCCGTGCACGCGCAGGTGGCGACCGACGTGCCGTTCGTGCCCACGCCGCAGGTCGTGGTGGACGAGATGCTGCGGCTGGCGAAGGTCCGCCCGGGAGATTTCGTGATCGATCTCGGTTCGGGCGACGGACGCATTCCCATTACCGCAGCGAAAAAATTCGGCGCGCGCGCGCTCGGGGTCGAGCTCGACGAGCACCTCATATTCCAGAGCGAAGAAAGCGCACGGCAGGCGGCAGTGGAGGACCGCGTCAAGTTCCTCCGCCAGGATCTGTTCAGGGCCGACATCAGCCAGGCCACGGTGATCACGATGTACCTCCTGCCCAGCGTCAACCGCCGCCTGCGGCCCAGGCTGCTCGATCTCAAGCCGGGCACACGCATCGTCGCTCACGATTTCGATCTCGACGACTGGAAGCCGGACGATATAACGACGATACGCAAGAATGTGTTCCTGTGGGTCGTGCCGGCCAAGGTCGCCGGTCGCTGGCGCGCCCGGGTGCCGCTGCCGGGCGGCCCCCGCACCATCGAGATCGAACTGAACCAGCGCTTTCAGGAGGTAAACGGCCTGGCGCGCATCGACGAACAGGTCACGCAGATGTGGGAGGCGAGATTGAGCGGCGACCGCCTGAGCTTTGTCCTGGTCGACAGCGACGATCGCGATAGCGAGGCCAGCCTGTATTTCGAAGGGCGGGTCGGCGGCCCCGTGATCGAAGGCGAAATCCGGCGCGGGGTGGGGAACACCCAGAGCAAAATAAGATGGCAGGCGACCAAGGTAGGATCATGAGCCAGGGAGCAGGGGCCACGATGAACTCGAACCTGCATCGCGGCGTGCGTGCGGTAGCGGCAGGATTGCTGTGCCTCGCCGCGGTGGTTGGCGGCTTCCGCATCGCGGCCGCGCAGACGGCCGATGTCCCCTACGTGCCGACGCCGTGGAACGTAGTTGACGCCATGCTGGGACTCGCGAGAGTCGGTCCGGACGACTACCTGATCGATCTCGGTTCGGGCGATGGCCGGATCGTGATCACCGCCGCCAAGAAATACGGTGCGCGCGGTTTCGGCGTCGACATCGACGGCGCCTTGGTCAGCACCGCGCAGCGCGAAGCGCAGCGCCAGGGCGTGAGCGACAAGGTTGCCTTCTTCACGCGAAATCTCTTCGTTACGGACATCAGCAGGGCCACTGTGGTCACGATGTATCTGTTTCCGCAGGTCAACATGCGGCTGCGCCCGCGGTTCTTCAAGGAACTCAAGCCCGGCACCCGTATCGTCTCCCACGAATTCGACCTGGAGGACTGGCAGCCGGACGCCAAGCTCACTCTGGCGGTGCCGGACAAACCGTACGGCGCGCCGTCGAGTGACGTTTTCCTGTGGATCGTGCCAGCCGACGCTTCGGGCAAGTGGCGGTGGCAGCTGACCGTCGCCGGTGCGCTGCGCGAATATGAACTCACGCTCGAACAGACCTTCCAGATGCTGCAGGGCGCGCCGCTCGTCGCGGGCAAGGACGCACGCTTCAGCGGAGGCCGAATGCGCGGGGAGAACATCAGTTTTACGCTGGTCGCGGACATCGACGGGCGCGAGGTGCGCCACGAGTTCAGCGGCCGCGTTGCCGGCGATTCGATCAGCGGCTGGGTCGTGCTGAATGGGACTGTCCCTGCTGTGCAGACGGAGTGGCGCGCGGGGCGCACGACGCGCGGCAAATTGAACATCAACACGGAGGCGCCGGCTGCGGCACGGCGTACTCTGATCGCAGAGGAGAGGAAATGAGAATTGCAAAACGGTTGTTACTGACAGCGGCGCTGGCGGCGGCGGTGTTTTCCGCGGCGGCCCGGGCGCAGGAAGGCAGGGGCGACGTGGTCTATGTGCCCACGCCCCAGGTCGCCGTCGACGAAATGCTGAAGATGGCGAAGGTCGCGGCGAACGATTTCGTCATCGACCTCGGCTCGGGCGACGGGCGCATCGTGATTACGGCGGCGAAGAAATTCGGCGCACGCGGCCTGGGTGTGGATCTCGACACGGTGCTGTTGAAACGAGCGCGCGACGCGGCGAAGCGCGAAGGTGTCGCCGACCGCGCGCAGTTCATCGAGCAGAACCTGTTCGAAACCGACCTGTCGCGCGCGACGGTGATCACGACGTACCTGCTGCCGGACATGAACGAGAAGCTGCGGCCCAGGATCCTGGCACTCAAGCCGGGAACGCGGTTGGTGGCCCACGACTACGACATGGGTGAATGGCAGCCCGACGAGGAAAAAACGCTGAACGTGCCCGAAAAGACGGTCGGCGATCCGGGCAAGAGCTATGTTTTCTTCTGGGTGGTGCCCGCCGTCATCGCCGGCCTGTGGGTGTCGCTCCTATACGTCGTCGGGCGCGGCGTGATCTACGAGTTCGACTTCGATCAAAGCTTTCAAAGGGTCAGTGGAGACTTGCGCGTCGACGGCAAAAACGCGCGGTTGCCGATCTTCAACGTGCGCGGCGACCGGGTAAGTTTCGAAATCGATGCGCCGCAGGGGACGGGCCTGGTCAAGCACCGCTTTCAGGGGCAGGTCAAGCAGGACACGATCGAGGGCACGGTGACGGTTGGAACGGGGCAGAAGCCGATCAAGTGGACCGCACGGCTGAAAAAGCGCGGTGAGCTGCGCATGAGCGCGCTCGACGCTGCGGAAAGCGCGTCACGGTGAGCGCCGCCCGGCAGGAGCCGGCTTCCGCGGCCGCAGCGCCGCGGCCGACCTTCGGCGTCCTCGACGCCTGCGCGATGATCGTCGGCATCGTCATCGGCGCCGGGATCTTCAAGGCGCCGTCGATCGTCGCCGGCAGCGTCGCGAATGCGGAAGTCTTCAT
>JACQOK010000311.1 GCA_016202565.1 Betaproteobacteria bacterium | reverse complement strand
GGATTGAGGATTGAGGATCGAGGATTGAGGATCGAGGACTTAGAGAAACGAATCGCAGACAAAAACGCCATCACGCGGTCACGCGCGATGGCATTCATTGCAACGGGCTCACTTGTTGATGTCGCCCATGCAGAGGTATTTCACCTCCAGGAACTCCTCCATCCCGTACTTCGAGCCTTCGCGGCCGATGCCCGATTCCTTCACGCCGCCGAACGGGGCGACCTCGTTCGAGATGATTCCGACGTTGATCCCGATAATGCCCGATTCGAGCCCTTCGGCCACACGCCACACGCGGCCGATGTCGCGGCTGTAAAAATACGCCGCGAGACCGAATTCGGTGTCATTGGCGAGCCGGATGAGTTCCTCTTCCGTCTTGAAGCGATAGAGCGGCGCCACCGGCCCGAACGTTTCCTCGCGCGTCACTTTCATCGCGGTCGTGACATCGGCGAGCACCGTGGGCTGGAAGTACTGTCCGCCCTTTTCGTGGCGTTTGCCGCCGACGATCACGCGCGCGCCCTTGTCGACTGCGTCGCTGATATGCTCCTCAACTTTCTCCACGGCCTTCATGTCGATGAGCGGTCCCTGCACCACGCCTTCCTCCAGGCCGTTGCCGACCTTCATCTTGCCCACCTTGTCCGCGAACTTCTTCGCGAACGCGTCGTACACGCCGTCCTGAACGAAGAGGCGGTTCGCGCAAACACAGGTCTGGCCCGTATTGCGGTACTTGGACGCCATCGCGCCTTCGACCGCGGAGTCGAGATCGGCGTCGTCGAACACGATGAAGGGCGCGTTGCCGCCCAGTTCGAGCGACACTTTCTTGACCGTGCTCGCGCATTGCTGCATCAGCTGCTTGCCGACCGCGGTGGAGCCGGTGAACGTGAACTTGCGCACCAGCGGATTGGTCGTGAGTTCCGTGCCGATCGGGCCGGACGCACCGGTGACGACCGACAATACGCCCTTCGGAATGCCGGCGCGCTCGGCCAGCTCGCACAGCGCCAGCGCCGAGTACGGCGTAGCCGAGGCAGGCTTGATCACCATGGTGCAGCCGGCGGCAAGCGCCGGGCCGGCATTGCGCGTGTTCATCGCTTTGGGAAAATTCCACGGCGATACCGCCGCGCATACCCCGATCGGCTGCTTGATCACCACGAAGCGCCGGTCCGCCGTCGGCGACGGAATGGTGTCGCCGTAGATGCGCTTTCCCTCCTCCGCGAACCACTCGATGAAGGAGGCGCCGTAAGCGATTTCGCCGCGGGATTCGGCAAGCGGCTTGCACTGCTCGACCGTCATCAGTATCGCGAGGTCTTCCTGGTTGGCCATCATGAGATCGTGCCATTTGCGCAGGATGCCGGCGCGCTCCTTGGCGGTCTTGGCCCGCCACGCCGGCCACGCCGCGTGGGCTCCCTCGATCGCGCGCCGGGTCTCGGCGGCGGTCAGGTTCGGAACCGTGCCGAGCTGCTGGCCGTCCGCCGGGTTGTGCACGGCGAGCGTCGCCTTGTTGTCGGCGTCCACCCATTCCCCGTTGATGTAACACTGCTGGCGGAACAGGCTCATATCCTTCAACTGAAATGCGGGCTTCACTTTCTGGAGCATGGTCGGATTCCTTCAGGATGAGATGGGATGCGACGGAGGGCCCGTCGTCTCATTCTCGCGATTATAACAACCGGGCCACCCCATCTCCAAACCGGGTCCATGCACTGCGCCGGTGCACCCATTCCGGCCGTTTACCGCCGACGCCGCAGGCTTGCTATAATGCCCAGGCCCAAACAACAAAACCGCCACTGGAATATTCCCGATGAACTATTTCTTTGCCCGGTTTCGCGTGTCGCTGACTTGCGCGGTGGCTGGGCTTGCGCTGCTCGGTGGCTGCGCCAGCACGGGCAATCCCCGCGATCCGCTGGAACCGATCAACCGCGGCATCTATACGTTCAACGATGGGTTCGACACCACGCTGCTCAAGCCGGCGGCGGAAATCTACCGCGGCGTGCTGCCCCAGTTCGTGCGCACCGGGGTGCACAATGTCTTCTCCAATATCAACGACGTCATCGTCGCGTTGAACAACCTGCTGCAGGCGAAGTTCGTAAACGCGGTGTCCGATGTCGGCCGCATCGTGGTGAACACCACCGTGGGATTGTTGGGCGTGTTCGACGTGGCGACCGAGCTGGGACTCGAAAAGCACGACGAGGATTTCGGACAGACGCTGGGTTACTGGGGCATCGGCGACGGACCGTACATCGTGCTGCCCATCCTGGGGCCGAGCAGCCTGCGCGACTCGGTCGGCGTATTCGTGGATTTCAAGACCGATCCCCTGACCTACGTCGATCCGACGCGCGACCGCAATATCCTGTGGGGAGTGCGCGCGGTCAACCGCCGCTCGGAACTGCTCGACGCCAGCAAGATACTCGAGACCGCCGCGCTCGATCCGTATGAGTTCGTGCGCGACGCGTATCTGCAGCGGCGCCGCAGCCTGGTTTACGACGGCAGTCCGCCCAAGGAACAGGACGAGGACGTCGACATCAAGATGAAACCGCGCAGCGAACGACGGGATAGCCCATTTCCCGACCCGACCGGTGGCTCGATACTGATCAGTGGCGAGGCCCCCACCCCCGCGCAGCTGGAAGCTCTCGAACAAGCGGCGCGCGCGGCGCAGCAGCCACAACCGGCGGCGAGGGAACCGGCGGCTGCCGAGCGCGGCGCGGCAGCGCCGCAGAGTCAAAAAGCGCGGATCGTGCGCTTCTGGGCGCCGGTCGCCCGATGATCGCCGGCTGAATCGCCGGCGCTTCCAGCCAATCCGGTATCCGGGCGACAACTTTGAGCGATTCCGGCTCGAGCAGAAGATGAAACGACCAGGAATCCTTGCGGCGGCGCTGGCCGTGGCAGTCACGGGGCTCGCTCCCGGCAGCTTTCGTGCTCACGCCGCGGCATCTCTCGACAAGAGCGCCGGCGCTTCCCGCCAGGCATTCCCCACGAAGCCGATCCGCTTCGTCATTCCGTTCCCGGCGGGCGGTTTTTCCGACATCACCGGCCGCGTCGTCGCGCAAAGGCTCGCCGAGAGCGTGAGCCAGCCCGTGGTATCCGACAACCGTCCCGGCGCGAGCGGCAACATCGGCGCAGACCTCGTCGCCAAAGCCGCCCCTGACGGCTACACGCTGCTCATCAACAGCATCAACTACGTGATCAACCCGAGTGTCGTGAAGGCGCCGTTCGATCCCGTACGGGATTTCACCGCGGTCAGCCTGATCGCAAGCGGCCCGCCGCTCGTGATGACGGTCAGCGCTGCCACGCCATGGAAATCGGTGAAGGACGTCATCAACGCAGCCAAGGCACAGCCCGGCAAGCTCAATTTCGCGAATTCCGGTCTCGGCAGCTCGCCTCATCTCAGCATCGAGCTGCTCAAGTCGATGGCCGGAATCAACGTCGTCCAGGTGCCCTACAAGGGCGCGGCGCTCGCCATCGGCTCGCTCATCGGCGGCGACATCGCCGTGGTCTTTCCCAACCTGCCGGTCGTGCTGCCCCATCTCAAGAGCGGCCGGGTGCGCGGACTCGCGGTCACCAGCGCCAGGCGCTCGCCCGCCCTGCCCGACCTTCCGACCATGGCGGAGGCCGGCTTGCCGGGATTCGATGTCAGCGGCTTCCTCGGGCTGCTCGCGCCGGCGAAAACGCCGCGCTCGATCATCGGCCAGTTGAATACCGAGATCGTCAGGATGGCGCGGGAGCCGGATTTCATCGAGCGCTTCGCCGCTTTCGGCATGCAGCCGGTCGGGAGCACGCCGGCGGAGATGGATCGCTTCACGCGCGAGCAGATCGCGAAGTGGGCGAAAGTGCTCAAGGAGGCCGGCGTCTCACCGCAATAACGAAGCCGGAAGGTCGTCAGTTCAGGCGCGCGGCAACCTGCTGCAACTCCGCCGTCTTCCGTTGCACCTCTTCGGCGTCCTCCGCTTCGGGCTTCAGCAGCAGGTAGGAGCGAAAGTCGGCGAGCGCGGCGCGGAAGCATTCGAGGTCGAGATAGATGCTGCCCCGATCGCGATACTCTTCGGCCGCCCGCGGCGCGAGCGTGATGATGCGGTCGGCTGCGTTGAGCGCCTTGGTAAGCGCGCCCTGGTGCAGGTAGATGCCCCTCAGGTTGCGCAGGATGCGCGCGAGGATCTCCCTGTTGCTGGCGGCCGTCAGCATGTTCTTCACCAGTTCCGCGTCCGGGTCGAACCCGTCGCGCCATGCCTTGAGCCTCTGCACCAGGTCATCCAGGCCGAGCGACACGCCCCTGGCATAAGGGTCGAGCACGACTGCGCCGTCGCGCAGCGCGCACTTCACCAGGAAATGCGCGGGAAAGGACACTCCGTGCAGCGGCAATCCGATGCGCCGACCGACTTCGATGTAGACCACCGACAGCGTGATGGGAATACCGAGCCTGCGCTCGAGCACTTCGTTCAAAAAGCTGTTGCGCGGGTCGTAATAGTCCGCACCGCCGGCGAAGCCGAGTTCCTCGAACAGATAGTGATTCAAAGCGAGAATCGAGTCGGTGGTGCTGATGTCGGGGCGCAGCCGGCGCTGGAGGGTCGCGCCCATTGCGTCGAGCCGGTCGAGGTAGGCACCGATATCCAGATCGCGATATTCCTCCGCGGCGATCGCGAGCGCCCCCTCGGCGAGATTGATGCGCTCATCCGGCTCGGCTGCGATGCGCTCCCAGCGCTCGGCCGCGGTCGTCGCCTCCACCGTCATACCGTCCTTGCAAGCGGCAGATTGACGAGCAGATTCTGCGGCTTCGCGCGCAGCGTGCCGTCGGGCGCCGTCGCCAATCCCAGGAACACCGGTGCGCCGGCCAATTCCGGGCGCAGCACCGCCGCGTCGGGAAAATCGACGCGGAACAATCCGATGATGCGTTTCATGCGTTCTTCCTCCACGTTGCCGCCATTATAAATCTCGTTGAGCATCGTGGTCGCCTCGGCGTCGAGGCCGACGTGCCATTTCCAGTCATCGTCCGGGATCTCGCGCACGGGCTTGACCGCGACCTGCACGCCGTGGAAATGCGCGATCCAGCGTTCGAGCACCCGGCACAGGGCAAGGCACCCCGGGCGTCCGAAATTGAGGTTGAGCACGGTGTCGAAACGTTCGTCGCGCCGCCAGTACTCGTCGCTGTTCTTTTCGTCGAGCACGTCGAGCTCGACCACCCGCGCCGGTGCCTGCGTGTCCCGCATGAGCTGACCGATGCCGCCCACGGCACTGCCTGCGGCGTGCATTTCAACCGTCTCATCGTCGGCCAGCATGATCGCCCCATCGTTGATGCTGACCCGCTGCTTGCGGAACAGGAGTTCCGCAGCGCGCGCCTCCAGGCCGTCCCGGCTGCCGTCGAGAATCCCGCGCAGGATCACCTGGACGGTATGGTGTACGAAGGCGGGCGGTACTGCGACATCGCGGCGGAACAGATCGAAATAAAACGCCTCCAGCGTGGACGCTGCCAGCAACTGGCGCCGGAAGCGCAGCATCACGCGGTAGTTTTCGCGCGCATCTTCGTCGCCGACGGCCGCAATTTCCGCATCCGCCACTTCGCGCCGCGGCTGCGCCATCAGCGCATCGTGCAGCGCGCGCTCCGCATCAGACGATTCAGGCACCGGCGCGAGCTCCGGCCGCATATAGTAGGCACGCAGATAGTCGTCGGTGACGACGAGGTGTCCGTCGCTGCCGCGCTTGAGCAGCCTGAAACCGCAGTTCGTCCAGAAGTCGCTCATCAATCTATTCCCTCCCCCTTCGATGGGGGAGGGCCAGGGTGGGGGTGAATATTTTACAGCGCGCCACCCGGTGTGGCCTTGTGCCGCGTTTCCAGCTCCTCCCAGCGCGCAAGGCATTGCATCAGCTCATCTTCCACCGCACTGTAGCGTTCCTGCAACGCCCTGACGCGCTCCGGCGCGTCGCGATAGAGCACCGGATCGGCAAGCTCGCGAGTGATGCTCGCCTGCTCCGCCTCGAGCCCGCTGATCTTCTGCGGCAGTGCCTCGAGCTCACGGGTCTCCTTGTAACTCAATTTCGCCCGGGGCGCCGCGCCGCGCGGGGCTGACGGCGCCGCTCGCGGCGGACGCTTTGCCGCGTCCTCGGCCAGAGGTTGCGCGCCGCGCCGCTGCCGTTCCCAGTCCGAATAACCTCCCGCATACTCGCGCAGCAGCCCCTCGCCTTCGAACGCGATGACCTGGGTCACCACGTTGTCCAGAAACGTGCGATCGTGGCTCACCACGAAAAGCGTGCCGCCGTAGTCCTGCAGCAGCGCCTCGAGCAGCTCCAACGTCTCGATGTCGAGATCGTTGGTGGGCTCGTCCAGCACCAGCACGTTGGCCGGGCGCGTGAACAAGCGGGCGAGCAGCAGACGATTGCGCTCGCCGCCGGAGAGCGAGGACACCTTGGCGCGGGCACGCTGCGGCGGGAACAGGAACTCGCCGAGATAGCCGATGACGTGCCGGCGTTCGCCGGAGACCTCCACATACTCCGAACCGGGGCTGATGGCGTCGACCAGCGTCGATTCCTCGTCGAGCTGCTCACGGAGCTGGTCGAAATAGGCTACGGCGAGGCGCGTGCCGCGCCGCACACTGCCCGCGTCCGGCACGAGTTCCCCCAGCATCAGCCGCAGCAGCGTCGTCTTGCCGCAGCCGTTGGGTCCGATCAAACCCACTTTGTCGCCGCGCAGGATACGGGCCGAAAACCTGTCGATCACCGGCGTCCCGCCAAATCGCTTGCTCACCTCCTGAAGCTCCACCACCATCTGTCCCGACCGCTCCCCCCGATCCAGGTTGAAGCTCACCTGACTCAGTCGTTCGCGCCGCGCCGCACGCGCGCGCCGCAACTGCTCCAGCCGCCGCACGCGTCCCTCGTTGCGCGTGCGCCGCGCTTCGACCCCCTTGCGGATCCACGCTTCCTCCTGCGCCAGCAGCTTGTCGAACCGCGCGATGGCGACCGACTCCGCGTTCAGCATTTCCTCCTTGCGCCGCCGATACTCGGCAAAGCCCCCCGTGAAACTCGCGAGCGCTCCGCGGTCGAGTTCGAGGATGCGCGTGGCGACCTTGTCGAGAAAACGCCGGTCGTGGGTGACGAAGAGCACGCACCCCGCGAAATCCGCGACGAGCTGTTCCAGCCACTCGATCGCGTTGATGTCGAGGTGGTTGGTCGGCTCGTCGAGCAGCAGCAGCTCCGGATCGGCTGCCAGCGCCTGCGCCAATGCGACGCGCTTTCTGATGCCGCCCGAGAGCTGCCCGACCACCGCGTCCGCGTCAAGACCAAAGCGGCTGATCAGCGACTCGATGCGCGTGTTGATGCGCCAGCCGTCGGTGTGCTCCAGCAGGTGTTGCAACTCGTTCATCCGCTCGAGCGCGGCGGCGTGTGGCACGGCGGCGAGCTGGTGCGACAGTTCGTGGAATTCGAGCAGCGTACCGTGTACTTCGCCTGCACCCCGCGCGACTGCTTCGAATACGCTCTCAGCCGGATCGAGGACGGGTTCCTGCGCAACCAGCGCGATGCGCAGCCCGGTATTGCGCCACAGGGCGCCGCTGTCGAGCGGCTGCTGGCCCGCGAGCGTTCGCAGCAGGCTCGATTTGCCGCTGCCGTTGCGCCCGATCAGCGCCACGCGCTCGCCCGCCTCGAGGGTGAGCTCGACGCGGTCGAGCAGGGGCACGTGGCCGAAGGCGAGGCACGCCTGATCAAGCGTAACGAGGGGCATCAGAACCGGGAAAAAGCGGAATCAAGAGCGCGACGGCAAAGGACCAAATCGAAAGGCTCCAGGAATCAAACTCTGCGAATCACCATTTTCTATCGGCGTCCATCGGCGTTCATCGGCGGCTTCATTAAGCTTTTTCCGCAGGTTCGGAAATTTCGATAAGGTTGTCATCGGGATCGCGCACGTACACCGAGCGGATCGCGAACCGCGCCCCCGTGCGCACCACGGGTCCTTCCTCGATCGGGACCCCGTGCCGTTCGAGCTGCGCAATCACCTCTTCGAGCGACCGATCAGCTAGAAAACACAGGTCGAGCGAGCCGGCCGTCGGCGTTCGCGCCTTGATGCCGGCGTCGAAACCCGGCGGATGCACGTTGAACTTGTGGTCACCGAAGCGGAGCGCGATGCGCCCCTTCCCGTAGTGCTCGAGCCGCATGCCGAGCACGCGCGTGTAGAAATCGATGCACTTGTCGAGGTCGCGCGTGGTGAGCACGATGTGATCGACGCTCTTAATCATGGGGAAATGGGAGATAGCGCTGTAAGGGCTTGTATAATATCACCCAACGCCCCGGTAGCTCAGTGGATAGAGCAGCCCCCTCCTAAGGGGCAGGTCGGACGTTCGATTCGTCTCCGGGGTGCCAGAAAACAAAGACTTATGCGGTAGCTCCGGAAATACAGAACGTTTGTAAGTGCATCGTAAGTGCAAGCCGACGGGAAAAGGTGGAGCTGCCACAATGCGCCCTGCTGAATCGGCCCATGCCGACATACCGGCCGATGCCCGCGAGCGCAGCAGGCCCACTACGCAAAGCGTCGAACGACCAGATCGCCTCATTTACCGCAGACCTGAATCGCGGGTCGTGCTACTCGGCGTATCATGAGGTTCCCAAAAGTAAAGCCGCAAGGGGAGGAACCCACATGAAACCGCTGATCGTTGCTGTGCTGTGTGCCGCCGTTATCGCGCCAGCGAGCGCGCAGGTCAAGCCTAGTTGCTACGACACCGGAAACGGACCTATCCAGACGTGCATCGATACTGGCGTGCAGGTAAGGACAAGCAGACCGTTCACTTACCGCGACGGCCAGCGATACTCATGGGACCATCAGTTGCGGACTTACTGCTACCGGAACGAATACGGGAATCCGCACTGCATCCAGGCGACTCTCATCAAACATCTGCGCTGCACCGAGCAGAATCCTGGGCAGCTCGTGTGCGAGTAACACGGGTCGCCGGCCACGGCCCGCGTAGCGATGCTGGATAGGGGATATGAAAAGCGTCACCGAATTATTTCCGGATACGCAGACTCTTGTATCGCTAGAGGCGCCGGAGCTTGCCGGCACGATTCTTCAACACCTCTGTTCGTTTCGTCCTGACGATCAATCGCTGCTGAATCTCCGAAATTACACTGGGATCTTCACCGGCAATTCTCGATCGTCGCCATACCCCGAACAGCACTGGAATGAAATCAACCATCAAATAGCAGAGGCTTGGGCCTGGCTGCACTCCAGCGGACTTATTGCGCCTCGCTCAGAGGGCGGAACCGATGGGTGGGTGTTCGTAACAAGACTCGGCAGGAAGGCCGGCACTGCGGCCGGCTTCACGGAATATCGCAAGGCCTTGGAGCTTCCGAAAGAAAAACTCCACCCTGCTATTGCCGAGCGCTGCTTCGGTCACTTCGTTAGGGGTCTGTTCGATACGGCCGTATCCGAAGCATACAAGGCGCTTGAAATATGGATTCGAGAGGCTGCCTGTCTGGAGGCAACAGATATCGGGTCTGATTTGGCGCGGAAAGCGTTCAAAGTTGGGAATGGGCCGCTTACCGACAAAAAACAGGTGGCTGCGGAGCAGCAGGCGCTATCGAACCTCATGGCCGGCGCGCTTGGCAGTTACAAGAATCCGCATAGTCACCGAAACGTCGCTGTTTCGCCAGAAGCGGTGGAGATGATCGTCCTCGCAAGCCATCTGCTGCGGATAGTTGATAGTCGCTGGAAAAGAACAACATGGCCCTCGTGATGTCGGCCCGCATAGCGATGCTGGCGTAGGGAATCGAGGGGGAAGGGAACCCCGCCGAAGCGGGGGGCAAAAAAAGCGGGAACCGCGACGATGCTACCGCAACGGTTGCGAGAGAAAATCAAACGATGGTGGCAAGGGGAGTATATCCCGCCGCCACGGGACAATCCGAATTCGCCGGTCATCATAGTATCAATCGGGTTTTATCGACGCCATTGGACCGCGCGAGCCGTCAGCGCGATTTTCGCTTTCGTCGCGCATGAGTGGAAGTGGTTAATACCCGTTCTGCTCACGTTGGCCGGCCTCATTATCGCTGCCATAAAGCTTTAGCACGACATACCCTATTTACTCGTTCATGTGTCAGCGCAAGATTCAGACTGCCCACTGGGCGCCGGGGAGTATGTCACTTAATGAAAACCCGCATACTCCATTCGGCTTTTGCCGAAACTCGGGCCGTCTGTGTGCGGTCCTAACGAGTGCCATCGCCGTGCAAGGTGGATTTGCCGTTGCGATGGCGGGGAGCGGCGGTTTGCGACTGAGCCGTTGCTCCCCTCGCCGTGGATTCTCAGCGTTCAACTGCCCGTAGCTTAGCGGCAAGAGCGGCAAGGTTTCAAACCTTTGAGAGCGCAGGTTCGAGTCCTGCCGGGCAGCCCATGTCTCACCCTAACGACAACGACTGGCCGAGCGCGACTCGTGATTTACATCGCACTCGTGTTAGTAGTCTCGATGCTCGTCTCGGTGAAGCGGTTGACTCTTTAGCCAGTCATTTGTACGGAGCAGCATGTCTACCGACAACAACAAGGCTCGAGGTAATGCCGCATGGAAGGCCGTGCTTTATGCGGCTGCTTTCGCGATAGTGCTTTTCTCTATCGTAATGTGGCTGATCTTTTTTCGGTAACTGCGTTTCTCAGGCCTGCCCGTTTGTGTCAATGTAACGTGAGACACCTACCTTCGTAAAATTACTGTCGAAAGGTAGGCGAACGATGTCACAGAGGAAAAAGCTGAAGGTGATTTCATCCAACGAAGCGACTGCAGT
>JACQOK010000308.1 GCA_016202565.1 Betaproteobacteria bacterium | reverse complement strand
TCTCTATACCGACCTCGACGCCTACCAGTTCTACCGCGTCGCCCCCGAGGGCATGATGCTGCTGACAACCGGGCTCAATCTTACGGACTACACGCTCGCGGCCGTCGAGCAGGAGCTGCCCACACTCTGGCAGCGCTTCGCTCTGCTCGCCTCGAAGAAGGTGGATCGAATCTCATTGAGCGGCGTGCCGGTTGCTTCAGCCCTCGGGCGGAGCAAGATGCGGGAGATCCTTGCCGAAGGCGAGCGGCGAACCGGGCTGCCGTGCGACACGGACCTCGAAGCGCATATAGCAACGCTGCAGCACTTCGGCGCGACCCGGATTGCGCTGGCGACCCGCTGGCCGGAGCGCGTGAATACGGCGCTGACGCGCTACCTCGCCGCGGCCGGGATCGAAGTCGTCGCCTGCCGTTCACGCGCGCGCTCGCTCGAGGAGAACAAGCATTCCCGCGCGGCCGACGACCATCAGCTCGCGCTCGAGTTGGGGAGTGAGGTCCTGCGCGCGGCGCCGGATGCCCAGGCGCTCCTGATGCCCGGCGGCCTGTGGTTCGCCATCCACGCCGTGCCTTTGCTCGAGGCGCAGTACGGACGGCCGGTGCTGCTCAACATTCTGTCCACGACTTGGGCGGCGCTCCATGCTGCCGGGGAGCGCATGCTGCACCGGCCCGATCCGCGCTGGGGGAAGGTCCTCGCGAGCCTGTGACGAGGGAGAGGCACCTCGACCTCTCACCCGCGCGCGCTCACGGCTTTCGGGTAAAGGCGGGTTCGGTAAACAACGACGTGATCTCGACCTTCTGCACGCCGGGATCGTCCGGAACCACGAACAGGATCGGCGTGATCAACTCCTCGAACAGTCCCCGCAGGCTGCGGGCACCGGTCCTGTATTCGATGGCGAGATCCGAGATCTGCTGGAATACCCGCTGGTCGACGCTGAGTTCGACGCCCTCGTTCCGGAATATTTCCCGAAACTGGTTGTAGATGCAGTTCCTGGGCTCGGTCATGATCCGGACCAGCATGTCCCGGCTCAGATCCTGGAAGCGCGCGATGATGGGCAGCCTGCCGGTGAATTCCGGAATCAACCCGTACTCGAACAAGTCGGTGGGTTTTACCCGTGAATTGAGCCGGTCCAGGATGTTCTGGTTATCGTCGTCGTCGGAGGTGGCGATGAACCCGTAGCCATGGGTCTTCGCCATGATGTCCTCCAGGCCGACGAACGCCCCGCCGCAGATGAACAAGATGTTGGTCGTGTCGAGATACTGCGCGTCGCGCAGCTTGACCGGGGAGCCTTCCATGATCTTCAGCAGCGCGTGCTGCACGCTTGCCCCTGAAACGCTGCGCGGCTGACCATCGGTCGCCTTGAGCTTGTCGATTTCGTCGATGAAGACGATCCCGTGCTGGGCGCGCCCGACGTTCCCGTCCGCCTTGTCGAGGAGCCGCTGCAGGATGGCCTCGATCTCCTCGTTGACATACCGGGTCTGTGCTAGGGAAGTGGCGTCCGCCGTCACGAACGGAACGTCCAGGACTCGCGACAACGTTTCGCACACCAGGGTTTTGCCGGTGCCGGAAGGGCCGATGAGCAGGACGTTGCTCTTCGCCATTTCGACGTTGTCGTGCTGCGACTTTTCTATTTTCCGGTAATGCGCGTAAACCGCGACCGCCAGTATCTTCTTGGCGTCATCCTGACCGATGACGTACTGGTCAAGATATTTCACGATGAAACTCGGCTTGATTTTCTGGTCGAGCATGCTGCGACTACGACGAGAACAATTTCGAGCGGGGATGAGCCGGCCGGCTGAGCGCATCGGCCGCTTCGTAGGGCCGATGTCCCTCGACCTGCGCTGCGTACAGGACCCGCCGGCTCGCCGGATCGTACGCGTCCCGGCGGTGCAGGGTGGCGCGATTGTCCCAGACCACCACGTCCCCGACGGCCCAGCGGTGTTCATAACAAAACCGGGGCTGTGTGGCGTGTGTCCACAGTTCGTCCAGCAGCGCCTCGGATTCCTCCAGCGGCGCACCGTTGACGTAAGCGCTGTGTCTTCGCCCGAGGAATAACGTGCTGCATCCCGTTTCAGGATGGGTCGAGATGATCGGGTGGCTCGGGCCGGGCGTTTGCCGGATATCGTCGGAAAGCGAAGCGCCGGGCCGCAGCTTCATCGCGGTGTCGACAATGTTGCCTTGCTTGATGGTCCTTCCCGATATGCGCTTTTTCAACGCTTCGGGAAGCGCATCGTATGCCGCGTAGGCATTGAGGAAAAAGGTGTTGCCGCCGCGCTCCAGCGGCGGAACCTCCATGGCGGCCAGCATGCGGGCGGCGGTGGGCCTCTCCTTGAAGGAAAAGTCCGAGTGCCACGCGATTTCGCCATCGCCCAGTATGCCGACCGACCTGCCGTTTTCCTGCGCGTTGGAGACGACCGTCACCTCGGGCGGAAGATTGAAGAGCTGATTGCCGGTGCGCTCGTCCAGGCTGCGCTCATGCAACGTCGAGGAGGTGACCGGCGTGCCAAAATGCCGCACGAGGCGGACAAGATCCTCGGCGCCCAACATCTGGCCGCGGAAGACCAGTAGAACGTGGTCGAGCCAGGCCGCGTGAATGATCCTGAATGTCAGGTCATCCAGCCGCCGCAGGTCCACGTTGCGGACTTCCGCGCCGAGCGCCGCCTCGATCGGCGCGATCCGGCACTCGGCCTGGGTGCTTCGGTGCGCTGAGGACGTGGTTCTCATGGTTGCAGGTCTCGCGTTATTCGACTCTCGCCCTTCGCATTCTATTCCATTTTATTTGCGCTATAGTTATCACGGCCGACCGGAGACCAATCATGGTCGATCGCATCGAAATTTTCGTCACCGGCCTTGGTATCACGATCGAACAGGCGGCTTGGAAAAAATACACGCTGCTGCACGAGCGCGTGGGTTAAAAGGGATCGCCGAGGATGCGAAAGGCATTTTACGACATCGTTGCGGGCGCTGCCGCGCTGGCCTTGACTCTGTGCCTCGCTCATCCCGACGGCGCGCACGCATCGCTGCCGGGCGAAAGCGAGTCGATCACCGGGCACGCCGCCGCGGCCGAAACCCAGTACACGCGCTTCATCCGGATGATATCGAGCGCACGAGCGGTCGTGCTTGCCACCAAGCCGCTTGCCGAAAGTCCCCGGCGTGCGCGTCCGGCGGGCGCGAGGCGCGCAGACAAGCCCGTCATCACTGCGATGACGGCGGGCGCCGGACAGGCCGGCTACGTTCATTATTTTCTCGTCAGAGCGCCGGATGAAACGCTGGAGATCCAGGTCGGCATCGAATTGCCCGATCAGCGGATCGCATGGTCGTTCCCGGATCTGGGGGCAGTCGTATCGCCGTTCATCGAAGCGGGCGTGGTGCCGGCGGGCGGGAAGGATTACGAAGTCTGGCATCTCTACGGGATACGCCCTTTCCCGGACGATGCCGCGATGAAGGCGCTGCAGAAAGCACTGCCGGACCGTATCCATCCCTGGATCGAAGGAAAAACGCCCTATTGCGAAAACGACGGTCCGCGCAGCACCTGCATGAGCTGCCTCGGTTTCGTGCTGCGGGCGTTGTTTCCCGGCCGGAACAGCGCCTACCCCGACCTGCCCCGTGACTTCTGGCGTGCGGGTACGGCCTCGAGATACACGACCCGGGACCTGCTGCTCTACCTCACCGGAATGCTCGAACTATCGACGCGGGAAGCGCGCCTTCAACGCATCGGCAGACTAACGCTTCCAGACGAACTGCGCGAAGATCTCGAGGCGCTCGTCTATTCGATGGGCGCGGCCGAGTCGGCAGCTACGGCGAACGCCGGTAATCCGGAAAGGTCGGCACAAAAACGCCCGGGCGCCCCGGCTGCAAAGGTCGGCGTCCGTGCCGTCCAGCGCAGGAGGTTGTAGGAGAGACAACCGCCGACCCGCCTCCAGCAGTTTTTCCCGGGGACGAAAGCCGGCTCAGGCGCCTGCAGCGGCATCGGTTTATGATCACACGACGAAATGCCATATGATCCGCCTTAGCGCGCACGCTATGGCAAAGCGTGCGCTACTTCAAGCCATCTGAATCCAAAGGGAGACTACCATGCTCTGGGTCATTTCCTGCATCGACAATCCGGACACCGCCGGAATTCGTGCCTCGGTGCTGCAGCCTCACCGCGATTACCTGCAAAGCAAGAAAAACATTCTGGTGCTGGCGGGCGCGACGCAGAACGACGAGGGCACCGAGGCGATCGGCAGCCTGTTCGTCGTCAATGTGGGAAGCCGCGCCGAAGCCAAGGCGTTTTCGGATGGCGACCCTTTTACGCAGAAGGGCGTGTTCAAGAGCATTACGATCACGCGCATGCGGAAGGGGCAGTGGAATCCCGAAGCGGCGGAGGGAGCGTAACGCCCGCCATGGCAACCGGCAAGAAGCGCGCCGCCGCCCAGTGGCGGTCCTCGCCGCCGTTTTACGAACATCTCGGGCTCGAACTCGATGCGCTGGCGAACGGGCGCTCCGCGATACGTCTGCCTTATCGGAAGCATTTCGGGAATTCCCGCGGTGAGGTGCATGGCGGCGCGGTCGCCGCGCTGGTGGACGCCGCGATGTCGCAGGCGGTGCGTTCCACCGTCGAACTGGGCGCGGCGGTGGCGACCATATCGCTGACGCTGAACTATCTCGCGCCGGCTCATGGCGAGCTGGTGTGTAACGGAGCGGTCGTGCGGGGAGGGCGGAGCGTGGCGTTCACCGAGGCCGAGGTCACCGACGAGCGCGGCACATCCGTCTGCCGTGCGAGTGCGACCTACCGGCTGCTTCCGCAAAATCCATTAGCCGCAGATAAACGCCGATAAACGCAGATGAAATCTCCTGCTTAAAACGATGTCTTCGGTGTCGATGTTATCGGCGTCCATCGGCGTGCATCGGCGGTTTCAATCCATTATTGAAATAGCTTGTAACAGGGAGGGGAGAATGAAATTCGATTGGCCGACCGACCGTCTCGACTACGTACCGATCACCGGCCGGCCGCCGCTGCCGTTGCCGGGCGGCGCCAAGGTGGTGGTGTGGCCGTGCGTCAATGTTGAAAACTGGGTGATCGATCAGCCGATGCCGCGCACGGTGGTCAATCCGCCGGGCGGCGTGGCGAAGAGCGTGCCCGACATTCCCAACTGGGCGTGGCACGAGTACGGCAACCGTGTCGCATTCTGGCGGATGAAGAAGATCTTCGACGAGTTCGGCGTCGCCGCCTCGCTCGTGCTGAACGGCACGGTGTGCGACGTTTATCCGCAGATTGTCGATGCGTGCCTGGGATCGGGCTGGGATCTGGTCGGCCATGGCTGGATCCAGCGGGCGCTGCCGGCGGTACCCGACCAGCGCGACATGATTCACCGCGTCTTCAAGCGCCTCAAGGAATACTCGGGCAAGCCGCCCAAGGGCTGGCTCGGCCCCGCGCTCGCCGAGACGCACGACACCGTGGACTGGCTCGCCGAGGCCGGCTTCGAGTACGTTGCCGACTGGGTGCTCGACGATCAGCCGGTCGATCTGCGCACCAAGCACGGCACGCTGGTGAGCATCCCCTATACGCAGGAACTGAACGATCTTGCGATGCTGCTCATCCAGGGACACCGCGCGGCCGAATACGCGGATCGGGCGATCGACCAGTTCGACCAGCTGATCGAGGACGCTGCAGGGGGCTCTTCGCGCATCATGTGCTTCACCCTGCATCCGTACATCATGGGTGTGCCGCACCGGGCCCGGCATTTGCGCCGCATCCTCGAGCACGTCTGCAACCGGCCCGACACGCTGGTATGGACCGGCGAGCAGATCCTCGATTGGTACAAGCGCGTGCGGCCAAAAGGCGGCTGGCCTCCAGTCAAGGGAAAATCCCGCGGCGGAAAGCGCAAGTAGCATGCTGCTCCGGTTGATGCGTTGAGGCGGCATACGGGCCACGACGCAGGCGACCTGGGACTAACGA
>JACQOK010000331.1 GCA_016202565.1 Betaproteobacteria bacterium | reverse complement strand
GGGCCATGGCGATCCCGCGCAGGGCGAGCGCGGGCGCGTCGTTCCGAAGCGCGATCCGCTTGAGCGCGCCCAGGGGGTCGCCTGCCTGGAGCGCCCTCGCTGCCGCCGTGACGAGCGAATCCATGCCCGCATCCTACGCCGCGAAAACGCGTCACAGTTGTTACTCACGCTTCGCCGCCGCGGGAGCTAAGCTATCGACGAACACAGCAAAAGGAGATGCCATGACAACGCATGAAGTCGTTTCGAAGGACGAATGGGTGGAAGCAAGAAAGCGCTTCCTGGCCAAGGAGAAGGAGTTTACCCGCCTGCGCGAGCAACTCAGCGCGGAGCGCCGTGCGCTCCCCTGGATGCGCGTCGACAAGGTCTACACGTTCGACGGACCGGACGGCCGGGAGACGCTGGCGCAGCTCTTCGGCGATCGAAGCCAGCTCGTCGTCTACCACTTCATGTTCGCGCCCGAGTGGGAAGTCGGCTGCAAGAGCTGCTCGTTCTGGGCCGACAACTTCAACGGCATCACCGCCCACCTGCGGGCGCGCGACGTCGCCTTCGCCGCCATCTCGCGCGCGCCGCTCGCCAAGCTTCAGGCCTTCGCCCGGCGCCTCGGCTGGACGTTCAAGTGGGTATCGTCGGACGAATCCGATTTCAACTACGACTTCGAAGTCTCGTTCCAACCCGACGCCCTGGCCCGCGGCGACGCCACCTACAACTTCGCCAAGCTTCAGCACGCCAACTCGGACATGCCCGGCATCAGCGTGTTCGCGAAGGACGAGAGCGGCACGGTCTTTCGCACCTACTCGACCTACGGCCGCGGGCTCGACATGATGAACACGGCGTATCACTACCTCGATCTCGTTCCCAAAGGGCGTGACGAAGCCGGGCTGCCTGACACGATGTCCTGGGTCAAGCTGCGAGACCTCTATGATCGCTGAGTGTTTGTATTACACTTAACGCGATCTGACACGCAACAAGCCGGGCATCGACTATGACACGTTGGCTCCGTTTTCTTCGGGCGTCTACTGCGGCGTGGCTGTTTGCTGCATGCGGCGCCGGTCTTGCCGCCGCGCCGGTTGTTACGGACGAACTCCTGGCGCCGCTCGAATCCGCGTATCTGCGAGCAGTGAAACCAGGGGATGAGGCGGAGGTTCACCGCGAACTATTCGGAACGGTGCTGGAGCGAGTCCACCGCAGCTATGCGCGGGAGGTCGATGTGCCGCAGCTGATAGCCGCAGCGCTGAAGACGCTCGAACCGCTGGAGCCGGAATCAGGCGCGCCGGGGGAGGTCTTCACCAAAGCGATCAACGCGGCGCTCGCTACGCTGGACCCGTACTCCCGCTACCTGGACGCACGCGCGGCGAGCGACCATCGCAGTGCCATCTCGGGCAGTTTTGGCGGGCTGGGCCTCCAGGTGGAGATGGTGGACGGGCTGGTGCGCGTGGTCGCCCCGATGCCCGGCACACCGGCGGCGCGGGCGGGCCTGCAAAGCGGCGACCTCATCGTCCGTTTCGATGACCAGCCGGTGCAAGGCATGACGCTGCCCGAAGCCGTTTCCCGGATGCGCGGCGAGCCGGCGACTTCGATCGAGTTGATGATCCGCCGCGGCGGACACGAAGACCTGTTCTCGGTTTCCATCGTCCGCGAATTGATCCGCAGGGAACCGGTGCGCTGGAGCATGGAGGGCGACGTGCTGGTGCTGCGCCTTGCGACCTTCACGCGTTCGCTGTCGGCAGCGATGGAGAAAGCCATTGCCGATGCGACTGCCAGCGGAACCCCGCGCGCGCTTGTTCTCGACCTGCGCGGGAACCGCGGAGGACTTTTTCGCCAGGCGGTGATAACGGCGGACGCTTTTCTGGGCGAGGGCGAGATCGTTTCGCTGCAGGGCCGTACCAGCGTCAACCGCCGCAGCTGGAACGCCCATCCCGGCGAGCAGTTCGAGGGCGTGCCGATGGTGGTGCTGATCGATGGCCGCACCGCTTCGGCCGCGGAACTCGTCGCCGCGGCTCTCCAGGAAAACGGCCGGGCCACCGTCATGGGGCGGCGCAGCTTCGGCAAGGGAAGCGTTCAATCCATGGTTTCGCTGGGCGCAGGAAAGGGCGCACTACGCCTGACCACCGCGCTGTACCACGGTCCATCCGGCCGCAGCGTGCAGCGTACGGGCGTCGGTCCGGACATCGAGCTCGTGCCCGCCCAAGCCGCCGGATCCGGCAACCGGCGCCGCGAAGCCGATCGGGCACATGCGCTTCCGGGCTCGGAAGAGCCACCACCGCCCAAGGCGCGTGTCGAAGAGTCGCGCTGTGCGCCGGGGCGAAAGGCGCCCGATCCGGCGCTCGCCTGCGCACTTGCTTTCATCCAAGCGGGCGGAATCGATGCTTTTCTCGCAGCGGTCGAGCCGGCCGAGTAGCGGTTATCCGCAACAACGGGGTCTGTCCTGGTCGGTCTGTCCCCGATTTCATGTTATGAGCTTCATGCGCGCGGGCGCGTCGCGGCACCGCCGTCGATCGTAACGACCGTTCCGCTGATATACGACGCGCGCGTGGACGCGAGATAGCAGACCAAGTCCGAGACTTCGGAGGGATCACCGGTACGCTTGAACGGCAGCTTCTCCGACATCTTCGCGAGGACTTCCTTCCAGCGCCCGCGGTCGCCGAGCTCCTTTTCCGCGCGATCCTGGATGTGGTCGATCTGGCGCTCGGTCAGGATGCGTCCGGGATTGACGCCCACGACGCGCACGCCATGGTCGGCGCTTTCTCCGCCGAGCGCCCGCGTGAACGCGATCAGTGAAGCATTCCCCGTGGTTCCGGCGATGTAGTTCGCGCGATGGTTCTCGCCTGCCGCGCCGATCACGTTGACGATCACACCCGAGCCGCGCTCGCACATGCGCTTGTAGAT
>JACQOK010000332.1 GCA_016202565.1 Betaproteobacteria bacterium | reverse complement strand
GTGTACTTCTTCGCGATCGAGATCACGAGCCGCAGGTTCGCTTCCGTCATCTCGCGCTTGGCGCGGCGCGCCTTGGCTTCGCCGGTCGACATCTGGCGGTTGATCTCTTTCAGATCCTTGATCGGAATCCCCACGCGCGCCTGCAGATCGAGCAATTTCTGCTGCTGTTCGACGATCGCCGGCTCGAAGCGCGCCAGCGCCTCGCTCCACGGGCGACGGGCGGCCACCTCGTTCGCCACCCAGCGGAGGTTGCCTTCCTTGCCCGGGAACTCCTTGATGAAGTGCTGGCGCGGCATGCGCGCCTTGTTCACGCACAGCTCCATGATCTCGCGCTCGTGGCTGCGCACCTCGTCGACGAGCCGGCGCAGCCCGTCGCACAGCGCCTCGACCTGCTTGGCCGAGAAGCGGATGTTCATGAGCTCGCCCGAAATGGCGTCCCGCGCCTGGATGTGCGCACGGCTGCGCGGACCGTTCTTGGCCAGCGCGCGCATCATCTTGTTGTAGTAAGTCCGGATCACGGCGAACCGCTTGAGCGCGTCGTCCTTGAGCTTCAGCATGTCGGCGCTCTGGACCGCACCACCCTCGTCGTCCTCTTCCTCGGCGGCTTCGAGTTCTTCCTCGACCTCCTCGTCTTCCTCCGACATTTCCTCGAGCACGTCTTCGGCGCTGGGATCGACCAGACCGTCGACCACCTCGTCGACGCGGATTTCGTCCTTCTCGATCTTCTCGGCGAGCGCGAGGATTTCGGCGATCGTGGTCGGGCAGGCGGAGATCGCCTGGATCATGTGCTTCAGCCCGTCTTCGATGCGCTTGGCGATTTCGATTTCACCTTCCCGCGTGAGCAGCTCGACCGATCCCATCTCGCGCATGTACATGCGCACCGGATCGGTGGTGCGGCCGAACTCGGAATCGACGGTGGAGAGCGCCGCCTCCGCTTCCTCCACGGCGTCTTCATCGGCCACCGCCGGCGCCGCATCCGACATGAGGAGCGTTTCCACGTCCGGCGCCTCGTCGTAGACCTGGATCCCCATGTCGTTGATCATGCTGATGATGTTCTCGATCTGCTCGGCATCCAGCATGTCGTCCGGCAGGTGATCGTTGATCTCGGCGTAGGTGAGGTAGCCGCGCTCCTTGCCGAGCACGATCAGGTTCTTCAAGCGCGTGCGGCGCGCTTCGGCATCCGCCGGGGAGAGTTCCCGCCGTTCGAATTCCTTGACGAGCGCCTTCTCCTTGGCGGTCAGCTTGCTGCGGCGCCCGGGTTTCCCGGGTACTTCCGGCTTGACCTTCGCCAGCAGCAGCTGTTGCTTGAGCAGCGCTTTATCGAGGGCCGCCTTGTCGAGCTTCTGGACCTTGGCCAGGACCTTCTTGGCGGCCGCCTTGACCTTGGCGAGCCGCTTGTCCTTCGGCGTCGCCTTCGGCCGCGCCGCCGGGCGCGCCTTGGCAAAAGACTTGGTTTTGACCGGCGTGCGCGCCGCCTTGAGCTTGGACTTCAACTTGGCCTTCAGCAGCGCGCGCGACTTCCCCGCAGCGCTCTTCTTCACGAGCCGCCGCGCGTGCGTCTTGGATTTAGCCGCACCCTTGCCCCTTGCCATGCTTTTTTTCTTTGCCGCCATCGTCTTGGTGCGCGCCGCCTGCTTGAGCTTTGCCATGTGTCCCATCCCCGCCGAGAGATTTCCGTCAAAAAACCGCGCATTATACCTTAATTGAGCCCCGCCTTATTGATGAGACCGCTGATGTAACTGTTTGTTCAATAAATGATATTGCGCGCCCTGGCTCATTTGTCCAGCCCCCAAAACATGGGGGCGGAATGAAGCATATCAATCATCACCGCTAAATTTGCGAACGAACATTGACCGTGCCGACGCCTTTGAGTTCAGCCAGCCGCCGCTTTAATTCCTGAAACCGCAATTGTTCGCTCTCGCTATGCCCCCCGCTGGCGCACAGCCGCGTGTATTCACTCTGCACCCGCCTGAGTTCCAGCTGGGCGAACACCCCGTCCAGATCGGCCTGTACTGTCTCCTCGCTGCCGGCGGCAAGCAGCGTCTCTCCCGCCACCGCTTCGTAAATATCGGCGTAGTTCGAGTCGCGCGACGCCTCGAACACCACCCCGAGGGAGGTCGCCCCGCTGTTTTTCAGCAGTTCGACCAGCGCGGCGACCGGCGCCAGTTCGGGATCCGAACTGAGCAGAGCGTGCTGCTCACTGGAAAGGGTGGACGCCACCTTTGGGTTGCCCATGAGAAGACGCAACAGCTGCCTTGCCAGCGGCGCCTGCGGCATCCGCGGCGACCTCGGATCCGCCGTCCGGGTCCGGGTCACCATCGGCGCCAGTTCGCACAGCCGTTCCACTTCCTCCGGCGCCAGGCGGGACAATGCCGCCACTTCCCGCACGATCTGAACGCGCAGCGCATTGCTCTGCATCGGTTTGAGCAACGGCCTTGCCTGATGGATGAACGCAGCTCTCCCTTCCGCCGCCGACAAATCGACCCGGCTTGCGAGTTCGTCCAGCAGGAATCGCGACAGCGGAGGCGCGCCGGCGATCAGTGTTTCGAACGCCTCTTTGCCGGCCTTGCGCACATATGTATCGGGGTCTTCGCCCTGCGGCAGGAACAGGAAGCGCACCTGCTTGCCGTCGACGAGCTGCGCCAGGCTGTTCTCCAGCGCGCGCCACGCGGCGCGGCGACCCGCGTCGTCACCGTCGAAGCAGAACACGACCTCGTCGGCCTGCCGCAGCAGTTTCTGCACGTGGAGCGGCGTCGTCGCCGTACCGAGCGTCGCCACCGCATACTCGACCTCGTGCTGGGCCAGGGCGACCACGTCCATGTAGCCTTCGACCACGACCACGCGGCCGGCCCTGCGGATCGCACCGCGTGCCTGGTACAGGCCGTACAGTTCGCGTCCTTTCTCGAAGATCGGCGTTTCCGGCGAATTCAGGTACTTGGGCTCGCCCTCCCCCAGCACGCGGCCGCCGAACCCGATCACATTGCCGCGCACATCGACGATCGGGAACATGATGCGGTCGCGGAATACGTCGTAGCGCCGGTGGTCCTCGTTCACCTTGACGAGACCGGCGGTGGCGAGCGCTTTCGCGTTGTAGTCGGGAAACGCCGCCGCGAGATTCTGCCAGCCGTCGGGGGCGTAGCCGATGCCGAACCGCTTCGCAATTTCTCCGGAGAGGCCGCGGCGTTTGAGATAGTCGATCGCGCGCGCGGCGTCCTTCAACTGCGCGCGATAGTACTGCGCCGCCCTGAGCAGCACGCCGTAGAGGTCATCGCCCGCTTCGGCCTTGCGCTGCGCAAGCTCGGAGCGCACCTCCGGCACCTTCATGCCGACGCTCTGCGCGAGGTCCTTCACCGCATCGACGAAGCCGAGCCCGCTGTACTCCATCAGGAAACCGACCGCCGTGCCGTGCGCCCCGCAGCCGAAACAGTGATAGAACTGCTTGGTCGGGCTTACCGTGAAGGACGGCGTCTTTTCACCGTGAAACGGGCAGCACGCCACGTAGTTGGCGCCGGCGCGTTTGAGCTTCACGTGCCGGTCCACCACATCGACGATGTCGACGCGGCTCAGCAGGTCCTGGATGAACGATTGAGGGATCACGGTCGCGGGAGGAATTCCGCAGAGCCAACCGGCTGGCCGGAACGATGCGTCCGGGATATGTGGATCAAGGCTCCGACCATGAACCCATTATAGGCTACGTGTCCAGAACCACGGTAAACGACACAGTTTCAATGGCTTACCACCCGATTTCGGGGCGGAAACGAAGGGGAATGGCGGGCAGGGGTGCGGCCGCGCCGTACCCATTCCCCTATTCGGCCTTCGATAGTTTCGTCTTCACTAGTGCCGAAACCTTTGCCATGTCGAAGCGGCGCGCCCCGGACTCGGTCTCGCGTAGCGTGGTGCGGGCAGGGGTGCGGCCGCGCCGTACACATCCCCCTATTCGGCCTTCGATAGTTTCGTCTTCACCAGTGCCGATACTTTGCCCATGTCGGCGCGGCCCGCCAGCTTCGGCTTGAGCGCCGCCATGACCTTGCCCATGTCCGGCATGCCCTTGGCGCCGGATTCCAGGATCGCCGCCGCAACGGCGGCTTCGACCTCCGCATCCGACATCGCCTGCGGCATGTAGCCCTGCAATACGTCGATCTCGAATTTTTCGGCGTCGGCGAGGTCTTTGCGGCCGCCCTGCTCGAATTGTGCGATCGAGTCGCGCCGCTGCTTGATCATCTTGTCGATGATGGCAATTACGTCGGCATCCGCAAGTTCCTTGCGTTCGTCGACCTCGCGCTGCTTCAGCGCGGCCAGCAAGAGCCGCAGCGCGTCGCGGCGCCGCGCATCGCCCGCGCGCATCGCGGTCTTGACGTCGTCATTGATCTTGATTTTAAGAGACACGGGAGAGCGGGAGAGCGTCAGCTCGTGAGATGGAAAAAGGAAAAAGCAGAAGGCGCGGGGAAAACTCCCTCACGCCCTCGCGACTTACGCCCTCACGGATTCAATAGAGTTTCGGCGGGAGCAACTGTGCGCGCAGGCGTTTGTGATGGCGCTTGATCGCCGCAGCGAGTTTGCGCTTGCGTTCGGCGGTCGGCTTCTCGTAATACTCGCGGGCGCGAAGCTCGGTGAGCAGCCCCGTTTTCTCCACGGTGCGCTTGAAGCGGCGCAGCGCGACCTCGAACGGCTCGTTTTCCTTGACGCGGACAGTCGGCATGTAAATCCTTTGTCGGATTCGAAAAACTTGTATTATATCAACCGTCAAGCTTTTGTTAAAGCCCGCTTTAATTTACTGCCCATGCTGGTGCTCGGCATCGAGACGTCGTGTGACGAGACAGGCGTTGCGCTCTATCACACCGAGCGCGCTCTGCTCGGGCACGTCCTGTACTCCCAGGCCGCCCTCCACGCCGACTACGGCGGGGTCGTGCCCGAACTGGCGTCCCGCGATCATATTCGGCGGGTGCTGCCGCTCACCCGCGATCTGCTCGCGAAAACGGGCTGCACGGTGGGCGAACTCGACGCCATCGCGTATACCGAAGGCCCGGGCCTGGCCGGCGCGCTCCTGGTCGGGGCGAGCATCGCCCACGGCCTCGCCTACTCGCTCGGCGTCCCCGCGCTGGGACTGCATCACCTGGAGGGCCACTTGCTGTCGCCGCTCCTGTCGCGGCCGGCGCCGGAATTCCCGTTCATCGCGCTGCTGGTGTCGGGCGGCCACAGCCAGCTGATGCGGGTCGCCGGCATCGGCGATTACGAGTTGCTGGGCGAAACCGTGGACGATGCGGCCGGTGAGGCTTTCGACAAGACCGCCAAGCTGCTCGGACTGGGCTATCCCGGCGGCCCGGCGCTCGCCCAGCTGGCCGAGACCGGCAGGCCCGGGCGCTTCAGGCTGCCGCGACCGATGCTGACGAGCGGCGATCTCAATTTCAGTTTCAGCGGCCTCAAGACTGCGGTGCTGACGCTCATCGCGCAGCAAGCGCCCGACGAGCGCGGACGTGCCGATATCGCGGCCGAGTTCGAGGCGGCGATTGTGGACGTTCTCGTCGGAAAATCGCTCACTGCGCTGGGCCGCACCGGCCTCAAACAGCTGGTCGTCGCCGGCGGCGTCGGCGCCAACCGGCTGCTGCGCGAACGGCTGTCCGCAGCCGCCCGGAAAAAAGCAGTCGACGTGTTCTATCCGGAGATGGAATTCTGCACCGACAACGGCGCGATGATCGCGTTTGCCGGCGCGCTGCGGCTGCAAAAGACGGGACCGAGGATCGAGAATCGAGGATCGACGGCGTTCTCGGTGCGCCCGCGCTGGGAACTTGAGGATCTCGTCGCGCCTCCGGATTAGCAGGCTGTTCAAAAAGTCCGTTCGCGCCACTACGCGTGCGCCACGACGTCTGATGAGGCGGCTCGGGCAGCCCTTTCATGGCTTCATTTTCTGCAGGAACCACTCGTCGGGAAGCTCCCGGCCGATGCCCGCGCGCCGCGCGTCCTCGTAAACGCTGCTCGCGACTGCCGCGAACTGCAGGCCAAGCCCGACGTTATTCTTGAACACGGTGATGTCGTTGCGACCCGACCTGCCGGGTGCTTTGCCCGCGACGAGGTCGGACAGATCGTGCATCCGCTCCCAGGTGAGCACGCCGGCCGCGACGGGACCGGTGAGGTCGCCCTGCCGTTCGTTCCTCGCGTGCTCTTTCGAGTGCACCACGACCACCCGGGCGCGGCGGAAAACCTCGTCGTCGAGTTCGCGCCGTGCCAGCCGCTCATCTCCACTCACAATGGAAACCACGTGCGTGCCAGGCGCGAGCCAGGCGCCATGCACGATCGGCGCACTCGTGTTCGTGGCTGCAACAACGAGGTCGGCGGCCTCGACCGCGGCGTGCGCCGTCTCAGCCGCTTCGACCGGCAACCCGAGTTCGTCGCGTGCACGGGCCGCAAAGGCCTCACGGTGCTCGCGCGACGGGCTGAAGACACGCACCCTTCTCAGGTCGCGCACGGCGGCCATTGCGCGCAGGTGAGCCCAGGCCTGTCCGCCCGAGCCCAGCAGCGCAAGATCGCCCGCGTCTGCGCGAGCAAGCAGGCGCGTGGCGACCGCGCTCGTGCAGGCCACCCGATTCACCTGGATGTAGCCATCGTGAAGAATGGCGACAGGCGCAAGATCGCGGACACTGAACAGGAGAATGAGGCCGCAATACGTGCCGCCCGGACCGCGCGGCAGCTTCTCGCGCCGCGGCACGCCATCCACCTTGCCTTCTTCTACGATATCCGATGTGACGCGCAGCGCCATGTATCCCGTCTCCGGCAGCGCGCCTTCCATGGTCTTGAGGCAATACGTGAGATCGGGCTCCTCCGGCAGCGGCACGTAAGTCTGCGTGCGCAGCCGTACGACGGCTTCACCCCGAGCCTGCGCGGCGTAAGCGCGCTCGAGCACCGCGAGGCACGAACCGATGCTGAAAACCCTCTGGATGTCGTCGTTGTCGAGCAGAAGCATTACAGACTTCCGATCAGACCGAACACCCCGCGCTTGCGGATGCCGCGGCGCATGAGCTCGACATCGATGACCTGGTGGTCGTCGATATCGAGGTTGGCCTGGTTCCCCAGCGTATTCAGGTACCACGCCTGACTCGTCCCGTCCTTCGCCTGGAAAATGAAATCCTGGGCATCGAACCGGGCCACCAGATTGAGGATCAAGTCGCCTTTGAATTCGGATACGCCTTCGCTGATGCCCTCGCCCTGCACCAGCACCTTCCAGGCTCCCGCTTTCTTATACGCGTCGACCTGCGCGAAGACGTAGCTCTGGCTCGAAGTCCAGTCCTCGTGCCCTTTCTGTCCGGCTTCGGCGACAACCTTGAGACCGGCGGCACTCGCCATCCGGATGAGTTCGCACTTGTCGCGCAGCGACATGGCCACCTGCGCGCTCGACACCTCGACGGCCTCGGCCCCGAATTCCTTGACCGCAGCGTAAAACTGGCTGGAAACGCCTTGCAGGAACGCGGCTTCCGTAACGTCGCCGGCAAAGAACACCCCGATCTGCGCGCGATGCAGCGCCGTGATCTTGCGCTTGAGTAAGTCCACCGATTGGAGGCGATATGCGCCGATGGCGATTTTCACCAGATCGATGTATTCGCCGCCGGCCTCGATGAGGTCGGCCACCCGGTTCATGGCGATCCCGCGGTCGGCGACGATAGTGAGTCCGGCTTCACGCGGCTTGCCGGGCCGTGGAGCGACGCGAACAAATGAAAACGCCATCTTCTTCAGGCCGGGATCCTGGTCCATATACGTTTCCTTTCAGGTTTCGGTAGCGATACGAGGCGCCCTGACGGCAAGCTCGTGCACAACGCTGCACATTGCACTGCCGATGCTCATCGACCATCGCACGGGGAACCGGGGTTTGACCGTATACTATAGCGAGTTCAAAGGCTAGAACCTATCTCAATAATAGACGCGTGATGCGTTGTGGCCAAAACGCGATGAATGCGAGGAGCGGGGCGCAGTGAATATCGCGAATATT
>JACQOK010000317.1 GCA_016202565.1 Betaproteobacteria bacterium | reverse complement strand
GGGGTCAACGTGCTTGCCTCCTCGGCAGCCGAGATCACGGCCTCGACCACGCAGGTGGCGGCGGGCTCCGCGGAAACGGCGACTGCGGTGAGTCAGACGACCACGACGGTGGAGGAGGTGAAGCAGACGGCGCAGGTGTCCACCCAGAAGGCGAAGTATGTTTCCGAAGCCGCGCAAAAGACGGAGCAGATTTCGCGCGGCGGCAGAAAGTCGGTGGAGGAGTCGATCGAGGCGATGCACCGCATCCAGGAGCAGATGGAGTCGGTCGCCGAGAGCATCGTGCGGCTCTCGGAGCAGAGCCAGGCGATCGGCGAGATCATCGCTTCGGTGAACGATCTGGCCGAGCAATCCAATCTGCTGGCGGTCAATGCGGCGATCGAGGCGGCGAAGGCGGGCGAGCAGGGCAGGGGCTTTGCCGTGGTAGCGCAGGAGGTGAAGAGCCTGGCGGAGCAGTCGAAGCAGGCGACTGCCCAGGTGCGCTCGATCCTGGGTGACGTGCAGAAGGCGACCAGTGCGGCGGTGATGGCGACCGAGCAGGGGGCGAAGGCAGTGGAGGCGGGGGTGAAGCTCTCCGGGGAGGTGGGCGAATCGATCCGGATGCTGGCCGAGAGCATTGCCGAATCGGCGCAGGCGGCGATGCAGATTGCGGCCTCGGCGCAGCAGCAGTTGGCGGGGATGGACCAGGTCGCCCTGGCGATGCAGAACATCAATCAGGCGAGCGCGCAGAACGTGGCGAGCACCAAGCAGGCCGAGACCGCGGCGCAGAACCTGCACGAACTGGGACTGAAGCTCAAGCGACTGGTGGAACAGTACCAGGTGTAGCGTCCTTCACCGACCGGAATTCAGGCGCTCGACGAATGGCCAAAGACAACGGGTTTCAGAAGAGGTTGCTCGCAACCTTCAAGGTCGAGGCAGGGGAGCACATCCAGGCGCTTTCTTCGGGCCTGATCGAGCTGGAGCGAGCGCCGACCGCCCAAGAGCAGATGAAGGTCATCGAGACCGTGTTTCGGGGGGCACACAGCTTGAAAGGCGCGGCGCGCGCTGTAGGTCTGGCCGAGATCGAGTCGATATGCCAAGCGGTGGAAAGCGTGTTCTCCGCCTTGAAGCGCAATGAGCTGAATGTCTCACGGGCGTTGTTCGATGTGCTTCATGATGCCGTCGACGCCCTCGCCAAGTTCCTGCCGTCCGTCGCAGACGAGCCATCCGGCAGGGGGAAAGCCTTGGTCTCGGATCTGATCGAGCGCTTGGAGCGTGCGCTGAAAGGCGACCGCATGCCGTCGGCGATAGCCGATAGGCGGACGGAAACAGCTGCGCGGCTTGAACCGCAGCAGGAGCCCCGCCAGGCGCCGTCCGAGGAAAAGGCCGTGCTCGCGGACACGGTGAGAATCGCAACGGCGAAACTGGATGCGTTGTTGTTCCAGGCGGAAGAGCTGCTGTCCGCAAAACTGACCGCTTCCCAGCATGCGGCCGATGTTGGAGCTGCTCTGGACGCGCTTGCCACCCTGAAAAAGGAGTGGTCCAAGGTCATGCCGGGCATGAAGACGATTCAGCATGCTTTGGAAAAAGGAACAAAACGGAACGGCGCCGCGAGGAGGACCGACCCGCAGTTGCGCAAGGTGCTGGAGTTCATGGCATGGGAGAACGACTTCGTCAGATCATTCGAAGGCCGGCTCGCTACGCTGGCGAAATCCGCGGAGCACGATCAGCGCGCCATCGCAGCGATGGTGGACGGGCTGCTCGACGACATGAAGAAGACGCTGATGCTGCCTTTGTCCTCGACCCTCGGGGTTTTCCCGAAATTCGTGCGCGACCTTTCCCGGGACCGCGGAAAGGAAGTGGACCTGGTCATTCACGGCGGGGAGATCGAGGTCGACCGGCGGATTCTGGAAGAGATGCGGGATCCTCTCATCCATCTCGTCCGGAATTGCATCGATCACGGGATCGAGACGCGAGAGGAACGAAGACGCAAAGGCAAATCGCCGCGGGGGACGATCACGCTTGCCATCACGCAGAAGAGTGAAGGCAAGATCGAAATCCTCATCTCGGACGACGGGGCAGGCATCGACACCGAGAAGGTCCGGAAGGCGGCACTGAAGCTCGGCATCCTTTCGCCGGAGGATGCGGAAAGCCGCGATGACCCGGAGCTGTTGCCGCTGGTTTTTCAATCGGGGCTGTCCACCAGTCCGATCATCACGGACATCTCGGGCCGGGGTCTTGGGCTTGCCATAGTCAGGGAAAAAGTGGAGAGGCTGGGCGGCGACATCTCGATCGAAACGCGCCCCGGCGCCGGAACCACCTTACGGGTCGTCGCGCCGCTGACGCTCGCAACGTTCCGGGGGGTCCACGTCCGGGTGGGCGACCAGCGATTCGTTCTTCCGACGACTTACGTGGAGCAGGCCGCAAGAGTGAAGCGGGAGGAGATCAAAACGGTGGAAAATCGCGAGACGATTCGATGGAACGGACAAGCGGTGGCGCTCGCGCGCCTGGCGGACGTGCTTGAACTCCCCCGTAAAAACGTGATCGGCGCCTCCACCGAGGTCGTGCCAGTGATCCTCCTCGGCTCGGCGAACAAGCGAATTGCATTTCTGGTGGACGAAATCCTCGACGAGCAGGAAGTGCTGGTAAAAACCATCGGAAAACAGCTCTCGCGCGTGCGCAACATCGCCGGCGCAACCGTGCTCGGAACCGGCAAGGCGGTGCCTATCCTCGATGTTCCGGACCTGTTGAGATCCGCCGCGAAGGTCGCCGCCGCCCCAAGGCTGCCCGCGATCGCCGGCGAGGAGGTCGCAGCGGAAGAAAAATCCGTTCTGGTCGCCGAGGATTCGATCACCGCCCGAACGCTTTTGAAGAATATCCTCGAATCTGCCGGCTTCAGGGTCTCGACGGCGGTGGACGGAATCGACGCATACACCCGGTTGAAAACGGAAAGCTTCGACATCGTGGTGTCCGACGTGGACATGCCGAGAATGAACGGCTTCGATCTCACCGCGAAGATCAGGGCCGACAAGGCCCTCTCGGAACTGCCCGTCGTGCTGGTGACGGCGCTCGAATCGCGCGAACACCGCGAGCGCGGCATCGATGTCGGCGCCAATGCTTATATCGTGAAGAGCAGCTTCGACCAGAGCAACCTGCTTGAAGTGATCCGGAAGCTCATATGAGCGCAAGCGATTCCAGGAGGAGGGTGAGAGTGCTGCTGGTGGAAGACTCGCCCGTGATGCGGGAACTTCTCGCGCATGTTCTGAATGCCGATCCAGGGATTCAGGTCATCGGAGCCGCGCGCAACGGAGAGGAGGCCATCGAGGCCGTCGGGCAGATGAAGCCCGACGTGATTACGATGGACTTCCACATGCCGAAGATGAACGGGTTGGACGCCACCCGGAAAATCATGGAGACGCATCCCACACCCATAGTGATCGTGTCCGGCAGCTCGGCACGCAACGAAGTAGCTGCGTCGTTTCGAGTGATGGAAGCGGGCGCCCTCGCCGTCGTGGAGAAACCGGCCGGCCCCGGCCATCCGGACCATGAAGCAGCGGTAAGGGAACTCGTGCAAACCGTCAAACTGATGTCGGAAGTCAAAGTGGTAAGACGCTGGCCGAGGCGGGAAACCGGCGTTCCGTCGGCGCCTTCACGCCCGGCAGCCGACCTCGCGCCCATTCGGGCGGAAGTCAAACTCGTGGCGATCGGCGCGTCGACCGGCGGTCCGATCGCGCTGAAAACGATACTTTCCGGGCTTCCGAAGGATTTTGCCGTTCCGATATTGATCGTCCAGCATATCGCCACCGGATTTACCCAGGGCTTCGTCGAATGGCTGGCGCAATCTTCCGGTGTCGCAATCCACGTGGCGACCCACGGGGAGTATCTGTTGCCCGGGCACGGCTACGTTGCGCCGGACGGATTTCACATGAAGCTCGAGCCGAGCGGCAGGATCGCGCTGAGCAGCGATCGGCCCGAAAACGGCCATCGTCCCTCGGTATCTTGTCTGTTTCGTTCAGTAGCGGGGGTTCTGGGACGGAACGCGATCGGCGTGTTGCTCACCGGTATGGGAAAAGACGGCGCCGAAGAGCTCAAGCTGATGAAGGAAGGAGGCGCCGTCACCATCGCGCAGGATCAGGAAAGCTCGATTGTCCACGGCATGCCGGGCGAAGCGATCAGTCTTGACGCGGCGACATACGTGCTTGCGCCGGACAGGATTGCGGAGGCTCTTGGAAGTCTCGTCAAGCGAACGGCCGGGACCGGAGATGCGTGACTTGTAGAGGATGAGGGGACAGGAGATGGCATCGCAAAACCAAGAGAAGGGCATCGAAATACTCATCGCCGAGGACAGCCCGACCCAAGCCGAGCAACTGAAGTATTTGCTCGAAAAACAGGGCTACGCAGTCACGGTCGCGGCCAACGGCAGGCAAGCGCTTGAGATGGCGCGCAAGAACAAGCCCACGATCATCATCAGCGACGTGGTGATGCCCGAAATGGACGGCTACCAACTCTCGCGCCAGATCAAGGCGGACCCCGACCTCGGCGACATCCCGGTTATCCTCGTCACCACCTTGTCCGATCCCCAGGATGTGATTCGCGGCCTGGAGTGTCGTGCGGACAACTTCATTCTCAAACCGTACGACGAACGCTACCTGCTGGGCCGGGTGCAGTTCGTTCTGGTCAATCGCGAGATGCGCCGCAGCGAGCGCGTCGGTATGGGGGTGGAGATCGTTTTCAACGGGCAGAAGCACTTCATCACCGCCGACCGGCTGCAGATTCTCAACCTGCTGCTTTCCACCTACGACGCCGCCATCCAGCGCAACAAGGAACTCAAGCGGAACCAGGAAGAACTGCAAGTGCTCAACGCGAAGCTCGAAGCCGTCAACCGCGAACTGGAGTCGTTTTCCTATTCCGTCTCGCACGACCTGCGCGCGCCGCTGCGGCACATCGAAGGCTACGTTGCCATGTTCGTCGAGGAGACCAAAGACAAACTTTCTTCGGAAGCGCAGCGCTATCTGAAGGTGATCAGCGACGCCGGCCGGCAGATGGGCGATCTCATTGACGACCTGCTGGCGTTTTCCCGCACGGGGCGGGCCGAGATGCGTGAAACCCGCGTCGACCTGCATGCGCTGGTGCAGGAGGCAATCGGCGACCTGGAAATGGCCACGCGCGGGCGTAACATCGGCTGGACGATTCCATCACTGCCCACGGTGATTGGCGATCGCGCAATGCTGAAACAGGCGCTTGCCAACATGCTGGGCAACGCCGTGAAGTACACGCGCCCGCGCAGCCCGGCGCTAATCGAGATGGGCTGTGCCGCAGAAGAGGGCGGCCGGGTCATCGTGTTCGTGCGCGACAACGGCGTGGGGTTCGACATGCAGTATGCGGACAAGCTCTTCGGCGTGTTCCAGCGGTTGCACCGGGCGGATGAGTTCGAAGGCACGGGCATCGGGCTGGCCAATGTCCAGCGCATTATCGCGCGGCACGGCGGCCGGGTCTGGGCCGAGGCTGCGCCCGGCGAGGGCGCAACGTTCTATTTCACGTTGAAGCCGTCGCTGTCCGAGTCGTGATACTGAAGAGAGGACAAGCCCCATGAACTCCCTGAAACGCATCCTGCTGGTGGAAGACGATCCGGTGGACGCGGAAATGACGCTCAAGGCGCTCGAGGCCCATCATCTTGCCAATGAGGTTCTCCATCTGCGGGATGGCGCCGAAGCCCTGGGTTTTTTGTTTCTGCGCGGAGAGTTTAGCGGCAGGCCGGACGGGAACCCGGCAGTTGTGCTGCTGGACCTCAAAATGCCCAAGGTGGATGGATTGGAGGTGCTGCGCCAGATCAAGGGCGACCCAGGCCTCAAGCAGATCCCGGTGGTGGTCATGACTTCCTCGCGCGAAGACCGGGACTTGCAAGCCGCCTACCGATTGGGCGTGAACGCCTACGTGGTCAAGCCGGTGAAGTTCCCGGAATTCGTCGATGCGGTAAAGCAGGTGGGGGCATTCTGGGCGGTCCTGAACGAGCCACCGCCGGGCAGTGTGCCCAGAGGCAACCGGCCTAAGGAATAAGCGCGTGAGAGAGCCGAGCCCAAAGGGCGGGACGAACCGCTCGATTCGAGTGTTGCACCTGGAAGACGACCCGCGCGACGCCGAGCTGATTCGGCAGAAGCTGCGGACGGAAGGGCTTGACTGCGACATCTCTTGGGTGGACCGCAAGGAAACTTTCGAGACGGCTCTCGCGCATGAGGCATTCGACCTCGTCATTGCCGACTACAATCTCCCCGACTACGATGCCATGTCGGCGCTGGCGCGCGTTCGCGAGAAGCAGCCCGAGTTGCCGGTGATCGTCGTGTCCGGCACGGTGGGCGAGGAGGAAGCGGTCGAATGCCTCAAAGCTGGTGCGACCGACTACGTGCTCAAACAGCGACCCCAGCGGCTCGGCGCGGCTGTAACGAGGGCTCTGCGGGAGGCCGAGCAGCGCCAAAAGCGCCGCGAGACGGAAGAGGCGCTGCGCGAAAGCGAAGAGCGATTCCGCGCGGCGTTCGAGCAGGCGGGTGTGGGTATGGCGCTTCGCGACATTGATCCCCGCAATTCCCGCTGGCTGCGCGTCAATCAGAAGTTGTGCGACATCCTGGGCTACACGCGCGAAGAGTTGTTGCAGCTCACTTCGGTTGACATTACTCCGCCCGAAGAGCGCGGTCTCGCGATCGATTACAACGAAAAGCTGCTCAAGGGCGAGATCGCGAACTATTCCCGCGAAAAGCGCTACGTGAGGAAGGACGGGCGGATCATCTGGGCCAATATCGCTCTTGCGGCAGTGCGTGGGCGGGACGGCCGGCCGAGCCACGTCATCTCCGTGATCCAGGACGTTACCGAACGCCGGGAAGCCGAGGAGAAGATCAGACGCCTCAACCGCGTCTACGCGGTTTTGAGCGGGATCAATACGCTGATCGTCCGTGTGCGCGATCGGCAGGAACTTTTTGACGGCGCCTGTCGAATTGCTGTGGAGCACGGAAACTTCGGGTTGGCGTGGATTAGTGAGTTCGATTCTGTAACGCTGGATGTTACTCCTGTGAGTTGGGCAGGGATCGAGGCGGGAAGCCACGTTGCCAATTCAAAATCGACCGCGCGCGAGGACACGCCACAAGGCCAAGGTGTCGTCGGGCACGCCATAAGAGGGAAAAAAGCTGCAGTCTGCAACGACATCGCAGCCGAACCAGACGTTGGAAGCGCCAAATACCGCGAAGCCATTCGCCGAGGCTACCGTTCCCTGGTGGCGTTGCCGATATTCTTGGGGGGCAACGTCTGGGGAACGCTCACGCTGTATGCCAAGGAGGCGAATTTTTTCAACGAAGAGGAGATCAAGCTGCTCAAAGAACTGGCCAGCGACATTTCCTTTGCGCTGGATCATATCGCCAAGGAGGAAAGGCTTCGCTATCTCGCTTACTACGATGCTCTGACGGGGCTTCCAAACCGGACCTTGTTTCAGGATCGTTTGACCTCTACACTGCGCACGGCCCACCAGACCCGGAGCAAAGTCGCAATTATGCTGTGGGACGTGAACCGCCTCCGCTATATCAACGATACGTTCGGCCGGCACGTGGGCGATGCGACGTTGCGCAAGGTTGGTCGTCGCCTCAAGCAGGTCTCACCCGACCCGGAAAGTGTGGCCCGCATTTCTGCCGACGAATTCGCCAGTGTGTTGACTAATGTCAGCGATGCTTCACACGTCGCGCACTTGCTCGAGAAGCTTGCCGCCGATGCGCTTCACTCACCGATTATGATCGAAGGCCGGGAACTCGGAGTCACGGTCACGGCTGGAGTCGCGCTTTTTCCAGACGACGGCGACAACACGGAGAGCCTGCACAGCAATGCGGAAGCCGCGCTGAAGCAGGCGAAAGAGGAGGGGGAGCGCTACCTGTTCTACCAGCCCGCAATGAACGCGAGTGTCGCCGAGACGCTTTTGCTCGAGAGGAAGATGCGCAAGGCGCTCGAAGCGGAACAGTTCGTGCTCCATTACCAGCCCAAGGTCGACCTGGCCAACGGCCGCATCAGCGGTCTTGAGGCGCTGATCCGGTGGAACGACCCCGAATCGGGACTGGTGCCCCCGGCGAAGTTCATCCCGCTGCTCGAGGAAACAGGGATGATCCTGGAAGCGGGGGAGTGGGCCATGCGGCGCGCGCTGGCGGATTACCGCGAATGGCACGCGCGCGGGCTGCAGCCGCCACGCATTGCGGTCAACGTATCTGCCAACCAGGTCAAACGCAAGGAATTCGTGGACGTTGTGCGTACCGCAATCAAGGAATCCACGGCCGAGCCGCACGGGCTGGACCTTGAGATCACTGAGAGCCTGTTAATGGAAGGCATCGAGGGCAACATCGAAAAACTCCGGGCGCTCCGCGACATGGGTGTCGATATCGCCATCGACGACTTCGGAACCGGATATTCGTCGTTGGGGTATCTCGCAAAGCTGCCGGTAAATGCGCTGAAGATCGATCGATCGTTCATCGTCACTATGGCGGAGAATCCCGACAGCATGGCGATCGTTTCCACGATCATCTCGCTTGCCCACTCGCTCAACCTGAAGGTCATCGCCGAAGGCGTGGAATCGGAAGAACAGCGAAAATTTCTGACACTGCTCAAGTGCGACGAGATCCAAGGCTACCTCATCAGCAAGCCGATGCCGGCGGAGAATATCGCAGTCATGCTCCAGGAGCGCAGAGACGCTTGAGAAGCCGCGGAGCCTGAGTTTCCCGCCATAGACTTCGCCAGCTTGATCCTGCTGTGCATGGCCCACCGCAGGACCCCGAGATCGCGATGGAGGAAGTGAATGCTGTATCCGGCGTGGCTGGCGGCACAGAAGAAGCGCAAGTAACGTCTTGGAACTCATTGACTCCCATCGTTGAATAGACGCTACAATAGGGACGGCGTCTTGCTTCCTTCCCCGGCGAGAGAAATTGAAGCGAAGGCAAGGAGCGTCCGCTAAGCCCGTACGCGGTCGAAGATGGCGCCGATGACCCGGTAAATACCGGGGAAAAAGAGCAGTTTGCCTGAGAAAAGCGCTCATTACCCAGAAAAAGTAAAGCGCCATGGAAAGCCTCAGTATTCGCACTCGTCTTGCCTTGCTGATCATTGTCTCCGCGCTGCCGGCCTTCGGGCTGTCGATTTACAACGGACTCGAGCGGCGCGCGCAGGCGGAGCGGAATGCCCGGACCGATTTGACGAGACTGGCTGGGCTCGCCGCGAAACGCCAGGAAGAGGCGATCGAGGGCGCGCGCCAGCTTCTGTTCGCGGTGGCCGGAACAGCGGATTCGCTCAGACAGGACCCGGCGACCTGCCAGCGATACTTCACGCGGCTGGTCGGGGGCAGCGACGGCTTGTATCACTCGATGGGGATCCACAGCCCGGAAGGCCAGCTTATCTGCAATGCGGTGAGCGGGAAAGCCGATCCGAACGCCAGTGACCGGCGTTATTTTCGCCTCGCGGCGCAATCACGAAAGTTTGCGGTGGGCAGCCATCAGGCGGGCGGCGCTGCCGGCCCGGCGGGCATAAATTTCGGCTACCCGCTCGTCAATGGCGACAAGAAACTGGTCGGCATCGTTTATGCCGGGCTCGACCTCAAGAAAATGAATGAACTCACCGCCCGGACGCCGCTGCCGGAGGGCGGAAGCCTGACGATCCTGGACAGCGATGGCGTCATCCTCGCCCGGCAACCGGACGCGGTCGGCGGCATCGGAGAGAAGGAGCGCAATCCAAGAGTCATCGAAGCGATTCGAGGCGCCACGAACGACGTGTTCGAGGCCGAAGATACCGGCGGCGTCCGCCGTTTGTTTGCGATGCAGGGCGTCGGAGTCAATCCCGACGGCGGTGTCCCGCTGCATATCGCGGTGAGCATCCCCCGGCGCATCATTTTCGCGGACGCCAATAAGGCGCTGCTGCAAACCGTCGTGGGCATCGTGATCGCCACCTTGCTGCTGCTATTCGGTGCATGGTACGGGGTCGAACTGGCCGTGCTCCGGCGGCTGCGGGCGCTGCTTGCCGTCACCAATCACATTCGCGCCGGCGATCTGTCGGCCCGGACGCGGTTTCCGCCGAGCGAGGAAGATCTTTGTCAGCTCGGAAACGCGCTCGACGACATGGCGCAGGCGTTACAGAAGCGCGACGCCGATCTGAAGCAGGCGCTGCGGGAGTTGAGCGAACAGGTGATCACGGATCCGCTGACACGGCTGAATAACCGGCGCTACCTGTGGGATTTCCTGGGACGAGACCTGATCCGGGCGCGCCGCGCGGTATTGCCCGTCGCCGCGATCCTGTTCGATATCGATCATTTCAAACGTTTCAACGATACCTGGGGACACGAGGCGGGCGACCTGGTGTTAAGGTCGGTGGCAGACGTCATCAGGCAGAACGTTCGCGGCTCGGACATCGCATGCCGTTATGGCGGGGAAGAGTTCATCATCATCCTGTCGGAGGCCACGCGGACGGTTGCGGTCCAGCGCGCTGAAATGATACGCCGTGACATCGAACGCATGCAGCTTGTGCTGGGAGACCAGCCGCTGGAACGCGTCACGGCATCGTTTGGCGTGGCGCTATATCCCACTCATGCCGACAACGCGGAAGGGCTCGTGCGCGCAGCGGACGACGCCCTGTATCGTGCAAAAGAGGGCGGGCGTAACCGCGTCTACGTTTTCGAGGCGCAACCGTCCTTGCTGTAGCCGGTGCCGCTCGAACGCTATTTCGCGGCGGGGATGACTTGAATGGCCGCCGCCGGTGGCGCCGTGGAGGCGGGAGCTTGCCGTTCGGTGGTTGCCGATGGCGACATAATAACAATTACCGGCTCGCCGGAACGGCGGGCATATTGGCGCACGATCACGCGGTCCTGGATCATGCATTCTTCCGGTCCCACCGGTGGATGGCGTTCCCTGCATTCCGGTTTGAGATCCTGAAGTGAGACGCTTTCGGGCTCCGCCACGGCGAACGCACTGGTCGAAACGAACAGCATCAGCAAACTCGAGAAAACTCCGTGTTTCATGGGTTTCTCCTTGAAGTCATGCAACAAAATGACACCGGTAGAGGTCCCAGGCCATTTCGTTACGCACCCTCAGAGAAATTGGACTGAGTCGCCGCAGCCTGGTTCCGCCGGGGCTGCGGAAGTGAAGTCGCGGCAGCTCGTGCAGTAAGGAACTAAGGCTGGGCGCTACTATAGAGGTAGGAGGCGCTGTATCGCGTTACCAGGTTTCACCATGCGCAAAACGATGAATCGGTGGATCACCGCGGGGTTTGTAGCGCTCTCAGCGTCAGCGGTTGGAGCGGCCGCCGCTTATCCTGAAAAAGAGGTGAAGCTGGTCAACCCGTTTCCGGTGACCGGCCCCGCGGACATCGCCGGCAGTATGGCGGTGAATAAAGTACTGCGGGTCATGCAGAACCACGCCGCGCCGCCGGTCACGGATGTCCTGGCGTGGCACCTGCGCCAAACGCTCAGCTTCGCGTTGGACAAACCGGTCGCGTTGGAGCGTCGCTCGCGCTGGCGCACGATTGAAGGGCACCGGTATGTCGCCCAAGCCGCGCCCGACGGTTACACGCTGCTCCTGGCTGGTAACGGGACGATCATCATCCATCCGCAGGTGGTGCGCGATGTGGCGTTCCAGCCGCTGCAGGACCTGACACCGGTTGCACTCGTGGCGCGCATGCCGATGGTCTTGATCGCCGCTGCCGGCTCCAACGTGAGAAGCGTGCAGCAGTTCGTCGAACAGGCACGCGCCGCACCCGGCCGGCTGCATCTCGGATCCTCGGGAGATTTTACGACCGCCCACCTGGCGGGAGCGTTGTTCAAGAGCGTCACCGGGACGGCACTCGAGCACGTTTCGTACAACGGCGGGGCGGCAGCGGTACGGGGCGTGATCGCGGAGCAGATCGAAGCCGCGTTCGTGCCGTTGGCCGCGGTGCTGCCGTACGCGGGGAACGCGCGGCTGCGCGCACTGGGCATCGCCGATCGCGTGCGACACCCGGCGGTGCCGGACGTGCCCCCGATCGGTGAAGCGGGCGTGCCTGGCTTCGAGGTGTCGGCCTGGTCCGGGCTGTTCGCGCCCGCCGGCACGCCTGCTCGCGTCATTACCCACATCAACGCGAGAATTGCAGCGGAGCTGCAGTCGGTCCAAACCCGGCGGCTGATGGTGAGCCAGGGATTGCACGCCGCGCATCTGCCCCCGGACCAATTCAGCGAACTGTTGCGCGCCGAGAACCGGCGCTGGGCGCTGCTGATCGACGCGCTATCTGACGGCTAGCTCCGCAATCACTTCGACTCCTCGGGCGGCCTCACTTTGCTGAACATCTTGAGCAGCAGCAGATCGTAGACGATCTTCAGCCCGCCGCAGATGACGAGCGGCCAGCCAAAAGTGGTGATCGAAAGCAGGTAGCCGGCAAACGCGGGGCTCACCGCCGCTGCCAGACTGCGTGGGACCGCGGTGATACTGGCCGCGGCGGGCCGCTCTCCCGGCGATACCACCGCCATGACATAAGAAGTGCGGGCCGGCACGTCCATCTGCGACAGCGCGCTGCGCAGGAACAGAAAAACCAGCGCGAGCGGCAGCGTCGGCATGAGCGGCACCAGGATGAGAAACACGTTTGACGGCAGATGGGTGAAGACCATGGTGTTGATCAGCCCGAACCGCGCGGCGACCCGGGCCGATGCCAACTGCGACAGCGCGCTGAAGATGCCGACCCAGAAGAAAACCGTGCCGGCCGTGATTATCGACAGCTCGAAGCGCTCGAACAGCCAAAGCGCAAGCAGCGACTGTACCGCGAAGCCGCCCGCAAACGCGTCGAGGCCGAACAGCGCGGCCAACCGGTACACCATTCGCTTCGACTTGCCGAGCGGCGTGGCCGGTGCGTCGTGCGGCGTTTCCGGCCGCGGCGGGAGCCGGTGATAGAGGCCAAGACTCACCATGCCGAGCGCCCCGTAAAACAGGAACATGCCCTGGAGCGCGGTTTTGAGATCGACGGCCAGCCACAACTGGGCCAAGGCGGGAACGCCCGCCGCCTGGGCCCCGAGCGCTCCGACCAACGCGCCGATCAGGCTGTAACGGGCGAACAATGCCGTACGCGATCGGGCAGTCACGGTTTGAGAAAGCAGTGCGTGCTCCAGCGGCAGGAACACGCTCACGTCGCCGCTCGAAGGATTGAGCGTGCCCATGAACGCCACGAGCAACAGCGGCCAGAAGTCGGTGACGAGCACGAACGCGACGCCGGTCGCCGCCATCAGGAACGCGGCAGCCTGCAGCAGACTGCCGCCGCGGAAGCGGTGGGCGATGAACCCGATCGCGAGCGTCATGGCGCCCGAGCCGAGCAGCGTACTGGTGACGATCACTCCGACTTCGAGCGCGCTGAAGCCGAGCAACGTCAGGTAGAACGGCAGCAACAGGCTCATGTAGCCGTCGCCGAACGCGCGCAAGGCACGCGCCCACAATACGCGGCCGGCATCCGGCCGCGTCCCTGGCGGCAGAAAAAAAGCGGCGAGAGTGGAGCGGAACATGGAGATTTTTTTGCAAGATTAGCAGGAATCCGCCGCGAGGGTTGCACGCGCGGTCGTGCGGTATACTCCGCGTTTTGCCCGGTGAAGCCAGGAGGAACAAATGATCGACGTCTACAGTTGGCCCACGCCCAACGGTCACAAGGTGCACATCATGCTGGAAGAGACCGGCCTCAAGTACCGCGTGCACGGGATCAACATCCGCGCCGGTGACCAGTTCAAGCCGGAATTTCTCAGGATCAGCCCGAATAACCGCATTCCCGCGATCGTCGATCACGACGGTCCGAACGGAAAACCGATTTCGCTGTTCGAGTCCGGCGCGATCCTGCTTTATCTCGCGTCGAAGACCGGGAAATTCCTGCCGATCGACATGAATGCGCGCTGGACGTGCACGCAGTGGCTGATGTGGCAGATGGGCGGCGTGGGGCCGATGTTCGGCCAGGCCAATCACTTCCGCCGCTACGCCAAGGAGAAGATCGCCTACGCGATCGATCGCTACACGAACGAGGCGAATCGCCTCGTGAACGTGCTCGACAAGCGGCTGGCCGAAGCGCCCTATCTTGCCGGTGAGGAATATTCGATCGCGGACATTGCGGTGTTTCCCTGGATGCGCGGGGCGGAAAACCGCGGCATCAATCTGGCGGACTATCCGAACGCCGAGCGCTGGTTCAACGCGATCAACGCGCGGCCCGCGGTGCAGCGCGGCGTCCAGGTACTCGCCTCGGGGCACGAGAGCGCGCCGCACGATGAGAAATCGTGGGAAATCATGTTCGGGAAAGTCCAGTTCCAGCGTCGTTAGAAGATCTCCGCCGCGGATCGGCGCTGTCCCTGCCTGCGGTATTCGGCTGAATGCCCTTTCCAGGTGCAGCATGCACCACGGAATGGCGGCGGGCGCGTTTTGATGTAGAATCGCATTGTCCCCGGCAGAGCGATTCCGACCAGAGCGCTTTGCCGTTGTTTTTTAACCAAAAGATGCTAACTGCATCATTCGGGAAGGACATCCAATGAATCAGCCCGCCCTCGCGGCTCATGTCGTCCACGCCCCGGAAGCTCCTGCCTACGTCACCCATGCTCGCCTCATGCAGTGGGTTGCTGATATCGCTCAGCTCACCAAACCGGATCGCGTCTACTGGTGTGACGGCTCGCAGGAAGAGTACGACCGTTTGTGCCAGGAGATGGTGGCATCGGGAATGCTGATCAAGCTCAATCCGGAGAAGCGTCCCGGCAGCTTTCTCGCGCGATCCGACCCGGACGATGTTGCGCGCATGGAAGAGCGCACTTTCGTATGCAGCCGCGACAAAGAGGACGCCGGCCCCAACAACAACTGGGTGGCACCGGCGGAGATGCGCGCGACGCTCGACAAGCTGTTCGACGGCTGCATGCGCGGGCGCACGCTGTACGTCATTCCCTACAGCATGGGGCCGCTCGGCTCGCACATCGCCCACATCGGCATCGAACTCACCGATTCGCCATACGTGGTGGCGAGCATGCGCATCATGACGCGCATCGGCCGCAAGGTGCTCGACGTGCTCGGGCGCGACGGCTACTTTGTGCCATGCGTGCACTCGATTGGCATGCCGCTCGCGCCCGGCCAGAAGGACGTTCCCTGGCCGAGCAACAAGCAGCACAAGTACATCGTTCACTATCCGGAGACCAAGGAGATCTGGTCATTCGGCAGCGGCTACGGCGGCAACGCGCTGCTCGGCAAGAAGTGCTTTGCGCTGCGCATCGCCTCGATCATGGCGCGCGAACAGGGCTGGCTTGCCGAACACATGCTTATCCTCGGCATCCAGCCGCCCAAGGGCCGCAAGCACTACATCGCCGCGGCGTTTCCCAGCGCATGCGGCAAGACCAACCTCGCGATGCTGATTCCGCCCAAAGGGCTCAAAGGCTGGAAGGTGACCACCGTCGGCGAGGACATCGCATGGATCAAGCCCGGCAAGGACGGGCGCCTCTACGCGATCAACCCGGAAGCGGGCGCGTTCGGCGTGGCGCCTGGCACGTCCGACAAGACCAATGCGAACTGCATGGGGGCGCTGAAGAAAAACACGATCTTCACCAACGTCGCGCTGACCCCCGACGGCGACGTGTGGTGGGAAGGCATGACCCGGAAGCCGCCGAAGAATCTGATCGACTGGCAGGGCAGGCCCTGGACGCCCAAGAGCGGCGCCAAGGCGGCGCATCCAAATGCCCGCTTCACGGTGCATTCGAGTCAGCTTCCGTCGCTCGACCCCGAGTGGGAAAACCCGGATGGGGTGCCCATCAGCGCATTCCTGTTCGGCGGCCGGCGCAGCGCCACGGTGCCGCTCGTTACGGAAGCCTTCAACTGGGTGCATGGCGTGTATCTTGCGGCGACCATGGCGTCCGAGACGACCGCGGCGATCGTGGGCAAGGTGGGTGTCGTGCGGCGCGATCCTTTCGCCATGCTGCCGTTCTGCGGTTACCACTACGGGGACTACTTCGAGCACTGGTTGAACATGGGCCGCCGCATCGAGCAGCGGCCGCGCATCTTCGGCGTGAACTGGTTCCGGGTCGACGAGAACGGCAAGTTCATGTGGCCGGGTTTCGGCGATAACATGCGGATATTGAAATGGGTCGTCGAACGTTGCGAAGGCGAGGCGGGCGCGCGCGAAACGCCTCTCGGCTGGATGCCGCGCTTCGATGACATCGAATGGAAGGGCTTGAAGGACATGACGCCCGAACGGTTCGAGCAACTGACGGCGATCGACGCCGGATTGTGGAAAGACGAGCTCAAGGACCACGGCGAGCTGTTCGCCAAACTTGAGAGCCGTCTGCCGCGGGAGCTGGCGCTGCAGCGCGAACTGTTCGAGCTTACGCTATCGCAGTAGAGAAAGTCGCTTGTTCGATGCGACCAGGGGCGCTGTGGCGCCCCTGTTTGTTTCTGGCTAAAGTCCTGCGCGGTTCTTTCCTTTTACAGCCCGATTGACGACGTTCACCGGCCATTCGCCCGTGAGCACCCTTCGCACTTCGTTCGGCGCGCCGGCCTGCAGGCCCACCAGCGCCTGCTCGCTGTACCAGGCGACATGGGGATTGAGAATGACGTTCTCGCGCCCACGCAACGGATGCGGGTCGGGCAGCGGTTCAGGATCGGTCGTATCGAGCGCGCAGCCGGCGATTTTCTTCGCGTCCAGCGCCCGCACGAGAGCCTCGGTATCGACGATAGGTCCGCGCGCGCAATTGATGAGAACCGCGGTCGGCTTCATCTGGGAGAACGCCTCGTCGCCGATCATCTTGCGCGTCTGGGCAGTGAGGGGAGGGTGGAGTGATACGAAATCGGCTTCGCGCAGCATGTCGCGCAATTCCATCTTCTTGCCCGGCGCATCGAACCGCCCCTCGTCGATAAATGGATCGGCGAAGAGGATGCGCATGCCGAAGCTTGCCGCGCGCACCGCCACCTGCCGCGCGATGTTGCCGAAACCCACCAGGCCGAGGCTGCGGCCGGCAATACGGTACAAGGGCTTACCGGGGGGCACCTCCCAGCGGCCGGCGCGCACCTGCCGATCGTAGAAGGCGACCTTGCGGGCGCTTGCGAGCAGCAGGGCCATGGCGTGCTCGGCCACTTCCTCGATGCAGTAGGTCGGATTGTTGGTGACGATGATGCCGGCCTGCGTAGCCGCTTCGAGATCGATCGTGTCCACGCCGATGCCGTAGCGGGCGATGATCCTGCATTTCGGCATTTGCGCCATCACGTCCGCCGTGATGGGACCGGCGTAGGTGTTGAGGAGGGCATCGCAATCCGCGGCCTGGGCCAGGAATTCGTCCGGTTTCTTGGTCTGGAGCGGCACCAGCTCCGCCAGCCCTTCCAGCGTTTTCTTTTCCACGTCCAGCGACTCCCAGACGTAGTCGGTGAGAACTACCTTCGCCTTTGCTGCCATGTCGATTCCCTTATTCGAGCAAGATTCATTTCTTTGCGTCGTAGATTTCCGCGTTCCAGCAATTGGGTGGCTGCCGCCCTTCCAGCACGGCCATGATGTTGTCCACCACCACGTTGGCCATCACTTCCCGGATTTCCCGGGCCGCGCTTCCGAGGTGCGGCGTGAGCACGACGTTCGGCAACGTGAGGAGGGCCGGTTCCACATGAGGTTCGTTCTCGAACACGTCGAGCCCGGCACCGGCGATGCGCCGCTCGACGAGCGCCCGGGCGAGCGCAGGCTCGTCGATGATCGGCCCGCGCGCGGTGTTGATGAGGAATGCCGTCGGTTTCATCAGTCCCAACTCGCGGGCGCCAATCTGGTGACGCGTTTCCGGCGTGAGCGGGGTGTGCACCGACACGAAATCGGACTCGGCCAGCAGTTGTTCGAACGGAACGTAGGTGAGACCAAGCTCCTGTTCGCCCTCGGGCTTGCGGCGGGGACCCCAGTAGATGAGCTTCATCCCGAAGCCGCGCGCACGCCGCGCGACTGCGCGACCGATGCGCCCGCCGCCGCCGATCAACCCCAGCACCTTGTCAGCCAGAATGACCCCTTCGAGGTGCGAGGACTGCGCGCCCGGAAAAACGCCCGCGCGCACGAGGCGGTCTCCTTCCACGATGCGCCGTGCAACGGCGAGCAGCAAGGCCATGTGAAGATCGGCCGTCGCCTCGGTCACGATGGGCGGGATCACCGTCACCGGGATGCGCCTTCGCGTCGCCTCTTCGACGTCGATGTCGGAGGGCGTGATTTTCATCGAGGTGACGGCCTTGAGTCCGGGGTTCGCGGCGATCACGTCCCGATCCACCCGATCGTGAAGCAGGCAGAAGAGGATGTCGTGGGCGCGTACGGCGGCGAGCAATTCATCCTTGGTCGCAATGTGCACCGGATCGGGATTGAGATCCACTTCGGCGACACTGCGCAAGCGCTCGATTGCGCTTCGCGCGATCGGCTGAGTGATGAATATGCGGGGGCGCATCAGGGCGGGCCCTCACGATTCATGTTTCACCCCCTTCCGAACTGGAGCAGATGCGGCAGGCGTAATCTTCGAGCGCCCGCGCCGTCACGCCGACTGCGCCGTGCTGCCGGCGGTTGTACTCCTCCGGCTCGAGTTCGGTCCGGAAAGAATCATTGAGCCGGTTGATCATGTTGAACATGGCGCACGCGAGCGACACCTCCACGATCTCGGCGTCGCTGAATAAACGCCGCAGCTCCGTCCAGACCACCTCATCGCGCTTCGCGGTATTGAGCGTCATCGCTTCGGACCAGGCAAGCACTGCTTTCTCGCGATCGTTGAAAAGAGGGCTTGCGCGGTAATCGCCCTGAAGCGCTTCGAATTCCTCGTCCGTCAATCCCAGTGCTTGACCAAGCACCCGATTGTGTTCCGTTCAGTACTTGCAGCCGTTGATGGTGGATGTCTTGAGCACGGCCAGATTGCGCAGCCGGACGTCCGATACGGCGCCGGCTTTGGGTTGACGGACCGCAGCCACGAGCGGCAGAAACCAGCGTGCCAGGTAGGGACTGTGAGCGAGGATGCGCTGCAGGTTGGCCGTGCGCCCGAGCAACTGATTGGAGGTCTCGAAGATCTCCTTCGCGATCCCGGTTGCTTCTTCGTCCGTAATGCCGCGGATCCTCTGGCTCATGTCACCACCTGCCGGGGTTGATGGCGGTCATCGTGTCGGGCATCCAGCGCACGATGCCCGATACGCCGTCGACTGCCACCATCGATCCATCCGGAATGGACGTCGTCGCATCGGTTACACCCAGCACCATGGGAATGCCGCGCTCGCGCGCGAGCGATGCGAGGTGCGAAGTGCTGCCGCCGAGTTCAGCCACTACGCCCGCCACGCCGGACAGCACCTGGCTCAAGGCGGGTCCGGCCATCTTCGTCACGAGCACCGCGCCGGGTGCAACGCGCGATAACTCGCATTCGCAGTTCACCACGCAGGCGCGCCCCGAGGCCCAGCCGGCGCCGGCGGGCTGGCCTCTCAGCCTGGGCTGCCTTATCCAGATGTCATCGACCAGGGGCGTTGCTTCCGGCTGCAGGTGCAGCGGTCGTGCCTGCAACAGCTTGATGCCTCGATCGTCCAGCGCCCATTCGATTTCGACGGCCCGGCCCATCAGCGCCTCGGTCCGCAGCAGCAGCCGGCCCAGCTCGGCGACCTGCGCATCGTCCAGACAGCGCTGAGGGACAGCCTGCCGGAGCCGCTTGATGGACGGCTGGCGGTGCACGCAGCTTGCCGCGTGATACGTGGGACCAACGGTGGCTTCCTGCAGAATACCGTCGCGCGCGAGTACATACCGGTCCGGCGTCACTTCGCCTTGGGCGATCGCCGATCCGAGCCCGGCGGTCGCGTTGATCAGCATGTTGCCGTCCGCCGTCTGGCTGAGCCCCCCGCCGGCTGCGCGCGCGGCAATCAGGGGTTGCACCAGGACGGCCATCGCGGTGCCTGCGGGATCGATGTCGTGAGTGATCATGTAACGCAGCGCACGCGTGGACCACAGCGCTGCCCAGCAGGCGCGCACGGCGATGAGAAAGTCGGTCTCGTTTTCGAGACCCAGATAACTTTCGAACTGCCCGGCGAAGCTCGAACCGTAGCGGTCTTCCACGAGGGCAGAAGAACGCACCACTACGGACGCGCCCGCCGCCGCGAGCGCGCGATATGCCGCGAGTAGCGATTCGACGAGCCCCGGTGCTATCGGACGCTCCATTAACCCAAGCTTCATGTCGAGCGCACAGCGCCGCGCGTGGGCCGGATCGTCGCTTGCGAACACGCCCCGCGCCGCAGCTTGCAGGCCACAGGCTGACAGGTGCTCGCGGTAGGCAGCCGCGTCCAAGCAGAACCCGCTTGGAATCGGCAGGCCCGCATGACCCAGCGCAGCGAGATTGGCCGCCTTTGGCCCGAAACGGCCGGCATCGGCCGCCGCCGGGGCCGAAAGCGGCGTGATGAAAGACGTCATCGAACGACGCCTAGCGCCCTTCGAGCTTGCCGTAGCTCGAGTAACCGGGCATCGGGTCGACCACGGTGATCTGCTCGACCGGGAAGTTCGAAACGATCTCGATGCTGTCCTTGTGCACGATCAACATTTCCTCGATGCGCACGCCCCATTGATGAGGCTTGCCGTGCTGGGTCTCCAGCGCGAACACCATGCCTTCCTGGATCTCGATCGGGTGGTCAAGCGACCAGATGCGTGAAATCACCGGCGGATCGTACTGTGCGAGCCCCAGGCCGTGGCCCCACAGGTTGGCGGCGGCCTGATCTTCTTCCTCATAGCCCCACGTTTCCTTGGCCGATGGCCACTTCATGGCGATGTCGCGGGTGGTGACGCCGACTTTCACCGCCTTGATCGAGTCGTACAGCCACTTGAGCGCGGTGGCGTAGTAATCCTTCTGCTCCTGGCTCGGTTCCTTGCCCACGATGTAGGTGCGGTAGTAGCAGGACTTGTAGCCGTTCCAGGTCAGCGCGGCCAGATCCATGAACACGATGTCGCCCGGCTTGATGATGCGGTCGGAGAAATTGCGCCAGTTGGGCCACGTGTTGAGCCCGGAGGAAACGATCACGTCCTCCACGTCCTCCATGCCGGGGATGTTGTAGAGGTATTCCATGATGTGCGCGGTCAACTGGTTTTCGGTCAGCCCGGGCTTGAGGAACTTCATGAATTCCCAGTGGGCGGCATCGCCGATCGCCCCGACGATGCGAATGCACTCGTGCTCGTCCTGGTTCTTGACCGCCCGCGCTTCCATCATGGGGCTCATGCCGTCCGCCCAGTCGATCTTCGCCTCCTTGAAGATCTGGATCATGTTGATGTCGATGAAATCCACGCCGAGCCTCTGGCCGTCCACGCCGCTCTTCTTCATTTCCTTCTTGATGGCGTTGGTGAATTTCGTCACCTGCTGCAGCGAGGCGGGGCCGGCTGCGCCCTTGATCCACGCATAGGAATAGCGGATGTTTTCCTTGGGAATCCAGGGCGAATGCTTCGCGATGTGCCCGCCGATGTCGCCCTGTTCGAACAACACCGGCGCATCGTCACCGCACAGCAGCGCATAGCGCAGGCCCGGCTTGAGGCGATTCCAGCCGGGGGTGAGGGTGCTCGTGATGTAGCGGACGTTCTCGTCGTACATGCACAGCATCGCGCCCAGGCCATGGGCCTTCATGCGCTCGCGTGCGCGCTCCAGGCGATACTTGCGCAGCCGGTCCCAGTTGATCCGCTCCTGCCAATCCAAACCGACCATGCCGACATTTGCCATGACTTCCTCCGTTAGATGTGATCAGCGAGATGACCGCGCTGACGATTGCGAAGTGGATGTAACACGACCAAGATTTGTAGCCATTCAATCTAACATGGCGCAGGAAAAAAAACTATTGTTTGAAGGGCGTTATGCACGGTGCTTTGACCCAGATCAAAATCCGGGGTTGCTGCACGCTTATTCGGTCTGGATCTTCGCGTCCCTGATGACCTTCCCGAAGCGCTCGGTTTCCTTCTTGAGGAAAGCGACAAAGTCCGTCTGCGATTTGCTGGAGACGATGGTGATCCCGCTGTCGCCAAGGCGCTTGACCACTCGCTGATCCTTCATCATTTCGGATCCAACTTTGAAAAGCTTGTTCACCACCGGCTGCGGCGTCCCCTTGGGAACGAAGATTCCCTGCCAGGAACCGACGACCATATCGAGGCCCTGCTCGCGCATCGTCGGGATTTCCGGATAAGCGGGATTGCGCTCGGGCGAAATCACGCCCAGCATCCGCACCCGGCCCTGCTTGGCGAAGGTGACCGCGGACGAAAACGTCACGAACATCAGCTGGATCTCGTTGGCGAGCAGACCGATCATGGCCGGCCCGGCCCCGCCTTTGTAATTGACTTGCACGGCGTCGGTCCCGGTCGCGCGGAGGAACTGGATGGTCTCCAGCGTATTGGCGCTGCTCGGCGCCGGCGCGCCGTAGTTGAGCTTGCCCGGATTGGCCTTCATGTGGGCGATCAACTCCTTGATGCTCTTGGCCGGAATCGAAGGATGCACGACGACCGAACCGGGGACGTCTACGACCTGTGTAATAGGAATCAGGTCCTGCAACGGCCGGTGCGGGAATCTGGTGTAGTAGTTCGGGTTGATCGCCATCGTGCCGATGTTTCCCAGCAGGAAGTTGTAGCCGTCGGGGCTCGCCTTCACCGCGAGTTCCACGCCGATGTTGCCGGCGGCGCCGCCGCGGTTGTCCACCACGACCTGCTGCTTCAGCAGATCGGCCATCGCCGGCTGGATGATGCGCCCCACGGTGTCAGAGGCGCCGCCCGGAGCGAATGGCACGATCATGCGTACGGGCCGGTTCGGATAGTCGTCATCCTTACCCTTCGCCTTGGCTTGCGCCCAAACGTCCGTCCCGGGTATTAGGATGGCGGCAAACAGAGCGGCGAGCAGATAGCGTTGCGGTCTCATGATCAGTTTCTCCTTGTTTGAAATAGCGCTGCGGACGGCCCGGTTCACTTCTTCGGAATGACGGGCAGCAGCAGATACGAAGCCGTACTGCCACCCGTGAAAATGGTGTTCGTGCCCACGTTGTAGTCGGCGCTGTAATGGGTGTAGGGCGCGCTGCCGACACCGTCCTTGGGCTGGATGTCGAGCCGGATGCGGTGTCCCTTGCGGAACACCATGCACGTGGGCCAGATCTCGACCTCGACCTGCACGATCTCGCCCGGTTTGAGCCACTGTCGCTCATCGTGCGCATGATAAGGCCGGTAGGGCAGCGACAGCTCGCGGTCGAGCTTGCGGTGCGAGGCCCGCAGCCAGCCTTTCGCCACCGGCACCGGCTGCTGTTGCTGGCCGATTTCCCACACATCTTTCCCATCCGGGTCGATGTTGCGGATGGTCGCAAAAATGTCCATGTCCTCGGTCGTGCTCGAGACCCACAGCACCAGATTGATCGGGCCGGTGATCTCCGTGTCTGCCGGCAGCGGCGCGGTCTCGAACGATACGCCCAGCCGCTGAAGACTGCCGGCGAGCGCGGTCGCGGTCCAGGATGCCGAGGCGACACCCGCCTTGGTCATGCCGCTCGCGGAGTAGCTGATCGACTTTCGCGTCTTCGGCGCAGTGATCGTCAGCGCCCCTTCGACTGGCCCCGCCGCGCCTGCGCCTTCCCGTGCCGGCTGCAAATAGAACTTCGTCCACTGTGTGCGCCTGAGCGGCCACTCGTTCTCGTGGCGCCAGTGGTAGCCCTTGCCCCCGCCGGTCCGGATCAGAAGCTTGACCGGCGGCTCGTCCAGGAGGCCGCTGTCGCTGCCTTTCAACCAATGATCCAGAAAGCGCATCTGGTCATGGCGCGCCTCTTCCGCGTAGAACGGATGGTAGTGCGTTCCCGCGTGAATGCGAAGTTTCTTGTGCTTTGAACCGGCGCGCACGAAGGCCTCGGTATTGCCGCGCAGGTGCAGTCCCGCGCCGCTCCAGTTGCCCGCGCTGTAGAAGGGCACCTCGATCTCGCCCCATCGCGCCTGGCGGCCGTAATAGGCATCGGTGTCCAGGCTGTTGCGCAGGTAATCCC
>JACQOK010000316.1 GCA_016202565.1 Betaproteobacteria bacterium | reverse complement strand
CGCCTCTAACTACGCCGCCTGGGCGCTGGTGTCGGCTCTGGTAGCCTGGGTTACCCTCGGCGGATAGATGAGCAAGCGAACCATCGAGCCGCTCCTGTGGATTCTCTTCAGCGCCGGCGGCGTGCTAGCAGCGCTGCTGATCCCGATCCTGTCGGTTCTGTTCGGTGTCGCGTTCCCGCTGGGCTGGCTAGCACCCCCCGGCCACGAGCAGCTGCTCGCCCTGCTAGGACGCCCCGTCTCGAGGATGGTCCTTTTCCTTCTCTGTACGCTCTCCCTGTTCCACTGGGCCCACCGCTTTCGATACACGCTCTACGACGGGCTGCAGATCAAGCACCTGAACGAGCTGATCAACCTGTTCTGTTACGGCGGGGCGATCGTTGGATCCGCGGCGGCGGGGTATCTCCTGTGGCAGGTCCCGTAGGGTGGCAGAGACTGTGGGAACTGCGCTCGTGATCGGCTGGTCCCATTCCGCCCTTCGCTATACGTTACTGCCGATGGCATAGGCGGGTGAGTACAACTGCGACGGCCCTCTTGGCAGGTTTTGCCGTTCTGGCGGTACCGGTTGCCTGCCTCGGGCTGGGTAGTTGAATCCGCCAATGCGGTCGCCCACGGCAACCAGCTCATCGCGAAAATGATCACCGCCGATACTCAAGCAACGATATGAGCGATTTGAGGACGCTTCTCGACAAGCTCACCTTTCACGATGACGCCGGGGTCCAGAAGCAGTTGGTGGATCAGCTGCTCAAGGTGAAGACCCGCCTGGCGCGGGTCCGGCGGAAGATCCTGGTACTAAGTGGAAAGGGAGGCGTCGGCAAAAGTGCGGTCACCACCCAACTTGCGCTGGCGCTCGCTCGCATGGGGAAACGGGTTGGGATTCTAGACGCGGACCTCAACGGACCCTGCGTGCCCAGGATGCTGGGGCTGGGCGACCAAAGGCTCACCTTCACGTTGGACGGCGCCCAGCCGCCCAGCGGCCCACTGGGGATCCGGGTGGCATCTATGGCCTTCTTGCTTGACCGGGGTGAGCCGATCCGGTGGAAGGGCCCCATGGATTTGACGCCCGTGTGGCTGGGGATGATGGAAGCCAGCGTCATCCGGGAGTTTCTCTCGGACATCGCCTGGGGAGAGCTGGACGTGCTGCTGTTCGACCTGCCTCCCGGAGCCGCCGCCGATAAACCGCCGACGATCGCCAACCTCATCCCCGAACTGGAGGGGGCCGTGGTCGTCAGCATCCCCTCGGAGGTGGCGCTGGAGGTGGTCAAGAAATCCGTGGTGTACGCGCGGGACTTGGGGATCCGCATCCTGGGGTTGGTGGAGAACATGAGCGGTACCCGATGCCCCCATTGCGGCGACACCGTGCATCCGCCTGGGAACGGGGCAGCACGCCTGGCAGAAGAGCTCGGCATCCCCCTGTGCGCCCGGATACCTCTCGATCCTGACCTGGCCCGGAGTCTGGACCGCGGTATCCCCCTGCCAGAGGAACATGCAGTTTCGCAGCTCTTTATGGGTTTTGCCCGCAAACTGTGAGCTCTCTCCTAGCAACAACCGATTTCTTGGATGAGCTGGAGCGTCACATCGCGCAACATCCGGCCGTGCGCCATCCCTTTCTCCAGCGCTTCAGCCGAGAGCGCCTAGCTCTGCACCGGATTCAAAGCTACGGGCTACAGCATTACCAACTGGTCAAAGTCTTTCTCACCTACATGACCAACCTCGTCGCCCGCATACCGGATAGTTCAGCCGCGACCATTCTCCGTGGCGTCTTTGAAGACGAGTTTGGGCAGTACACCGTGTTTCGGTCCCATGTGCATCTCTACCAGAATTTTCTTCGAGCGCTCGGGCTGCAGGACGAGGACTGGGGCCGCATCCAGTGGCGGGAGGAGACGCGCAACTTCGTCAGCGGCCACCTGAAGCTCACGCAAGACGGCGATGTTCTGATGGCCCTGGGCGCGATCGGGCCGGGGCATGAGTACTCCATCCCGCTCATGTTCGATTACCTGCTGAAAGGACTACGCCATAACACCGCATTGTCGGACCGAGAGCTAGAGTACTTCGCCATGCACATTGAAGAGGATAAGGACCATGCGGTCGCGTTCCGGCGGCTCATCGCCGAAGTGGCGCAAACCGCAATGGCACGCGACCGGGTGCGTCAGGGTGCGCTGTTTTCTTTAGAGCTGCGTCGGCGCTTTTGGGATGGATGCCACGCCGCGGTCTTTGGGAGGAGTCTGTGAAATTCATTTGTCGACAATGCCAAGCCTTCATGCTCTTTCAAGAGGTGGAACGCATCCGCGAGGAGTCCCTGGGGGTGACCTTCAGCTGTCCCACGTGCGGCAACCGGATTTCCATGGTGACCAACCCCGGAGAAACCCAGCTGGTGCACGCGCTGGGGGTGAAACTCGGCGGAAGGACTGATGCACCGCAGCCATTGGATTTGACCCGCGAAACGCTGAGATCGTCCGGCTCCACAGCGGGTGCGGGAGAGTGCCCGTTCTCCGATGTGGTAGCGGGCCTGCAGGAGCCCCGCAAGGACTCCGAGCCCGCCGGCGTGGAGTGGACTCCGGAGGCTCGTGCGCGGCTGGAGCGCGTGCCGGACACGGTGCGACCGCTTGCCAGAATGATGATCGAGCAGATGGCGCTACAAAAAGGCTGCCGGCACGTGGATGAGACCTTGATGGACGAGGCCAAGGAAAAGTTCATGGAGTGAACCCGCCGATCTCTCCGCACCTCTAGGTCCCCGCCGCGCGGGACGGTGAGCGCGCCGTCCTCCCGTCACATTTTTGCCGACTTCTCGCCACACTACGCAAGGGTGCCGGCGTGACCTGCCGGAGCTATCCTCGCTCGTCGCAAGGCCGGAGCGCGGTGGCTGCCCAGGCACGAATTCTGCACCACGCTCCGGGCCTGCCGGCGCCATCCAGCGCTACAAGCTGGAGGCCGCGCGGGCGTGGCTCAAAGGCTTCTTGGTGCCGTGGGGCGCGCGATGAGCGAGCCACCGGCGTACCGCCAATTTCACCCGCGCTGGCATCGGCGGCGGATGTCCGCTTGGTGGTGGCTGAAACGCGTGTCCCACCTCGGCTTCATCCTGCGCGAGTTGAGCAGCATCTTCGTCGCCTGGTTCGTCGTCTTCTTGCTATTGCTGGTCAGCGCGGTGAGCCGGGGCGAGGGCGCGTACCAGCAGTTTCTGACCTGGTCCGGAAGCCCCGGCGTTCTGCTCCTGAACCTCGCCACAGTGATCTTCGTCGTGTTCCACGCGGTCACGTGGTTCAGCCTGGCGCCTCAGGCGCTGGTGGTGCGGGTGCGGGGCAGGCGGATCCCGGGAGCGTGGATCGCCGCCTCTAACTACGCCGCCTGGGCGCTGGTGTCGGCTCTGGTAGCCTGGGTTACCCTCGGCGGATAGATGAGCAAGCGAACCATCGAGCCGCTCCTGTGGATTCTCTTCAGCGCCGGCGGCGTGCTAGCAGCGCTGCTGAT
>JACQOK010000326.1 GCA_016202565.1 Betaproteobacteria bacterium | reverse complement strand
GTAGAGAATGTAGGTACCCGCGCTCGCCGCGCGTGCGCCGCTCGGGCCCACGAACACCGCCACCGGCAGCGGCGCCGCCAGAATCTCTTTGATCACCTGGCGCATGGAGGTATCGAGACCGCCCGGAGTGTCCATGCGCAGCACCACCAGGCCCGCACCGGCATCGGCCCCTTTACGGATCCCGCGCACGACATAATCGGCGGTGGCGGGTCCGATGGCACCCTCCAGCGTCAGCAGTATGACCTGCGTCGGCGCAGCGGACGGCATGGCCGCCGGCAGCGCCAATATGCCGGCCGCCAGCATTCGGACCGCCCACCGCATGCCGTGCGTGCGTACTACAGCGTGCAGAGATGGCGGTCTATAAGCGCCCAAGGGCCTCGTCTCCCAGTTGTTCCAACCTTCATTGTACAATTACATGGCGACCCGTTGCGCGGCGCGCATCCGGCTTCGTTCCGCCTCGGCAAGAAATTCCCGCAGCAGCGGGCGGCCGTCCAGCAGCTCCGGATCGGACGGGTCGTGAAACTCCGGATGCCACTGCACGCCCATGACGTAGCTCTCGCCCCGCCAGCGGATGGCTTCGATGATATCGTCCGGCACGGACAACGCCTCGATCGCAAGATCCTTCCCCAGCAACTTGACCGCCTGGTGGTGAATGCTGTTGACGCGCACGTTCCCCAGGTTCGGATAGAGCCGGGACAGGCCCGACTCGGCAATGAAGGCGATCCGGTGAAAATGCTGGTCGAACGCGCTGGGATTATGGTGGTGCACGTGGCTGCCGCCGTGCTGAGTCACGATGTCCTGGTAGAGCGTGCCGCCGAACGCCACGTTGATGAGCTGCAAACCGCGGCAGACGCCGAGCACCGGCTTGCCGGCGGCCACGAATTCCTGCAGCAGGTCGATTTCATACATGTCGCGGATGCGATCGCCCTGCCACTCGGGCCGGATCGGCGTCTCACCGTAGGTCAGCGGACTCACGTCGGCGCCGCCCTGCAGCACCAGCCCGTCGAGTTCCGCGACGTAGTCGGCGATGTGGATGTTCCCGCGACGGATCAGCCCGCCGCCTTCGATCGACGGCAGCATGAACACCAACGCATCGGCGGTCATCAGCCAGTGCGCGATCGACTGCTCGAGATACTGCAGCTTTTTCCCCTTGAAACCGAGTTCCGCCGGGACCGTGTGCAGAAAGCGCGGCGACAGGCCGATCTTGAGCGGTCGGTTGCGGTCCGGCGCGTTCATTGGCGTGTTCTCATCGGCATATCTCAAGCGGGGGTCAAGGCGTTCCCCATCCACAATTCACTCTGCATGCGTGCCACGTCGTTAAGCGACCCCCGGCTCTTGTACTGCTCGCGCAGCCAGGCGGCGTCGTCGCGCCCGGCTGCGATGTCGTCCGCCAGCTGGCCGAGCGCCGCAGTGGCACCGAGCTCGGCGGCATGGGGCGCGATCACCTTGAGCATGTCCAGCACATCGCCGCGAATGCCGACGTGGCGTTGGCTGTAGGCGTCGACCAGTGTGCCGTCGAGCCCGTAACGACACGCCTGGAAGCGGTTATGGCTGTAGAGCAGATACACATCACGCAGTGGCGTCAGCGGCCTTTCAAGCAACAGGTAGCGCGCAAGCGATTGGGCGTACGCCGCGAGCACCGCCGCGCGCTCCACGGTGAGCGGCGTGTCGAACACGCGGATTTCTACTGTACCGTATTCCGGCTTGGGCCGGATATCCCAGTAAAAGTCCTTCATGCTCTCGACGATGCCGAAGCCCCTCATCTTGTTGAAATAGTTTATGAATTCACCCCAGGCATGGACGAAGGGCGTCTGCCCCGACAAGGGAAACGCGCTCACCGTATTGAGGCGTGAGGAATGATACGAGGTGTCCTCCCCCTGCTGGAACGGCGACGAGGCGGACAGCGCGATGAAATGCGGCACGTAGCGCGACAGCGCATGGATCAGATACAACGCCGCATCCCCGTCCGGACAGCCGATGTGCACGTGCTGGCCGAAGATCGTGAACTGCTTGGCGAGGTAGCCGTAGACTTCCAGGATGTGCTTGAAGCGATCGGTAGGATAGATCCGCCGATCGGTCCACGTGTGGAACGGGTGCGAGCCGCCGCCGGCGATCCGCAGGTTGAGGCGCCCGGCCGCTTCCGCCACCGTATCGCGAATACGCATCAGCTCCGCAACGAGTGTCTCGTGCCGATGATGGATCGAGGTGTTGACCTCGATCATGCTTTCGGTGATCTCGGGCTTCACCGCGCCCGGATGCGGATTCTTCTCCAGCAATCCGAGCAGATCCGCGGCGTCGCGGGCGAGATTGTAATCGCGCGAATTGAGGATCTGCAGCTCGAGCTCGACGCCCATCGAAAAGCCGCGCGATGGCGTGAACTCCAGCATCGGGTCGGTCATTTGCTTTCCTCCTGCGCTTCGCCCGCCGTCCTGAGCGCAAACTGCACCGCGACCGGGCCGATCAGCTCGAGCAGCAGCACGGCCGACAGCACGATCGGAGCGAGCTTGGCGCCGAATTCCGGATAAAGGCTGGTCGTCCCGTGCATCATCTCGATCGCCAGCCCCGACATGGGCGTAAGCGCGAGGCACAGCAGCCCCCCGCTGCCGGGACGGATGCCGCTGAAATGCGCGAGGCTCAATACGCCGATCGCCTTGCCGACGAAGCGCGCCAGGATGTAGACCATGGCGATCGCCCCGCCCGTTATGAAATCGTTCACGTTCAGTATGGCACCGGTCACCACGAATAGCACGACAAAAAATATCTGGCCGATGTGGCCGATATTGACCTGCATCAGGTCGTGGTTCCGGTCGAGGTTCCTGCTGGCCACGCCGAACGCGAGCAGCGAGAGCATCACCGACAGGTTGAGCGCGTCCGCGCAGCCCACCGCGAGCACGATCATCCCGAGCAGCATCACCAGTTGCAGTTCTTCGCGTTTGCCGATCCAGCGCGCGAGCAGAATCGCCGCCCCGCTCGCGAGATAACCGATCAGGAGCGATCCTCCCAGCAGATAGACCGGATGCGACACCATCGTGATCCAGCTGGCGCGGTACTCGTGGTGCAGCCACGACAGGAGCGTCGTCGCCAAGACGAACGCCGCAACGCTGTTGATGGCGACCAGGTTGAGCGCGCGTTCGGTGACCTGCCCCTCCGCACGCAGCTCCTGCGCGACCAGCATGACCACCGCCGGAGAGGTCGCCACGCCGATCGCCGCCGCGACCGTCGCGTGGAGTGGATGGATACCGAAATAGGCGAGCGCGCCGTACATGCAGAAAAAGGACAGCGCGGATTCGGCGAGCGCGGTGGCGGCGAACCAGCGGTCGCGCCGCAGCCACCCGAAGTCGAGACGCCGCCCGAGCTCGAACAGGATGATCCCCAGGCCGATGTTTACGAACATCTGCGCTTCGCCTGCCAGCCGCTTGTCGATCACGCCGAAGCCGCTCGCGCCCAGCACGAGCCCGACCAGCACGTAGCCGGTGATGCGCGGCAGCCGCAGCATGCGCTGCACCAGTTCGCCCCCGGCGAAACCGGCGAGCAGCAGCAGCCCGAACAGCAGCACCAGGTTGGGCGGCAACGGAAATGACGGCAGAAAATTGAATGCGCTCATGCGAACGCGGGCGGGGGCTCGTCAAATCGGCACATAGTCCGGCACGGCCTCGGCCACGACGCCCTCGGGCTGCGGAAAGGCGCTGAGATCCTTGGCGATCGCAGCGCGCAGGAAACTGTCCACCCACCAGAAAATATCGCTGTCGCGGATCGAGCGGCGCAGCCGCCGCATGCGCCCGCGGCGCTCTTCCTCGCTCATCGTGAAAGCGCGATGCAGCGTGTCCGCCACGCCCTCGATGTCGTAGGGATTGACCAGCAGCGCTCCTCTCTGCAATTGCGCCGCCGCGCCCGCGAACTCGGACAGGATCAGCACGCAATCTTCCTCGATGCTGCAGGCGCAGTATTCCTTGGCGACGAGGTTCATGCCGTCCTTGAAAGGCGTGATCAGCGCGATATCGGCCGCCCGGTAGTAGGCGAGCAGATCGTTGCGGCTCAGGCTGCCGTAAACATACCATACCGGCACCCAGCCGCCCGGGCGCATGAAGTTGCCGTTGATCTGTCCGACGAGCTGTTCAATGCGCGTCTTGAGATCGTGGTATTCCGGGATCTCTTCGCGGCTCGGCACGACCACCTGGATGAGCGAAATGCGCTCGCGCAGCTCGGGATAGCGCTCGAGTGCGGTGCGAAACGCCTGCAGGCGCTGCGGGATGCCCTTGGTATAGTCGAGGCGGTCCACCCCCAGAACGAGCTTGCGCTTGGGGAGCAGGCGGTGCAGTTCCTGCGCGCGGTGAGCCACCTCTTCGGTTGCCGCCTGGCGCAGGAAGGCGTTGTAGTCGATGCTGATCGGGAAGCTGCCGACGCGAACCGTGCGGTGATCGGCGGTCAGCGTGATCACCTGTCCCTTGCCCTGGATGCCCACCCCGCTCATGAGCTCGCGCAGACACTGGATGAAGTTGCGGCGGTCGCGCATGGTCTGGAAGCCGATGAGATCGTACTGCAACAACGCGTTCAGCAGCGTCAGCCGCCAGGGCAGGTTGAAGAAGATGTCGGGCGGCGGAAACGGGATATGGAGAAAAAAACCGACTTTGGAGCGACAGCCGAGCGCGCGCAGTTCCGCCGCCACGTTCATGAGATGATAATCATGGACCCAGACGAAATCCGCCGCGCCGCTGTCCTCGAACACCGCCTCGGCGAACTTGCGGTTCACTTCCTTGTAGGTGCGCCAGTAGACGGGCTCGAAATTGCACAGCGACTTCAGGTCGTGAAACAGCGGCCAGATGATCTCGTTCGCGAAACCGTGATAGAAATCCTGGACCGCCCTGGCGTCGAGCATCACGGCTTTGAGCGCAAAGCCGGCGACCGCGCCGGCGGAGGCGACCGCGGCCTCCAGGTCGGGCCCCGTGTCCGCCGCGCCCGGCCAGCCGATCCAGGAGCCGCCGCGATCGCGCAATACCGGCAACAATGCGGAGACGAGTCCGCCTGCGCCGTGCTCGGTGCGCCAGCGTCCGTCCGCGCCGCGCTTGAACACGTACGGCAGGCGATTGGAGACAACGACCAGTCGTTGCTTGGTGTGCATAGAACCTATCTCAATAATAGACGCGTGATGCGTTGTGGCCAAAACGCGATGAATGCGAGGAGCGGGGCGCAGTGAATATCGCGAATATT
>JACQOK010000307.1 GCA_016202565.1 Betaproteobacteria bacterium | reverse complement strand
CGCAGCGTTCCATCTCCGCGCGCATTTCCGGAGTCATCTGGTCGAGCGGGACGTAGCTGATGCGTTGCTTATCCATGGTTCATCCTCTGTATAGTCGATAACGCAATTATGGACCGTGTTGCGGATTGGTTAAACGCTGACGGGTTTCGTGACGTTCATGGCCGGGCGCAAGGCAAGGCACAGCGGAAGCGTCAGGAGAACCGCAATGCCGATTACCGCGATCGCATTTTCGACGCCGGCAAGATCGCCGAGCAGGCCGTAGCCGAGCGGTGCGGCGATGCCGCAGAGCGAACCCAGCGTATAGAACAGCCCGAACACCCGCGGCAGGCGTTCCTTGTCGACGAGATCGCCGATGGTGGCATACAGCACCGAGGAGGTGCCCTGCAGCACGACGCCGATCAGTGGCAGCAGCACAAATGCGGCGAGGCTGGGGAGCGCCAGCGTCAGCAGGATGCCGAGCCCGGTGGCGAGTTCGGTGATCACGATGCTGCGGATGATACCGAAGCGCTCGGCAAGGAGCCCGCAGGCGAGCTTGCCGGCCATGCCGCCCACCAGGATCAGCGGGACCGAAAGCGCAGCCCACCCTTCGGGTAATCCCTTCGCAATCAGCAGAAAGGCGATGAAGGTCAGAAAGCCGGTACGCGTGCTGCTGTCGAGGATCTCGATCAGGCACAGCGCCGTGAAGCCTTGCGGACTCCGGATGCCCCAGCCTTTCACTTTGGGAGAACGCGGTGCGCTCTCCGCGTGAGCGACCGGCGCCTGACTGGTATTGGCGATCGTGAGGAACACCATCGTCGCGGTGAGGACGCCCACGAGGCCGAACCCGATCACCGGCGCCTGCCACGATATCCCGACGAGCAGCGACAGACTGACGATCCCGCCGAACGCGAACTTGCCCACGTCGCCGAAGAAATTGTAGGTGCCGAGGGCCACGCGCCGGCCATCGTCCGGGTAGGCGTGCGAAATGATGGTCGAGCACAGCGGGTGCTGGACCGCCGATCCGAACCCGGCGCAGAACAGTGCGACCAGAATCATCCAGAAGCCGCCGGCATAACCCAGGGCGACGAAGGCGGCGCCCGCGATCGCCGTTCCGAGCGCGAGCAGATTGCGCTCACCGAAGCGCTCGGCGATAAGCCCCGCCGGAATCTGGAAGGCGGCCATCGCCACGCGATGCGCGGAGCGAATGAGCCCGACCTGCGCCAGCGACAGACCGAAGGTTTGCGCCAGCAGCGGCAGCAGCACGTAGGTGACATCGGACAGACCGTCGTGCAGCGTGTGCGCGGTGCAGCAGGTGGCGAGCGTGCGTTTCGCGTGGCGTTTGGGCACGGGCGAGGTCGGTCCGTTGTTATGACGGTTTTGTGACAATCATAGCAGGCCGGCTGAGGGAGCGGCGATTTCGCGGCAGCGTGTACAATTCACGACTGTCGAGATCACCGCTGTGGTCGTTTCATTCTCCGGTATGAACGTCGTCATTTACATCGTTTCGGGCTTTTTCATCGTATTGACGCTCGCGTTGCTTTTCGCCTATTACCGCACGCGGCATCCGGGCCTGGTGCTGATCAGCACCACTTACGGCTCCGCGGCGGTGCTCGCGCTCATGTTGATGGAGTGGTGGCCGCTCGTGGCCGGATTCGCGCTGGCGTGGGTGTTGCGCCTGATGGGGCTTGAACCGCAGCCGGATAAGGAATCGAAAAAGTGAGAGTCGGTGTTCGCTTCCCGGATTTCATTTCATTCCATCCGGGCTACAGCAGACACAGCAAGTAGCCCGGAAGGAGCGAAGCGGATTCCGGGAATTCGTTTTTTTGAGGGCTTCGTTCCCGCTTCTCCCTGCCCCGGATTTCATTTCATTCCATCCGGGCTACGGCGCCTGCAATCGTTGGGGTGCGCTTCGCTTACCCCAACCTACGGCACTACTCCATTCGGGCTACGGCGGCGTGCCGTAACCGCCGCCGCCGGGTGTTTCGATCACGAACACATCCCCGACCCGCATCTCGACGCGGTCGCAGCCCTTGAGTTCGATCGTTTCGCCGCTCGCGCGCTCGACCCGATTGCGCCCGGGTTTGCCGGGCTCTCCGCCCGCCATGCCATAGGGCGGGACGCGACGGTGACCCGACAGGATCGCCGCGATCATCGGTTCGAGAAAACGCACTCTGCGGATCGCGCCGTCCCCGCCGCGCCAGCGGCCGCGGCCGCCGCTGCCGCGGCGAATCGCGAAGTCTTCCAGCAGCACCGGAAAGCGCCATTCGAGCACCTCCGGATCGGTCAGGCGCGAGTTGGTCATATGCGTTTGCACACAGTCCGTCCCGTCGAAACCGAGCAGCGTCCCATCGGGTGCGCGCCCGAGGATTCCCGCGCCTGACCCGCCGGCGATCGTTTCATAGTACTGATAGCGCTCGTTGCCGAAAGTGAAGTTGTTCATGGTGCCCTGGGACGCGCCCATCACTTCCAGCGCCCCGTAGAGCGCATCGGTGATGCACTGCGAGGTCTCGACGTTGCCGGCGACCACCGCAGCCGGATACGTGGGGTTGAGCAGAGAGCCTTCGGGAATGATCACCTCGAGCGGTTTCAAGCAGCCGGCGTTGAGCGGGATATCGTCGTCGACCAGCGTGCGGAACACGTAGAGCACGGCGGCCATGGTCACCGCCGAATGCGCGTTGAAGTTGGACCGGCGCTGGGCCGAGGTGCCGGTAAAGTCGATCACCGCGCTGCGTGCCGCATGGTCGATGCGGATTTTCACCTTGATCAGCGCGCCGT
>JACQOK010000044.1 GCA_016202565.1 Betaproteobacteria bacterium | reverse complement strand
CGCCCACACCTTTCGCGCCAAACGGGTGGTTAGGGTTCGGCACTTCGACCAGCACCGTCTCGATCCTCGGTAAATCGGAGGCGACCGGGACCCGGTAGTCAAGGAAGCCGGCATTCGTAAGTCGTCCTGTCTCATCGTAGATGTATTCCTCATTCAACGCCCAGCCGATGCCCTGCGCGACGCCGCCCTGGATTTGCCCCTCGACATAGGCCGGATGGATTGCGCGGCCTACGTCCTGAGCGGCCACGAAGCGCAGAATTTTCACGGCACCCGTCTCGGGGTCGACCTCGACGTCGCAGAGTTCGGTGGCGAAGCCGGGCGCCACGCCGCCCGCGTTGACCGACACCTCGGCGCTGATCGGCCCGCCGGTCACCGCCCGCTTGGCGGCGATTGCCTTGAGCGACAGCGGCTCGAACTTTCCAACTTCCTTGTTTGCGGGCCTGGCGCAACCGTCCTCCCAGACCACGTCCTCCGCGTTTACATCCCAGATCATCGCGGCGCGGGCGCGCAGTTCACCGATCACCTTCTTGCACGCCTCGACCACGGCGATGCCGGTCGCGAAGGTGGTGCGCGAGCCAGCGGCGAGGCCGGTGTAGCCGACCGAAGCGGTGTCAGCGACGATCGGCCGGACCCTGTCGTAGTCGATGCCCAGCGTCTCGGCCGCCATCATCGCCAGCGACGCGCGCGTGCCACTGAGGTCGGAACTACCGGTCGCGACGACGACCGTCCCGTCCTCGTTGACGTGCACCGTCGCACTCGATTCGCCACCGTTGTTGAACCAGTAGCCCGCGGCGACGCCGCGTCCCTGGTTCTTGCCGAGCGGCGCCGTGTAGCCGGGATGCCGCAGCAGCGCCTGGATGGTTTCGGCATAGCCTTGGTGCGTATGCTTCGGTCCCCACACCGTCGGCGTTCCGGGTTTGGCGAGATTCTTGAGCCTGAACTGCAGGGGGTCCATGCCGACATTGGCCGCGGCCATGTCCATGACGCTCTCCACCGCGTAAGCCGAGATCGGCGAACCGGGAGCGCGGTATGCGGCCGTCTTGGGCCGATTGCAAATCACGTCGTAGCCCACCGAGCGCACATTCGGGATGTCGTAAGGCGCGAAGGCGCACATGCAGGCGTTCGTGACCGGCGAGCCCGGGAAGGCGCCCGCCTGAAACCTGAAGACGCCGTCGGCCGCGACAATCTTGCCGTCCTTCGTGACACCGATCTTGACTGTCATGACCGACCCGGCGGCCGGCCCGCAGGCCTTGAACACCTCCTCCCGGCTCAGCACGATTTTCACCGGATGACCGGTCTTGCGGGAGAGAACGAGCGCCACCGGCTCGACATAGGGAACGTTCTTGCCGCCGAAACCGCCGCCGATCTCGGCCGGGTACACGCGCAGGTTGCCGACCTCCATGCCGAGGAGCCGCGCGGTCAGCACGCGGATCACGAAATGCCCCTGGCTGGAGGCCCAGAGCTCCGCCTGCCCATCGGAATCGCAGCGCGCGAGACAGGCTTGCGGCTCGAGATAGCCCTGATGCACCGGCGCGGTCTTGAAGTTCGCCTCCACGATCTCGTCGGCCGCGGCAAAACCGGCCTCGGGGTCGCCGAGCTTGAACTCGATCCGCTTGGAGATGTTCGAAGGCTTGCTCGGCGGCGGCTCGATGCCGCGCGTGATCATGTCCTCGAACAGCAGGGGGGCGTCCGGCTTCATCGCCTCTTCGACGTCGATGATATGCGACAGCACCTCATAATCGACCTCGATCAGCCGCAGCGCCTCGTCGGCGATGCTCTTGCTCACCGCGGCGACCGCGGCGACGGCGTGACCCTCGTAAAGAGCTTTCTCGCGCGCCATGATGTTGCGCGTCATGTGCCAGAAGTTCACGGCGACACGCTCCGGGCCGACGTATTCGAACTTGTGCTCGGGGAGATCGGCGGCGGTCATCACCGCTTTCACGCCGGGCAGCGCCTGTGCTTTCGAGGTGTCGATCGCGCGGATGCGGGCGTGCGCGTGCGGCGAGCGCAGGATCTTGCCCCACAGCATGCCCGGCAGAGAATAATCGGCGCCATAGCGTGCGAGCCCCGTCACTTTCGGCACGCCGTCGGGGCGAACCGGGCGGGTGCCGACGACCTTCAGTTCCTGTTTCTCGGGCTGGATCGTGGCGGACATGTCAGGCTCCCCGCATTTCGCGCGCGGCGTCCAGCACCGCATCGACTATCTTGTGATAGCCGGTGCAGCGGCAGAGGTTCCCGGCGAGCCAATAGCGGACTTCTTCCTCGGTCGGATCGGGGTTGCGCTCCAGCAGCGAGCGGGCGGCAATGAGAATACCGGGCGTGCAGATGCCGCACTGGAGGGCGGCGTGCTCCAGGAACTTGCGCTGCAACGCATGGAGCTTGGTGCCTGCGGCCATGCTCTCGATGGTTTGGATGGACTTGCCTTCGGCCTCGACGCCGAGGACGAGGCAGGAGCACATGAGCCGCCCGTCCATGGTGATGCTGCAGGCGCCGCAGTCGCCGGTGCCGCAGCCTTCCTTGGTTCCGGTGAGGCCGAGTTCATCGCGCAGCACTTCGAGCAGGCTCTGGTGCGTCTCGCAAAGAAACTCGACGCGATCGCCGTTGACCGTCGTCGTCACACGATGTTTTGCCATCAGATCTTCCCCTTCGCCCGTGCCAGCGCGATTTCAGCGGCGCGCCGCGCCAGCACGCCGGCTACTTTGATTCGGAATTCGATCGTTCCACGTTTGTCGTCGATCGGTCGGCAGGCGGCGCTTGCGGCAGCCGCCAGGCGCTCGAGCGCGGCCGCCTCGACCCTGGTGCCGATCAGCGCGGCGGCGGCCTCCGGCACCAGCAAAGCGCGCGCGGCGACCGCGCCGAGGCTGACTCGCGCCTGCGTGCAGACGCCGCTCTCGTCGAGCGTGAGATTGACCCCGGCGCCGACCACGGCAATGTCCATCTCGGTGCGCGGGGTGAAGCGAAGGTAGGCGTCACCCGAATGCGGCGGGCGCCGCGGCAGGATGAACGAGGTGATGATTTCGTCGCGAGCGAGCGCGGTCTGCCCCGGTCCGGTGGCGACATCCTCGACTCGCGCTTCGCGTTTGCCGTTGGGCCCCATGATGCTCACGGACGCTCCGGCCGCAATCAGGGCGGGAACGCTGTCCGCGGCGGGCGAGGCATTGCAGAGATTGCCGCCCACGGTCGCGCGTCCCTTCACCTGGATCGACCCGATCAGCTTGACCCCGTCGATCACGCCGGGCCATGCTTTCGCGAACGCCTCGTGCTCGAGCAGTTCCATGCCGGTCACGGCCGCGCCGAAACGAAATCCGCCGTTTTCGGCGACGATCGAGGTCATCTCGGGGATGCCCTTGACGTCGACCAGCAGCTCGGGCTCGACGCGGCCGGCCCGCATCCCGATCAGCAGGTCGGTGCCGCCGGCCAGTATCCGCGCCCGCCCATTCGCGCCCGAGAGCAGGGCAAGGGCGGTCTCCAGCGTTTTGGGCGCCTCATATCGCATTTCGCGCATCTTTATCCCCCGATTACTGGGTAACGGTGGGTGGAATGTAGCGAATCGGGGGGCTCCGGACTTTGTGCTAAATCAAGGTTTGCAGGACTTGCTGCGATGGGATGGATTAAGATAGCGGGCGAATCACCCGGGAGGAGCCCATGAAGAGCGCTTACCGCAGGCTGCGCGGCGTCTGCGCCGCGGCATTGTTCACGTTGTCCATCGCATCGCCGGTATCGGCGCAGGTGAAGCTGCCGTCCACGCTCGCCTGGAGCGCCTACGACGTGGGCTCCGGGGGCTACAACCAGTCCGTCGCGATCGGCAACGCACTCAAGCAGAAGTACAACGTCAGCCTGCGCGTGCTACCGGGCAAGAACGACATTTCGCGCAACTTGCCGCTGCGCGAGAACAAGGTTCATTTCTCGGCCAACGGGATCGGCGGGAGCTACCTTGCGCAGGAAGGCCTGTACGAATTCGGCGCGAGGGAGTGGGGGCCGCAGCCGGTGCGCGCGCTGATGCTGAGTATTTCCGATCAGCTGCTCTCGATCGTCGCGGCGAAGGACACGGGTGTCAAGACCGTTGCCGACTTGAAAGGCAAGCGCGTGGCGTGGGTAATCGGCGCTCCGTCGCTCAACCAGAACATTACGGCGATTCTCGCATTCGCCGGTCTTACCTGGAACGACGTGCAGAAGGTCGAATTCGGCGGCTTCGGCGCCGCGATGGACGGGGTCATCAACAACCAGGTGGACGCCGCGTTCAGTTCCTCGATTTCGGGCAAGGCCTATCAAATCGCGAAATCGCCGCGCGGCCTGGTCTATCCGGTGATCGCCCATGCCGACAAGGCGGGGTGGGCGCGGCTGCAGAAGGTAGCGCCATTCTACATTCCGTTCATGGGCACCGAGGGCGCCGACCTGTCCAGGGACAAGCCCGCGGAGTCCGCCGCCTATCCGTATCCCGTGCTGATGGCCTATGCAAGCCAGGACGTGGGTCTCGTCTACGCGATGACGCGTGCGATGGTCGAAACATTCGACATGTACAAAGGCGCAGCGCCGGGAAATGCGGGCTGGGACGTGAAACGCCAGAACTTCGCGTGGGTCATTCCCTACCATGACGGCGCGATCCGCTACTGGAAGGAGGCCGGTTTGTGGAAGGCGGAACACCAAGCGCACAACGATAAGCTGATCGAACGCCAGAAGGTGCTGGCAGCGGCGTGGGCGCAGGTCGCGAAAAGCGCGCATGCCGACGACAAGGCATTCGCGCAGGCCTGGATGAAAGCGCGGGCCGACGCGCTCGTCAAAGCCGGGTTCGAGCCTGTCGTTACGAGCTGGTAGCCGTCCGGGCGGGACGGCCCGCACGCGTCGTATGGCATTTCCGTCGCCGCCGGACTGACCGACCCACCATGCCTGTCCCGCACGCTGCGTCGGTGCCGAGCGAGTCACGCTACCGCGCGCTCCAGCCCGCCTGGCGCACGCTGCTGATCGTGCTGTGTGCGGCGGCGATAGGGCTCTCGTTCAACCAGCTGCTCAACCTCGGCTTCTTCCTCGGCAAGACGCTGCTCGACAGCGCGTACCTGTACTGGCTATGCGCGCTGCTTATCGGCTGCGTCTTCGTGCTCATCCCCGGCGCCCCCGGCGCGCGGCGCGACGGCGTGCCGTGGTACGACGCGGCGCTTTTCCTGCTTTCCTTCGGCGTCTTCGCCTACTTCGCGGTGAACGCGCATCGCATCGTCGCTGAAGGCTGGGAATTCATGGCGCCGCGGGAGGCCGTGTGGATCGCGTGTCTCGGCTGGCCCGTGCTGCTCGAGGCGACGCGCCGCGCCGGCGGCAACGCGGTGTTTGTCGTGGCTGCGCTGATTTCCCTTTACCCGACGTTCGCGGACCACATGCCCGGACCGATCAGCGGTCTCGCGCAGACGCTCCCGACCACGGCGGCGTTCCACTTCGCCAGCTCCGAAAGCGTGCTCGGCATCCCCACGCGCGCCTTCGGGGAACTCGTCATTGGCTTCGTGATGTTCGGCGCGGCGCTTCAGTACACCGGCGCCGGGCATTTTTTCAACAATCTCGCGTTCGCGCTGTTCGGCTCCGTACGCGGCGGGCCGGCGAAAGTCGCCATCTTCGCGAGCGGACTGATGGGCTCGGTGAGCGGCAGCGTCATCTCCAACGTGCTCACCACGGGGGTGGTGACGATACCAGCGATGAAACGGATCGGCTTCGCGCCGAAATACGCCGCCGGCGTCGAGGCCTGCGCTTCGACCGGCGGGGTGCTGATGCCCCCGGTGATGGGCGCGACCGCCTTCGTCATGGCCTCGTTCCTCGGACTGCCTTACAGCCAGATCGCAATCGCGGCGATTGTTCCGTCGCTGCTGTACTATTTCGGGCTGTTCGTGCAGATCGACGGCTACGCCGCGCGCAACGGGCTGCGCGGGCTGCCGCGCGAGGAACTGCCGTCGGTCGCGCGCACGTTCGCCGAGGGCTGGCATTACATCTTCGTGTTCGCGTTCCTTGTCTGGATGCTGCTCGTCATGCAGCGCGAGTCGCTTGCCCCGTTCTATTCGACCGCGTTGCTGCTCGTGATCAACCAGTTCTCGCCGCGCTACCGACTCGACCGCGCCAAACTCGCGAAACTGCTGGAAGGCGTTTGTGCGGCGCTCGCCGAGCTCTCAGCGCTGCTCGCGGGCGTAGGCCTCATCATCGGGGCGCTGTCGGTGACGGGACTCGCCGGCACCCTCGCCAACGATCTCGTCTACCTCGCCGGAAACAACGTCTACGTGCTGCTGGTGATGGGCGCGATCACGAGCTTCATCTTCGGCATGGGGATGACGGTCACGGCGTGCTACATCTTTCTGGCGATTGTGCTCGCGCCGCCGCTGGTGGCAGCCGGCTTCGATCCGGTCGCCGTGCACCTTTTCATGCTCTACTGGGGCATGGTCTCGTTCATCACGCCGCCGGTGGCGCTGGGCGCGTTCGTCGCCGCCGGCATCGCCGGGGCGCGGCCCATGCAAGTCGGTCTGCAGTCGGTGCAGCTCGGCAGCGCGATGTATTTCGTGCCGTTTTTCTTCGTGCTCAACCCCGCGCTGATCCTGCGGGGCGCGCCGGCCGAGATCCTGATCGTGGTCGCCACCGCTCTCGCCGGCATTACGCTGATCGCGGCGGCGCTGGAGGGTTACCTCGTCGGGTTCGGCACGCTGCGCCTCGGGGCGGCGGGCGCGCTCGCCCGCCTGTTGCTGTTGGGGGGCGGCATCGCCATGGCCTTGCCCGGCGGCGGCAGGCTCGGAGTGGGCCACTGGGAACTGGCGCTGATTGGGATCGGATTGGCCGTTGCCGGGGCACTGCTCGCGTGGATTGGGCGGCGGGTGACCGCGGCATGACGCCTTGAGCGGATTCGCGCGGCTCGCCACCCTTCCTCCCGCCGCCCTGTCCTGCAGTACACTCTCCACTCCGAGAGCGTCGCGAGAAGGAACTCCGTTATGGAACTCATCACCGTAAGGATCGAGAAACCCGAGACCGCAAACTTCATCCTCGGGCAGACGCATTTCATCAAGACCGTCGAGGACATCCACGAGACACTGGTGGGCGCGGTACCCGGGATCAAGTTCGGGCTCGCGTTCTGCGAAGCGTCCGGGAAGTGCCTGATCCGCTCGTCGGGCACCGAACCGGCCATGCTGGAGCTGGCGCGGACCAACGCGCAGGCGCTCGGCGCCGGGCACACCTTCATCATCTTTCTGGGGGACGGCTTCTATCCGGTGAATGTGCTGAACGCCGTCAAAATGGTGCCGGAGGTGTGCCGCATCTTCTGTGCCACCGCCAACCCGACGGAAGTGATCCTCGCGGAGACCGAGCAGGGCCGGGGAATCCTTGGTGTGGTGGACGGCTTCCGCCCCAAAGGCGTGGAAGGCGAGGCCGACGTCGCCTGGCGCAAGAACCTGCTGCGGCAGATCGGTTACAAGCTGTGATGGGTGATGAGTGAAGGGTAATGGGTGATGAAGCGAAGCGATGAAAGAGCTTCTTATCGTGTTTCACTCGAAGACCGGCGGGGCGCGCCAGATGGCGGAGGCGGCGATGCGCGGCGCGTCCGCCGAAAGGGACGTGCGCGTGCGCCTGCTGCACGCCGCGGCGGCCCAGCCCGAGGACATACTGCAGGCGGACGGTTACCTCTTCGTTGCGCCCGAAAATCTCGCAGCTATCGCCGGCGTCATGAAGGATTTCTTCGACCGCACCTATTACGCGGTGCTGGAGCGCATCAATGGGCGACCGTATGCGATATTGGTTTGCGCGGGGAGCGACGGCTCGAACGCCGTGCGCCAGATCGGTCGCATCTGCACCGGGTGGCGGCTGAAGGCGGTGTCCGAGCCGCTCATCGTGTGCACGCACGCGCAAACCCCGGAGGCGATCCTCGCGCCGAAGACGATTCCGGCCGAGGAGCTGCGCCGCTGCGAGGAGGTCGGGCAGGCGATCGCAGCCGGTCTCGCGCTCGGGATTTTCTAGCCGGGGGGAGAGGGGATCGCTTTATGCGGTATGATTCCGGTTGGGTTCGCAGGGAGAATAAGTCGATTTTTTATTGGGAGAGATGAGGAAATGGCAACAGCGAAGAAACAAGTGGCGGCGGACAGATTCGATCACACGTTCAAGGCCATCCACGATCACGAGGTCGAATGGGAAAGCGACGATG
>JACQOK010000310.1 GCA_016202565.1 Betaproteobacteria bacterium | reverse complement strand
GAACACCTACGCGATCACCAAGCTCGGCATGACTTCGATCGGCACGCCGGCGATCGCGCCGCACGACAAGTGCTCCAACACCAACGACGCCACGGGCCTTGACGACGCGGGACTCGACTCGTTCGCCGCGTCCTACGAGGACTGGGGCATGGCCGAGGTGTGCTTTTTCTCGGGCGTGGATCCGTACGAGACCAAGACCACGCTCTTCACCGAGTGGATCATGGGTGGGGCGAACCCGAACAAGAAGTGCATCTTCGTCACGCCGCACATGACCACGGGGGTCGCCTGGGGCGTGAAGAACGGGGGGCTATGGTTGCCGATCATCCCCGGCACCGACACGATCCTGCACAACGCGCTCGCGCGCATCGTCATCGAGAACAAGTGGCAGGACCAGGCGTTCATCGACAAGTGGATCGCCAACACCTGGGACGTCGATTCCGGCTATGGGCGCGGTACGCGCAACACCGGCTGGCAGTGGCGCACCACCTGGGGCGCCTGGCAGAGCGACTGGCCCGACTACCGGAAATTCATCCTCGGGCGCGACGAGCACAAGCTCGAGAACGCAGCGCGCATCACCGGGCTCAGGGCCGAGGACATCCGCCGCGCCGCTGAGATGATCGCCAAACCCAAGTCCGACGGCAATCGACCGAAGACTTCCTTCATGCTCGAAAAGGGGAACTACTGGTCGAACAACTACCTGAACACCACGTCACTGTCGGCGCTGGGGCTCATCTGCGGCGCGGGCAACCGCCCCGGACGCGTGATCTCGCGCGGCGGCGGCCATCAGCGCGGCATGGTGAGCGCGGGCGGCGGCTCGGGCTGGCTGAACCCCGAGAAGTACCCGGGCCGGCGCAAGAAGTCGTTCAACCTCGACCGCTGGATGGTCGACGGCCAGCTCAAGTTCGCCTGGGTGTTCGGCACCACTTGGTTCGCCGCCATGATGGCGAGCCAGGAGCTGCAGGACGCCGCGTTTCGCATGACGCGCGCCAACCCGCACCAGATCGGTAGCCTCGACCGCAAGGCGATCTTCGAGACACTGAAGAAACGCGTGGACTCGGGCGGCATGGTGTTCGTCGATTCCGACATCTACCCGGTCGAGCCACTGAACACCCAGATCGCCGACATCGTACTGCCGGCCGCGACCTGGGGCGAGGACGACTTCACGCGCTGCAACTCCGAGCGGCGGCTGCGGCTCTACGCCAAGTTCTACGACGCGCCGGGCGAGGCGAAGCCCGACTGGTGGGCGGTGCAGAAGTTCGCCCACAAGATGGGTTTCTCCTCCTACGACTGGAAGACGGGCAACGACGTGTTCGAGGAAGCGGCGCGCTTCTCGCGCGGCGGGGTGCTCAACTACCAACCCCTCGTCGTCAAGGCGAAGGAGATGGGCGTGAAAGGGCACGAGCTGCTGCGCACCTACGGCACGACAGGCATCCAGACCCCGATCCGGGTGCGCGGCGGCGAACTGGTCGGCACGCCGCGGCTGCATGATCCGGCGAACGACTGGGGCGAAATCGAAGGCGTCGAGGTGCAGCAGAAGTTCCTGTACGCGTTCAACACGCACAGCGGCAAGGCGATCCTCCTGAAGAGCCCGTGGAATTTTCCCGGCTGGATCCAGTTCTACGAAGCGGTGAAGCCGCGCCCCGAGAAGAGCGAGATCTGGGTCACGAACGGCCGCGTGAACGAGACCTGGCAGTCTGGCTTCGACGACCTGAGAAAGCCCTACCTGTCGCAGCGCTGGCCGTACCCGATGCTGATCGTGCATCCGGCGGACGCGCAAAAACGCGGGATCGAATCCGGCGATTTCGTGCAGGTATTCAACGACACGGTGTACGTTCAAACCGGGCAACCGCAGGGCGTACTCGACGCCGACCTCAATTTCAACAACCTGCTGAAGGACGGGCACATCAAGACCACGACTGGCCAGTTTGTCGCCGTAGCGATCGTCTCGGACGAGATGCGCGAAGGGGTCGCGATGGCGAACTTCAACTACCCGCAGGCACCGGCGAACTCGGTGTGCCACGCGGTGCCCGACCCGGTGACCAACAACTACCGCTACAAGCTCGGACGCGGGGTGCTGACCAAGGTAGGCGAGTCGCCCTACAAGCGCTCGTTCACGAGCATGAGCCTGAAGCCCCGCAACATCATCTGATCGAGTCGCACCACCGGCAATGAAATGGCACGGCGCGCCCGCGACGGAAAAGCAGCGGCGCTACGCGCGCATCAGCGTTCGCAGCACCGCCACCGTGTCGGCGGGCTCGGGCCGCACGGTGTAGTCCGGATCCGCCTGCGCGCAGCGGATCGTGCCTTCGTGGTCAATGATAAAGCGCGCCGGCATCGGCAGCGTCCATGAACCATCCGCGTTGACCTTTTCCAGGTCGATGCCGAACCCCTGGTAGATCTTTTTCACGTCATCGGACACCGCAAACTTCACGCCGAACTGCGCTGCCACCGTATTTCCGGCATCGCTCAGCACATCAAATGTCAGCTTATGCCTGTCGATCGTCTGCCGCAGAAATTCCGGGCGCTGCGGCGAAATTGCCACCAGCGTCGCGCCAGCCGCCTGGATGTCCTGTACTACCGCCTGTAGAGCCTCCAGCTCTAGATTGCAGTATGGTCACCAGTGGCCACGATAGAAGCTCAGCACCAGCGGCCCCCGTTTGAGTAATTCTACCGAGCTTACCGTGCTTCCCTGCGCATTTGGCAACACAAAGTGTGGCGCGCGCGTATCGACCTTGAGGACGCGCTCCATTATCCCCGAGGCCCGCAGCTCTTCGGTCGCTCGGCGGAACGTCGCCGCCACCTCTGGTGGCCTGCCCGCTTGGGACTTCGCTTTGTGGGCGTTCAACTTCTCTTGCAATGACATGGCAAGAACCTCCTATCCTAAACCGCATTGATGGATGGACGTGATATGCGTGTGCGTCGAGGCTGTGTGGGCCACCTCAAACGATGAAGACGAGCGGAGCGCGGCAGGCGTCTGTCGCCTCCACCTTGTCTTCGACCAATCGGCTCGAAATTACCGGCTCTGGCGCCGTACCCACAGCATCTCCATATTGACCTTCGCATCCCGAATAAGATTAAAAACCGGGCAGCGCGCCTCGGTTTCTTCGACAACGGCGCGCAGGCGCTCTTCCGGTTCGTCGGTATCGACCATCGCCTGCACGCGCACGCTCTGGAAGTGCGGGCGCACCGAGCGCTCTCCCATGCGCCCCCGGATATCGATGGTATACATCGCCTCGAACTCGATTCCCCGATACTGGAATCCCATCTCTTTGGCGGCACGACAGAATGTCACTGATTCGCACCCGCACAACGCGCCGAGGACCGTCTGCAACGGCGACGGACCGTCGCCGGTCCCGCCGTGCGGCACCGGCTCGTCAGTCACGAGAATCCCGAACTCGCCGCAGTCGATCTCGGTGCGGAGCGTCGCATCGTTCTTCGCTGTAATAGATTTCTTGCGGATAATGGGTTTGGATAAATCGAGCTGCTCTTCGGATATCACTTGAGTGACCATGTTTCCTCCGTTTTCTGGGCTCACGCCCATTTGAAAATTTCGCCCCCTGTTGAGCCTCGTGCAAATGGGTGACAACTCTTTTGCACCACAAATCTCCCCTCGCCGGCCAATCAGGCCCAATTTAGTTCGTCGCAACCGTGGCTTGAGGCGGCGGCCCCAGCCTCTTGTCGAGGACCAGCAAGGTGTCCGCATCGCGCAGATAATACAGTGCGAAACACGCAGCCAGCATCGGCCATGCCGCGAAGTAAAGCAGGTTGGACCACGGGTTGAGATAGTTTCCGAATGTAGAGAGAGTGGACACTACGTGGAGCAATAGCACGATCCCGTATGTCCAGCGCTTCATGAACCCGGCCACAAAGGCGAGGATGATCACGAGCTCCACGATGCCGATCACGTAGAACATGGTTTGGTCGAACCCGCCGATAAAATAGTATTTCTTGAACACCTTGGCAGCGTGTTCGGGCTTGACCAGCTTGTCCATCGTCCACATCAGCATCACGATAAATACGCCGAGGCGCAGAAAAAGCAGCGCAAGTGGCAAGCGTTGCAGGACGTTCATCGTTGTCTCCTCCAATTCGCGGTTTCGATACGCGCGCCGCTGCCCCGTTATCGGGCATGTACGCCTGGCGTCTATCCACGCGACTTCGCCGCACGTTCGAATTCCCGCGCAAATTCAGCCAGCCGATCGGCCGGCGCCGGTGATACTCTCGCCATTGCTCCTCCTTGGTGTCGTCGACGTAAGTTGTGTATATGGAACGATTATTCCAGAACACGCGAAAAAAATTTGCGGTATTACGATGCCCGCCTAACCTTTACGAGTGGCGAGGGTCCGCTTTACCGCGGCGCGGGTTTTTCGCTGCCGCTGCCGCCCGGCCGCAGGCTCAGTACCCGGTGCAGACGCAATGCCGGACAGAGCGCCAGTCACGGCATCCCGCATCGTTTCCCGGTCCACGCCCACACGCGACATTACCCGGATGCCCTGCAGAACAGTGATCAGAAGACGCGCCAGCGTCTCCGGGTGTACACCTGCAGCCAACTGATTTGCCTTCTGCGCTTCGACCAGGCGGTCACATAATGCGCGCTCCACCCGCCGGAAGGCCCCGCGTATCAGAGCCGCCACCTCCGCATCCTCCAATCCTAATTCGGTAGCCGAATTGGTGAGCAGGCATCCCCGCCTGATACGCTCAATCGGCGCGTCAACGAGCTTCAGGAAGAATTGCCTGACCGCCTCGCCCGGCGGCTCGGCCTCACGCAGCCGGCGAATATTGTCTTCTACTACAAGGTCCAGATAACGCTTTATCCCAGCGATGAAAAGCGCCCGCTTGTCGGGGTAGACGCTGTATAGGCTCGCTCGGTTGACACCAGTCCGTTCTACAAGGTCATCGATCGAGGTACCGTCGTAACCTTGACTCCAGAACGTTTCCATCGTCCGGTCCAGCAGTGCTGCTTCGTCGTATTCTTTGGTGCGAGGCAATGTATGTTCCTTCCTTTTCGGCTATTGTAGAATAATTGTTCCAGAATGCACAACCGGCTGAGGGGCGTTCTTCACTATCGCCGCCCGCAACGCGTCCGCCACGGCCGGATGCCGGCCGGATGACCATCGGACAGTTTGAGGAGAAAACATGACACCGCTGCGCCTCACCGGGATCCGGGCATGCGTGTTCGACGCTTACGGAACCTTGTTCGACGTCAACAGCGCCGCGGCGCAGGCGAAAGACTCGCTGGCGGAAAAGTGGCAGCCGCTCGCCGATCTGTGGCGCACCAAGCAACTGCAGTACACGTGGCTTCGCGGGCTGATGGGCAGGCACGCGGATTTCTGGCAAGTCACCGGCGATGCGCTCGATTACGCCATGGCAAGTCTGAAGCTTGAGGACCCCGCGCTGCGGGACCGGCTGATGGGGCTCTATCTCAAGCTGGACGCATATCCGGAGGTGAAGGGTACGCTCAAGCGGCTCAAGGCAGGCGGGTTCAAGCTCGCCATTCTTTCGAACGGCGCGCCGAAGATGCTGGCGGCGGCGGCTGAGCATTCCAACATCGCCGACCTCATGGACGCAGTGCTGTCGGTGGAGGAGGTCAAAATATTCAAGCCGCATCCATCGGTCTACGGTTTGGCCACCGAGCGGCTCGGACTCGATAGAGGGCAGATCTGTTTCCTTTCATCCAACGCCTGGGACGCCTATGCAGCCAAAGCGTTCGGCTTCCATGTGCTTTGGTGCAACCGTTTCGGTCAGGCGCCTGAACGCATCCCTGAGCCACCCGACGGAGAAATCGCGAATCTGGCGACCTTGCCCGAGATATTGGGTGTGCGTTAGAAATTCCCTGAAAAACCGCGAGTTGAGTCGCGAGCGCAGCTCGGTCCGCGAACCGCGTTTGCTGCGTACCGCGGCGTGCCGTAAGTTTTCGGTCTCTGGGCAGGTCTCAATATCGTTTAGTTGCCTCCTGCGCGAAGCCGTCGAGGGCCTTGCGCCGGTTGTTCGCCACCACAGCGCAGTCGCCAATTCGTTTTTTCCAAATCGGGCGTGTCGTGGAGCGTCTCCAGGATTACCAAGCATTTCCGGCTCGAAAGCACCGGTACCATGCGGTATATGACCAAACAGGAAATCGACGCCTTCGAGCCGGATGCGCTTCCCGGTCCCGGCGTCACGGCGATTGATCACGCGCACCGCGTGATGGAGCGGTCGGGGTATTGGAATGCAAACCAGCAAATGGGAAGGCGCTGGCCCGTCGGCTGCGTGGCGCTCGAGATCACCCAGCGCTGCAACCTCGATTGCACCCTCTGCTATCTCTCTGAGAACTCGGAAGCCGTGCAAGACGTGCCCGTCGACGAGGTATTTCGGCGCGTCGAACTCATCTACCAGCATTACGGGCGGAATACCGATGTGCAGATCACCGGCGGCGACCCGACATTAAGAAGGCGCGATGAGCTCATCGCCATCGTCCGCAAGGTGCGAAGCTTCGGTATGCGGCCTACGCTCATGACGAACGGCATCCGGGCTACCCGCTCGCTGCTCGAGGAACTGGCTGCAGCCGGCCTGGTCGATGTCTCGTTTCACGTGGACACCACGCAACGGATAAAAGGCTATGCCAGCGAGATCGAACTCAATGCGATACGCGAGGCATACATCGGGCGTGTGCGGGGTCTCGGCCTCTCCGTATTTTTTTCCACCACCGTCCATCGAGGAAATTTCCACGAGATTCCCGATCTCGTGCGTTTCTTCAAGGCGCACGCCGGAACAGTGAGGACCGCGGCGTTCCAGCTCGCGGCCGACACCGGCCGCGGGGAACATGGAGCAAGAGGCGATGGCATCACGATCGAATCGGTGGCCAGGCAAATTGAAGCAGGAGCGGGAACTCCAATCAATTTTCACGCATCGCTCATCGGTCATCCGGCGTGCAACCGTCACGGGATGTGCCTGGCGGTGAACGGAAAGCTCTTCGATGCTCTTGACGATACGGCGTTCATCGGCTGCATGCTATCCGCGACCGCTCAGCTCGCATTGCCTCGCAATGACCGGCCGCGTGTGATAAAGAGCTTCTTGTGGTGGCTTGCGGCAAATCCGCGACACTTCATCCCCATAGCCAAATGGGCGGCCCGCAAAGGTTGGGTAATGCGGGAAGACCTTGTCGCCGCGCGCGGCAGGGTCGACACGATTTCCTTCATCGTTCACAACTTCATGCACGCCGACGCTCTCGAGCGCGGCCGCATCGACGCCTGCGTGTTCAAGGTCATGACCGCGGACGGCCCGCTATCGATGTGCCTGCACAACGCGCGGCGGGACCGTTTCATCCTGCAGCCGGTCGCGGTCCGCACGCCGGATGGAGAACAATACTGGCAGCCCCTGACGGGGCTCATGACGCGCAACCCGGATGCCCCCGCCGTTGTCAAATTGGAACGGCGCGGGCCGAAACGTTTGAAGGGGCTCGCCCGGCAACAATGGCTCGCGCAGCGGCGCGCCTAGCCCGGGATGTCCGATGCCATTATTCGCGAACGATCACCCCATGAGAGCAGTCATCTTTGCGACACTCCTTTGCGCAGCGATCGTGGTTCCGCCGGCGATCGCGCAGGAGCGGGAGGCCGACGCGCTGGCCCATTGGGCCAAGGTCCTCGAGGTCTTCGTAAATGACCGGGGTGAGGTGGATTTTCAGGGATTGGCGAAAAATCCGGCGGACCTGAAAGCCTACGTGGACTTCATCGCCAGAGTGAGTCCGGAATCGAAGCCCGCGCTGTTTCCCACCCGGGAATCCCGGATCGCCTACCATGTCAATGCGTATAACGCGCTCTCCATGTGGAACGTCATCGACTCCGATATTCCAAAGTCGCTATCGGGATTCACCAAGGTGTGGTTCTTTGGATTCAAGCGGTTCTCGATCGGAGGGAAGGCCATGTCGCTCTACGCCTACGAGAATGAGGTAATACGACCGTTGGGCGACGAACGCGTCCATTTCGCCCTGAATTGCATGTCCGTCGGATGCCCGCGCCTGCCCAGAGCGCCCTTCACGGCGAACGCGCTCAATGTCGAGCTCGACCGCGAGGCCCGCCATTTCCTCGGCGAATCCCGCAATCTTAAGCGGGCGCCCGAAACAAAAACCGTGCGCCTGTCCGAGATCTTTGATTTCTACAAGGAAGACTTCCTTCAGCGCAGCCCCAGTCTGATTGCCTATGTGAACCGGTACGCCTCCGAAAAAATTCCTGAGGATTACCAGATCGAGTTCATCGAATTCGACTGGACAGTCAAAGATCAAGGCAAAATCGACAGGTAAAGCGCCAACCATAGATTCGAACCGTTGAAGCTATACACCGGCAGAAGATCGCTTCTGGCGGACGCAGGCTGGATGGTCTTGTTGATGTTGTCGAGAACCAGCGGTTCTGCGTCCGGGCTTGGGAAATAGGCCACCACCATGTGAGCCTGGTTATATTGGACGAGTTCCTTGACATATGTGAGCCTCAATCTGTCATCGGGGACCCCCAGCGCCCTCAACGTGAAGTATTTCGCAATTGAAAAATCTTCGCAGTCACCGGCGTTGGTCGACAAGAATTCGATCGGGGTCGCCCAATAGTCTTCTTTTCCCCAATGAATGATGTCGTCCATCCGGACGACCCGGTAAGGGTGGTGATGTTCAAGTCGCGCGGGGCGCAATACCAAAGCTGCCGAACTCCAACCAGCTTCTCGGTGCAACTGGTGCCACACAGCGCCTCCGGGTTGCACATCAGAGTGAATAGTACGGAAAGTACATATGGTTGATATCGAGCGTTCGAGGAATTTTTGCGCGCCCAAGTCGGGTAACCTTTTCGGCGATTACCAGCACCCGGTACAAGCGAGCAGGATAAATCGTAGCCGCGCGACCCTTCCTATTGCTTATCGAGTGTATTGATGGTTATCGGCAGTTCTGATGGCGGGAGACACACCTTATCGTTGCAGGCTTGCGCGGTTACGGTGGCTCGAACGGCCTTCATTTTCTGCTTGACGCCCTTGGCAAATTTTGCCACCAGTGTCGGATTTCCCTCATACACCTTGATCCCCTTCCGGGCGAATTCGGGCCTGAACAGGATAGGTTTGGGATAAGTGATCGAAATCGGAGCGATTCCATCGAAAGACAGGCGTGTGGGAATCAAGTACGGGAACGACGCCGGATTGGCATTGACGTGATATCCCTTGTCTATTTTGAGGGTTACCGCAATTTCGTCGTACCCGCCTTCTGCTCGAAGGATTGCATCGACCTTTACGTGATCCGCTGTGCCGGGTACCCGCAGCTCGGCGGGCGCTTGCCGTTGAGCGGAGGAAACGGCGGCGTCTCCCAATGCCGCAATTTGCGGATCAAACTTGTGAGCATTAACCGCGACCACCATGGCGCTCCAGGCGATTGCCTGCTTTTCCAAATGGCTGCTTAAGCGACGCACGACTTTTTCGGCGGCATCTGTGTATTCGGGTTTTCCCGTGGCCGCGGCGAGGCGAAGCAACAACTCGACGGCGGCAGACGTACCCGAAGGTTGCGCGTTGTCGCCGTCGTCCAGGGGGGTAATCAGGAGATCCCGCCCGCTTGTGCTCGTCAGCAGGGTTCCATCCGGCCGGGCGAATCGCGTCAGAATCGCGTCTCCGAGTTTCCTCGTGCGTTCCAGCCATACCGGCTGCCCGGTTGCTCTGTACAAGGACAGGTAACCACGCCCCAGCAACGCGTAATCGTCGAGATACCCGTCGGTCTGTACGCGCCCGCTGAAGATTTCGTGCTTGAGGACTTCGGATTTCGCGTCATAGGCGACCGCCCAGATGTAATCGCCCGAACGCGCGGCTGTCGAGACGTATTCCGGCTTGTCCAAACGCCGCCCGGACTCCGTGAACGCCTCGATTACAAGCCCGTTGAGGCCGACGATGATCTTGTCGTCGCGCAGCGGTTGAACGCGCTGGTTACGCGCGTCGAGGAGCTTCTTCCTGAGGGGTTGCAGGGCAGCCAGCATCATCGCGGCGTCGCGGTGCTTTGCCCTCTTCAAGGATTGTGCAATCGGCAACCGGATACGGATGACGCCTTCCGCCTCTCCCGGGTCTTTCTGATCGAGGCCTTCTGCGATGGCGGAAGCAGGCAGAGGAGTGAGGGCATAGGCCTCAAAGAATCTGTCGGCGGCTTGGGCGCCCAGAATCGAAACGATTCCCGAACGCGTCCAGACGTAGCTCGCCCCCTCCTTGCCCTTTACTTCGGCGTCCTGAGCAGTGTAGAAGCCGCCCTCGGTCGCTGCCATCTGCCGCCTCAGGTATTCGGCCACGTCGATCGCGATGAACTGATAAAGTGAATTTTTTGTGAGGGCAAAGGCCTCGGCGTAGACCCTCATGAGCTGGGCGTTGTCATAGAGCATTTTTTCGAAATGGGGAATGGACCAGCTCGGTTCAATACTGTAGCGATGAAACCCGCCACCGAGGTGATCGTAGATTCCGCCGTAGGCCATCGCATCCAGCGTTCCGGTCAGGATTTCGAGCGCTGCCGCATTACCCCGTATGCGGTAATCGGTCAAGAGCAGATCGAGAATGGGCGTCTGCGGAAATTTGGTGGAGCCACCGGACACAAGGCCGCCATGTTCTTTGTCCACGCGCCTGAGCAGCGCCGCTATCGCGTCCGTAAGCCATGCGTCGGGGTTCACAGTGCGCTGGGCGCCGCCTGCGATTTGCTGTTGGTAATCCCGCAGGGCCGCGTGGACACGCTCCGCGACATCAGTCAGCCGTCGGGGCTCGGTCGTCCAGACCTGGCGAATGGTCTTGAGGATGGTGGAAAAACCAGTACGGCCAAGCTCGTCGTCGTGAGGCGGGAAATAGCTTCCGGCAAAGAACGGCTTGAGGTCGGGAGTCAGAAAGAGATTATTGGGCCAGCCGCCCCTGCCGGTCATGATCTGTGTGGCCAGCATGTAGATGCGGTCCAGGTCCGGACGCTGCTCGCGGTCCACCTTGATATTGACGAACCACGCGTTCATCAACTTGGCGAATTCGGGCTTGGAATAAATCGTTCTTTCGGCCACATGGCACCAATAGCACGTGCTGTAACCGATGGACAAAAAAATGGGTTTGTTCTCCTTTTTGGCTTTGGCCAGGGCCTCCGGGCCCCACGGATACCAGTCCACCGGATTGTGGGCGTGGCTGAGCAAGTAGGGGCTATTTGAGTGGGCAAGCCGGTTCGTGTGCGTGAACTGGCGTGGCGGGTCGCTGGAGGGCCTTTCCGCCGCTGCGGCGGTGGCAACCTGCATTAGGGCGAACGCGTTCAGCACGGCAAATACGGCCACGACTGTCTGCCTTACGGGCAGCAAACGCTGTAGCTTGGGCATTGACGCCGCCTCCAAGAGCAAGTTACGCTAACATACATGATTCCATTAAACAATGGAATGATGTGACATACTTGAAGGATCACGATGCCCAGCATTCACCCGAAGAAACTCGCGTTTGAGCAATTCGCCGTTGTGGGACGAGCCCTTGGGAGCGGCCATCGGCTTGAACTGCTCGATGTCCTGGTGCAGGGTGAGCGCAGCGTCGAGGCCCTGGCGCAAGCATCGGGCCTTCTGGTAAATAACGCTTCACAGCACCTGCAGCATTTGCGGCGTGCCGGGCTCGTCACCAGCCGAAAAGCTGGCAAACAGGTGATCTACGCACTGGCCGACATGGAAGTGATTACCCTCGTCAAGGCGTTACGGCGGGTCGCCGAACGCAATCTCGCCGAGATCGGACAGTTGATCGACCGCTATTACCGCCATCGGGACGGTCTGGAAGCGGTGTCGCGCGACGAGTTGCTGGCTCGGATACGCAACCGCTCCGTCGTCGTGCTCGATGTGCGTCCAGCGGTGGAATACGCAGCCGGCCATCTCCCCGGCGCCATTAGCATCCCGGCGACGGACCTGAAGCGTCGCCTCAAGGAGTTGCCGAAGGGCCGCGAAATCGTTGCCTGCTGCCGCGGCCCGTATTGCGTCTACTCCTATGATGCAATCGACGTATTGCGTCCGAGGGGGTTCAACGTCAGGCGTCTGGAGGGCGGGTTTCTGGAATGGTTCGCGGCGGGACTCCCCATCGAGCGTCCCGGCCAGCCCGTCGCGCGAGCCCGGCAGCGGGGACACGTCGCCGAACTGCCTGCGTCTTAGGCTTTCCGGGCCTCATGCCGAGATCGAAAGCCGTAATCGTGTGAAGCTGGAGCGGCGTGTCAGAATTTCCGAATTGTCCTCAGATATGTCTCGTTCAAAGGCACGCAAGAAGCACCGCCGCGATCCGGGCGCACCGGCGGAAGTTGCGCCGAGACCGCGTTATTCGCGCCTCAAACTCGCGGTGGTGGCCGTCGCGGTCGCCGCCGCTGCCGGCGCGGCGTGGTCATGGTGGGACTGGGGCGGCCTCGTGGCGGATGTAGGCCAGGACGCAAAGCAAGAGATCGCCCGTCCGGCTGCGGTGGAGAGTTTTCCGAGCGAGGGCCGCGCTCACATTCGTCCGGGCGAGCGTGTCTTCTATCGAACCACGCCGCCGACTTCGGGGCCGCACGATCCCGCGCCGACCCCACCGGGCTTCTACCGTGAGGTTCAGCTGCCGGAGAAACTGGTCCACGCTCTTGAACATGGCAACATCGTGATCTATGTCGACCGCCCCGATCCAGCGGTCATGGAGACCTTGAAGAAATGGGCCGATCACTACTCCGGTCGGTGGGATGGCGTGATCGTCACACCGTACCCCGGCCTCGAGCAGTCAATCATCCTCACCGCCTGGCAACACAGGCTGCGCCTGAAGGAATTCGATGCCGATTCGGCAGCAGCGTTTATCGACAGATTTCGCGGCCGCGGCCCCGAGAATCCGGTGCGTTGATCGCGTCCTAGACCCCGCCCGACGGGACTGGGCTGCGTCCTTATCTGCGCGCTTCCTCAAGGCCCCATGAAACGGGCTCTAAGTAACAGGAACGCCGAGATGCCGCCGGATCGCTGCGTACCACGCTTCGGCATCGAACCCCGGCGAACCGACAACCGTGCGAAAGACGACAACACTGTTTTCGTCGAGCAGATAGAGCCGGTCCGGAAGCGCGGCATACAACGCGTCCACCTCGTTCGACATATTGTCCAGCAGCATCGGCATCTTGAGGTTCAGACGCAGGACACAGACCTGTGTCAGTTCTTCCCGCTCCTCCATCGACTTCGGCTGTTGATAGAACACCTCCTCCGCCAGATTCCCCACCGACTGGCGGCCGTCGGTCGGATGCGCTTCCTGGATGTAGACGCAATAGAACTGCACGCGGTCTTTGAGTTCCTCGTAGATCTCGTTCAGGCGCACGGCCTGATCCCGGAAAGGCGGTCAGGTGTACGAGCCGAAAACGAGAGCGACCGGCTTGCCGCGTGTTGACGAGAGGCGGAACGTTTCACCGGACCTCTTGCCCGCGGGTGTCAGGCGGTCGATTTCGAAGTCGGGCGCCGGCTCCCCTACTTTCGGCGCCACCTGGTCGCGCAGCGCGCGCTCGCGGACCATGGCTTCATAGTCCCCGAGGTACGCTCCGCGAGCGAGACCTAGCTTTTCCCACCGCTCCGGCGGCAGTGACTCAGGGGGCGGATAAGAGGTGCCGAGCCATTTCGTTTCAGACATACAAAGGACTCCTTCAGTGTCTATCAGCCCCCTAAATCCAAGGCTGAGGCGTATCCTGTACCAAGTTGCCCCGGCTGCGGAGGGCAGTTAGTCACCGTTCGACTCCCCGCGGTACCAACACGCTCCTGCCAAGCGCTTGCATGCCCGGTTCCGCACGTTTTCGGCAGATGTCGCGAAGATCGAGAAACACCTTTCCCGCCGTAGTTTGTTTCCAGAACCACTTCTGGATCTCGTCGCCGGCGGGATTTCCCGGCTGCGCCACCGCAGCTTCGTGATAGAAGGCTTTGAGGTCATCGCAAGCGCGCTTGAGCGCCTCGGCAGCCGACATCTCGGTATCGTAACTCGGCGGAGGCGGTTCACCGAGATGAGAAGTGACATAGCGGGCAGCTTCTTCCATCGAAAGACCGCTGATACCGACGGTGCTGCGCCCCAGG
>JACQOK010000309.1 GCA_016202565.1 Betaproteobacteria bacterium | reverse complement strand
GTCGCACTCGCCCGTACCATTGCCATCGAGCCCAAGGTGCTGCTGCTCGACGAGCCGCTCTCCAACCTGGACGCGAAGCTGCGCGTCTACATGCGTGTTGAACTGCTGGCCCTGCAGCGCAAGCTCGGCATCACCACCATCTTCGTCACCCATGACCAGGAGGAGGCGCTTTCCATTTCCGATCGCGTGGCGGTGCTCGACGGCGGCGTCATCCAGCAGATCGGCACGCCGATGGACCTCTACGACCATCCGGCCAACCGCTTCATCGCCAACTTCGTCGGCACCATCAACCTTCTGCCCGGGCGCGTGGAAGCGGACGCCGGCGGCGCCAGGTTCGAATCTGCGCTACTCGGGAAAATCGCGCTCGCTGGCGACAATGTGGCCGCGAGTGCGGCGGCGATCGCGATACGGCCGCATGCGCTCGTTCTTGCTTCGGCAGATCGCCCGCACGACGCCGCGCGAATCTGGCTCGACGGCGTCGTCGCGGAACGCGAATTCCTGGGCGAATTCGTGCGCTATACGATAAAGGTCGGGGATACCGACTTCGTTGCCGACGAAATGCATTTCATCGGCGCCACCAGCCACGTTCCGGGCAGCCGCGTGAAACTCGGGATCAACCCCGCTCAGGTAAAACTGCTCTCTGCGTGATTGTAGGTTGGGGTGAACGAATGTGAACCCCAACGATTGCGGCATGCCCATCGTTGGGTTTCGATTCGCTCAACCCAACCTACGACCTGCGCTTCCCCACGGCCGACTTGCGCGCGAACCAGAGTAGAGGCAGCCCGAGGAGCAGCACACCGATGCCGAGTTGGGCGCCGATACTGCCCGGGTCTTTCGACATGGCGTACTTCGCGGTCTCGTAGAGCATGAAAACACACGCGCTGCAGAACAGGATCGGTGTCAGCGGATAGAGGGGCACACGGAAGGGGTTGGCATTAATGGGTTGTTGTGCGCGCAGAATAAAGAGCGATACCCCAACCATGAAGAAGAACAGCCAGAATGCGGGCGCCGTGTAGGCCAGCATGGTCTCGAAACCGTCTGGCGTGAACGAAGCAAGGAACACCAGCAGGAGTGCGACGCCGCCTTGCACGAGCAGCGCGTTGACGGGCGTGTTCGAGCGCTCTTTCCATACCCCCAGCGCACGGAAGACCGCAAAATCGCGGCCCAGTGCGTAGTTCGTGCGCGATCCGGTAAATACCGTCGCGTTCAGGGTCGAGAGGGACGCTGCGACGACAATCAGGGAAAGCACAACCACCCCGCCGCCGCCGAGCGTCGCCGTCATCAGATCCGCTGCGACCGCGTGGGACGCCTGCATGCCGGCGAGACCCAGCACGTTGAGATACGCGAGATTGAGCAGCACGTAGATGATGGTAACCGCCAGGATGCCCAACATCAGCGCGCGCACGATATTTCGCCGCGCGTCGCGAATCTCGGCCGTCAGGTAGGCCGCCTCGTTCCAGCCGCCGTAGGTGAACAGGATAAAGATCAGCGCGAGCTCGGAAAAGAGCGGCGCCGATGATGCACTCGCCGCGGCGGGTGCAGCCGGCGCGCCGGCACCTCCGACCGTAAATCCGGCCACGATCACCATGAGAATGGCGCAGACCAGTGCGATCGTGACCACATTCTGGAGCAGCCGGCTTTCCCTTGTACCCAGCACGTTGAGCGCCGTGATGGCGGCGACCGCCAGCGCCGCGTAGATTACGGAACTCTTCGCACCCAGCGACAGCAATTGCGTCGCGTAATCGCCGAACACGAAGGCGATGGCGGCGATGGCGCCGGTCTGCACCACGCTCATGCGCGCCCACGCGAACAGAAAACCCAGCCAGCTGCCGAATGCCCGGTTGAGAAAATAGTACTCGCCGCCGGCGTTGGGAAAGGCGCTGCCAAGCTCTGCATAACACAGTGCGCCGATGAGCGAAATCAGCCCCCCGGCAACCCACAGCGCGATGAATACCTCTGCATTTGCCACGCTGCCGGCAACGATCGACGGCGCCTTGAAGATACCGGCGCCGATCACGATGCCGACGATCCTCGCGCAGGCGTCGAGGACGCCGAAGGTCGGCCGCGGCGCTGCGGCCGCGGAAGGCGGCTGCTGCCCGGCG
>JACQOK010000300.1 GCA_016202565.1 Betaproteobacteria bacterium | reverse complement strand
GACATCGTGCTTGTCAACGGCATCGAAGAACTCGGCATCGGGATAACGCTCGCCGATCCCGAGCATCCCGAAGCGCTGCCGCTGCTGACGGTCGATGAGCCCACGCTCACCATGAATTTCCAGGTCAACACTTCGCCCCTGGCCGGGCGCGAAGGCAAATTCGTCACCAGCCGCAATCTGCGCGAGCGCCTGCAGCGCGAGGTCATGAGCAACGTCGCCCTGCGCGTCGAAGACACCGCGGACGCCGACGTGTTCACGGTTTCGGGGCGCGGCGAACTGCACCTCACGATCCTGCTCGAAAACATGCGCCGCGAAGGCTACGAGCTCGCGGTATCGCGTCCCCGCGTCGTGCTCAAGGAAATCGGCGGCGTCAAATGCGAGCCGTTCGAAATGCTGACCGTCGACGTCGAGGACACGACCCAGGGCGCCGTGATGGAGGCGCTCGGCGCGCGCCGCGGCGACCTGCAGGACATGCAGCCCGATGGCAAGGGGCGCGTGCGGCTCGACTACCGCATCCCGGCGCGCGGGCTGATCGGCTTCCAGGCGGAATTCCTGACGCTCACGCGCGGCACCGGCATCATGAGCCACGTGTTCGACGACTACGCGCCGATGAAACCGGAAATCCCGGAGCGCCGCAATGGCGTACTGGTATCGGCGGAAAACGGGGCGGCGGTAGCGTATGCGCTGTGGAAACTGCAGGAACGCGGCCGCATGTTCGTGAGTCCCGGCGACCCGCTCTACGAAGGCATCATCATCGGCATCCACAGCCGTGATAACGACCTCGTCGTCAACCCGATCAAGGGCAAGCAGCTCACCAACATCCGCGCCTCGGGCACCGACGAAGCGGTGCGCCTGGTGCCCCCGAGTCAGATCTCGCTCGAAGCGGCGATCGAATTCATCGCGGACGATGAGCTGGTGGAAATTACGCCCAAGTCGATCCGCATCCGCAAGCGGTTTCTGCGGGAGCACGACCGCAAACGCGCATCTCGCGCCGCCGCCTGAAAAGGACTGTTGGGGTGAACGCGTCGTCAGCCCCCGCGAAAGCGGGGGGAACCCCAACGGCCATCGTTTGTCTGGATCGCGGATTCGCCACCCGAAATCCGCGCTTGATGTCCCGCCATCGATGTGTATAAACTATCAAAATTATACACACACCGGGAACAGCCATGAGAACCAACATCGTAATCAACGACGAGTTGATGCGTAAGGCCCAAAGGCTCACCGCTCTCAGGACCAAGCGCGAGGTGGTCGAAAGCGCCCTGCGGCTGCTGGTCCAGGTCAAGCAGCAGGAACGGATCCGCAAGGCGCGCGGCAGGCTCAAGTGGTCCGGGGACCTGAACGCATCAAGGACCGATCGTTGATCCTTGTCGATTCCTCCGTCTGGGTCGACTATTTCAACGGCGTTGCATGCCCTGAAACGGATCGCCTGGATCGCCTGCTGGCCATCGGGCCCGTGTTGACGGGCGACATCATCCTCACCGAGGTGCTGCAAGGCTTCGATAACGACGCCGAGTTCCGGCGCGCGCGCACTTTGCTGGCCCGTCTGCCCTTTGAACCCATGTTGGGCAGAGCGGTGGCCTTGCAAAGCGCCGCCAATTATCGCCGCCTGCGACGCCAAGGCGTCACCGTTCGCAAGACGATCGACGTTATGATCGCGACATTCTGCATCATCAACAACCACACGCTGCTTCATCGCGACCGTGACTTTGATGCGATGGAGCGAGCGCTCGGTTTGAAAGTTCTGCGGTAGAACGCGCCTCCCGCGCCGCGGCTTGATGCGGCGTTCCTCAGTGATCGAAGTGAAACAGCAGCGTGGATCGCCCGTTCCTGTAGCTCGCCGCGACACGGTCGGCGTAGCGGCGCAGCATGAATCCCGCGAGCTTGCGCTGCCCCTCTTCGGATTCCATGATTTCTTCATTGGTAGGCCGCTTGTCCGGCAGCTCGATCGGCGGCCCGGCGTATGACACTCGCAGGTCGAGATTGAATTCATCGAACGTTGCCGCAACTTCCACCGGTCCCTGCGGCTCGCAGCTGTCCCGGATCACCTCGAGCGACTGCGCCAGGTTGAACTTGGCGCGGTCGATGACGTCCCGCCGGGCGCCCCAGGTGGCGCCGTTGGTCTCCATGAACTGCTCGAGTTTTTCCGGATCGACCGGCACATTGTCCACCCTGAAGATGGCCGTCTGCTTCACGCCGATCCGGAACACGAAATTGAGCAGCAGCGCGATCAGCGTCGAGAACACGAGCGAGGAGCCGATCAGCGGCCGCGCTGCATCCGGCGCCGTTGCCGACAACGTTGGAAAAACCTCGACCGCGGTTCCCGCCACGATCGCGAGCCCCACCACCAGCGTGCGGCGCGCATCCAGCATGCGCGAGCTCATCACCTGCAGCCCGTTGATCATGATGAACGTTACGGCAAAGAGCAGCGAAGCCACCACCACTGGGCGCGGCATCACCGCCAGCAGGGCCGTCAGTTTGGGAAAAAGACCGAGGAGCAGAAAGATCGCGCCGGCGGCATAGGCCACCTTGCGGCTTGCAACGCCCGTCGCCGCCGCGAGCCCGACGGCGGGCGTCGAGGTGTTGGTACCGAGCGCGCCCGCTACTCCGGCCAGAGCAGTGGACGCGCCGTCGGCGAGCACGCCCCGCGTGATCGAGCGCATGTCGGGCCGCACCCAGTCCGCATCGTTCATGCCCTGGCACACGGCGATCGTGCCGACCGCCTTCATCGCGGCCGCAACCGCCGCGATTGCGAACGGCACCACCATCGAAACTTCGAATGACCAGGACAAGTGGCCGAAGGCGGGCAGGCCGACCCAGGGCGCCTCGGCGATAGCGCGGATATTGCCTATCGCCAGCAGCCCCGCGAAACCCGCAGCCGCGTAACCGATCAGCAGCCCGATCAGCGCGCACAGCATGCGTGCCATCCCCTTGCCCCAGACGTTGAGCGCGATCATGACCCCCAGAGTCACGCCCGCGATCCACCACTCTTCCGCGCTCACCGGGGCAGCCTTCTCCCCGAGCATGGCGCGCAGCCCGGCGATTCCGCCGGAAAGCCCAATGACGAAAATAACGAGACCCGACACTTCGGGCGGGAAGATGGGCCGCAGCCGGTTGAGAAGCGGGGCGAGACCCATTTCCAGCAGTCCCGCAAAAAGGGTCATCCCGAACAGCAATGGCAGCCCGCCGATCTACACCGCCTCCAACGGCCAGGTGAAAAACTCAGGAGGTTCTGGGAATGCCTAGTGTGGTGTCTCAATCATGTAAATCCTGTCGACCCGTTTTTTTGATTTTCATCGGCGTCCATCGGCGGCTTAAAAAGCCGTGATTCGTGATTCGACTCTTTGTTCTTATCCGCGTTTATCTGCGTTTATCTGCGGTTCCATTCTGGTTTTCTTGGCGTTCTTGGCG
>JACQOK010000301.1 GCA_016202565.1 Betaproteobacteria bacterium | reverse complement strand
TGAAAACCCAGCCGGTGTTCGCGCCAGAACGCGACCCAATCCGCAGTCGGCGTGTTGATCTGCGGTGTGGCGCCGATGGTGTTATCTCGATTCCAGCCGAAGCTGCGGGCGCCCATCCGGTGCAGGGCGGCAAGTTGTTGCCCGAGAATGTCGAAGTCGCCGCTGCGACCGAGGGCGATGTGCTCGAGCACCAGCCAACTTGCGGCCCGGTTCGCGCCGTGGCATATCGGTCGCGGCACCCGAACGGTGTTCGTTTTCGCGATTTCTTCCAGTCCCGCGGCTTCGGCCGCGTACATGTCCGCCTTGTCCGGGCTATTGACCTTGACGAAGTAGGAAGCCGCGCCACCCTCGAGGCGGTAGCACGAATTGATGCAGCCGCCGCCTACGGCAGTGCGGCGTTCGAGCTTGAACGGCGTGCCGGTGGTGGTTGCGATGGCGGCTTGGATGGCGGACCACATGCCTGCGACGGTGTGACACTGCGTCGTGGGGGGTGACGGCGGGACGCGCTTCGTCGCCCGGCCTACATACACTACAGCCCCTTGCGCGCCTTGGCGATCGCCGCCTTCACCCGCGCCGGCGCGGTGCCGCCCAAGTGGCTGCGCGCCTTGAGCGAGCCGTCGAGTTTGAGCGCCTCGAACACGTCCTTGCCGATCAACGGGGAAAACTGCTGCAGGTCCGCGAGCTTGAGGTCGGCGAGATCGCAGCCGCGGTCTGTCGCCAGGCGCACCGCCTGCGCCACCGCTTCGTGCGCATCGCGGAAGGGCGCGCCTTTTTTCACCAGATAGTCGGCGAAGTCGGTCGCGGTGGCAAAGCCCTGCTGCGCGGCTGCCCGCATCGCTTCCTTGTTGACCTTCACGCCTGCCAGCATGTCGGTGAACACGGCAAGACTCATCATCAGCGTGTCGACCGTGTCGAACAGCGGTTCCTTGTCTTCCTGGTTGTCCTTGTTGTAGGCGAGCGGCTGCGCTTTCATGAGCGTCAATAGCGCGACCAGATGGCCGTTGACGCGCCCGGTCTTGCCCCGGATCAGCTCGGCCACGTCCGGATTTTTCTTCTGCGGCATGATCGAGGAGCCGGTGCAGAAGCGGTCCGCGATGTCGATGAAGCCGAAGCGCGGGTTCATCCACAGCACGAGTTCCTCGCAGATGCGCGAGAGATGCATCATGACGAGCGCGCCGTCCGCGCAGAATTCGATGGCGAAATCGCGGTCCGACACCGCATCGAGCGAGTTCTCGCACACCCCGTCGAAGCCGAGTTCCTTCGCCACCATCAGGCGGTCGATCGGAAACGAGGTGCCGGCGAGCGCCGCCGCGCCGAGAGGCAGCCTGTTGACGCGCCGGCGCGCCTCGGCGAAGCGCTGCGCATCGCGCGCGAACATCTCGAAATAAGCCATCAGGTGATGCCCCAACGATACCGGCTGCGCCACCTGCAGGTGCGTGAAGCCCGGCATCACCGTGTCGGCGTGGGCCTCGGCGAGATCGAGGAGCGTCTTCTGCAGCTCCTTGATCAGCGTCAGCACGTGATCGATGGAGGCGCGCAGATAAAGCCGCACGTCGGTCGCCACCTGGTCGTTGCGGGAGCGCGCGGTATGCAGGCGCTTGCCCGCGTCGCCGACGAGATCGGTGAGCCGCCGCTCGATGTTGAAATGCACATCCTCGTATTCGAGCGACCACGGGAAGGTCCCGGCGCGCACTTCCCCTAGGATCTGCTCCATGCCTTTTTCGATCGCCGCGAGATCCGGCTTCGCCAGGATGCCGACGGCGTTCAGCATGCGGGCGTGCGCAAGTGAAGCGTCAATGTCGAATTCCGCCAGGCGATGGTCAAAGCCGACCGAGGCGGTGAAGCGCTTGACGAGATCGGTGACCGGCTCGCTGAAGCGCCCGGACCAGGGCTTGTTCCTGCCCGCCGGCGGACCCTTATCGTTGGAAGACATGGCGCCTGCTAGAATGAATGCAGCATGGCCAGCAGTATAAATCAAAACGCCTATAGCAGCGCCCTGCCGAACTTCCGCAATCTCGGCATTCTGCTGCGCATCCTGCTCCTCGTGAATCTCGCCGCGGTCGCGGCAGCGATCGTGAAGAGCGCGGCGCCGCAGGACTTCCTGCCGCGGCTGCTGGACGTGTCGGTCGTGGTGCAACCGCTGCTCATGTTGAGCCTGCTCGCACTGGTGGCGCTGAACGACCTGCTGAAGCGTCTGCCGTATTACCTCGGCGCGATCGTGGTGATTGCGCTCGAGTTCGGGCTCACCACACTGTTCTACGTTTACGGCCGCCCGCTGCTCGCGGTGGAGTGGGCTTCGCTCGAGCGCTACTGGCTGCTCACCCTCGTCGTCACGGTGACGCTGCTGTTCTATTTCGACCTGCGCGGCCGGGCGCTCTCGCCGGCGTTATCGGAAGCAAGGCTGCAGGCGCTGCAGGCGCGCATCCGGCCGCATTTCCTCTTCAACAGCATCAATGCGGTGCTGAGCCTGATCCGCCAGGACCCGAAGCGCGCCGAAGGCGCGCTCGAAGACATGGCCGATCTTTTCCGCGTGGTGATGGCGGACAACCGGGAACTCACCCCGATTGCGCGCGAAGTGGAGCTGTGCCGCGAGTACCTGAGCCTCGAGCAGTTGCGGCTGGGCGACCGCCTCAAGGTCGAATGGCACGTCGACAACATGCCGGGCGACGCCCGTATCCCACCGCTCGTGCTGCAGCCGCTGCTCGAGAACGCGGTCTACCACGGCATCGAGCCGCGCACCGAGCCGGGCGTGATCAGCATCAACATCTATCTTGCCCGCGAGCAGGTGCACGCCGTGCTGCGCAACCCCTATGAGCACGAGGGCAACCATCATGCCGGCAACAAGATGGCGCTCGCCAATATCCGCGAGCGGCTGCAGCTTCATTTCGACGCCGAGGCGAGCCTGACCACCAAGGTCAGCGATGAGGCTTACCAGGTGCATATCACCATGCCGTATGTGAAGGCCCAGCCATGATGGATTCCGCAGAGCGGCCGCTGCGCATCGTGATCGTCGACGACGAGGCACCGGCGCGCAACCGCATGCGTGATCTCCTCGCCGACTGCGCTTCCCAGTTGCCGCTCGCGATCGAGGGCGAGGCCGACAGCGGCCGGACGGCGCTCGCCCTGGTGGCCGAGCGCGCGGCCGACGTTGTGCTGCTGGATATCCGCATGCCGGAGATGGACGGCATCGAGGTGGCGCAGCACCTGCAGAAACTCGAGCACCCGCCGGCGGTGGTGTTCACGACCGCCTATGACGCGTACGCGATACGGGCGTTCGAGGTGCACGCGGTCGACTATCTGCTGAAGCCGATTCGCGCCGGCCGTCTGCGGGAGGCCCTGTTGCGCGCGCGTTCCGCGGCACGACCCCGGCCTGAAGTGCTGCGCGAGCTGCAACCGAATCCGCGTGCGTTTCTGAGCGCGCAGGAGCGCGGCAAGATCCATCTCATTCCGGTGGGCGACGTGATTTTTCTCAAGGCGGAGCTCAAGTACGTGACGGTACGGGTCGCCCGGCGCGAGTATCTGGTTGAAGAATCCCTGACCCGGCTCGAGCAGGAATACGCCGGGCGCTTCGTGCGCGCGCATCGCAACTGTCTGGTGGCCAAAGACGCGATCCGCGGTTTTGAGCGCGCGGCCGGCGAAAGCGGGGAGGGAAGCTGGCTGGTGGTGCTCGACGGGTGCGATGAGAAAATCGCGGTGAGCCGGCGCCAGCAGCACATCGTCCGCGAGTTCGGAAAAAACCGATAGACCGGCCAGGCAATCTCGGCGTAAGTCAAAGAAACCTTCACTTCGTCTTTTCCGGCGCGACCCATAATTCCGTAAGTCTTTCCGCGCTGAAGGGTCGATACAGCGCATGTTAGAATCACACCGGCAACGCGTCCCCTCTCAATCCTTGAACCGCATGTCGGAGTATCGGTGAGCACCCCCGCGTCGAATGGCCCGCCTCTGCGCATGGTGATCGCATCGCGCGAAAGCGCGCTCGCGCTGTGGCAGGCGCGCCATGTCCAGTCGCGGCTCACGGCGTTATATCCGGGAATAGAGGTCTCGATTCTCGGCATGACGACGCAAGGCGACCGCATGCTCGGGGCGTCCCTGGCGAAAGTCGGGGGGAAGGGCCTGTTCGTCAAGGAGCTGGAGGACGCGCTCGCGCAGGGGCGCGCCGACCTTGCGGTGCATTCGATGAAGGACGTGCCGATGCATCTGCCGGCTGGTTTCGAACTCGCTGCGGTCATGGAACGCGCCGATCCGCGCGACGCTTTCATATCCAACCGTTGCCGCGGGCTCGCCGAGCTGCCGCCGGGGAGCCGGGTCGGCACTTCCAGCCTGCGCCGCGAAAGCCAGTTGCGCGCGCGCTACCCGCACCTTCGCGTGGAGCCGCTGCGCGGCAACGTGCCGACGCGCGTCACGAAACTCGACGACGGACGGTATGACGCCATCATTGTTGCCGCGGCGGGCCTGAAGCGCCTGGGGCTGGAAGAGCGCATCACCGCGCTGCTCACCCCTGAAGAAAGCCTCCCTGCGGTGGGCCAGGGCGCGCTGGGCCTGGAGTGCCGCGCCGAGCGCGCAGATGTTCACGAGCTGCTGGCGCCGCTCAATCATCCTGCCACGGCCTTGTGCGTGACGGCCGAGCGCGCCTTCTCGCGCGCGCTGGCGGGCAGTTGCAACGTGCCGCTCGGCGGTTTTGCCGAGGTGAGCGGCGAACACCTGCGCCTGCGCGGCTTTGTCGGCGCACCCGACGGCTCGCGCCTGGTAAGCGGCGAAATCGACGGGCCGGCGAACGATCCGGCGGCGCTGGGTCATGCGCTCGCCGACAAACTCAAGGCGCAAGGCGCAGACGAAATCCTCGCGGCCCTGGAAGATCATGAAACCGCAGATAAACGCAGATAAACGCCGCTTAAAGCTATCGGCGTTCATCGGCGTTCATCGGCGGCTGCCTGAGATTTCCTAGCGATGGCGCAAGGGTCACTGCCGCTCGCGGGGCGCGGCATCGTCATCACCCGCCCGGCGCACCAGGCCCAGTCGCTTGCCGCGATGGTCCGCGCCGCTGGCGGCCACGCGATCCTGTTTCCGGTGATCGAAATCCGTGATCTCGAGGATCTCCAGCCGTTCAACGCCGTGGTCGACCGCCTTCACGAGTTCGATCTCGCGGTTTTCATCAGCCCCAATGCCGTGAACCGGGCGCTGGACCTCATCGCCGCGCGGCGCACGCTGCCGGCGGCGCTCAGGATTGCAGCGATCGGGCGCGCCACCGTGAACGCGCTCGGGCGGCGCGGCATCACCGGTGTGCTCGCGCCGGCGCACGGCTTCGACAGCGAGGCGCTGCTCGCGTTGCCGGCATTGGGGGACGTGGCGGGGAAGCGCGTGGTGATATTTCGCGGCGAGGGCGGCCGCGAACTGCTGGGCGATACGCTGATTGCGCGCGGTGCGCGGGTGGAGTACGCCGAATGCTACCGGCGCGGCGCGCCGCAGTTCGGTGCCGCACCGCTCCTGAACGCCTGGTCGAACAACGAACTGCACGCGATCGTCGTGACGAGCAGCGAGGGTCTCAATAACCTGTTCCAGATGATCGGCAAGGCGGGCCAGGCGCGACTCGCGACCACACCGGTATTCGCGCCGCATCCGCGCATCGCGCAAACCGCGCGCCTGCTGGGCCTTTCCAG
>JACQOK010000043.1 GCA_016202565.1 Betaproteobacteria bacterium | reverse complement strand
TGATGTCCTGAACTCTGCGCGCGAGCAGTTCGCGTTCGGAATAGCCAAGCAGTCCGCACAGGGCGGTATTGACATGCAGATAACGGCCGTCAAGCGCGAAATGAGCGATGCCGACGGGCACGTTCTCGAAAACCTGTCTGAAGGCCGGGGAAACCTTAAGCCGCGGGCTCATCGTCCCGCTGTCAACTGCGGACAATCGCGCCTCGACCACTGGACGCGAAACAGCGGCCTTCGCTGCTTTACCTCTCCCGCTCCTTCCGGTTCCCCAACGCGCCCGTGACGCACGTCTGGCTTTCGCTTTTCTCTCCATCCCGGATTCATCCCGTTTATTGTCCGCGTCCCAAGCCGCTCCCCTTGCTCCGGCCCGGGTTGTTCCGTCCCCGACCGCGCTTCCTTCAGGATGAGCGGCAGCCTCAGCATGAGACTGGTATGCCATCCGCCCGGACGTTACCGGTTTTGCGAATTATGACACTTGTAGAGCGAAAGCGGGTATGCGTGTCCCGAGCATACGCCCGCTGCCCTTACAGGCCGCTCAGCACCTTGAGATGGGTCGTGACACTGCGACCCAGAGCGTGCAGCTCGTAGCCCCCCTCCAATACGGATACGATCCGGCCATGCGCATGCCGCTCGGCGACCGTCTTGATCTTCCCGGTTACCCAGGCATAGTCGGCTTCGACCAGCTTGAGCATCGCCATGTCATCGTCGTGGTGCGCGTCGAACCCGGCGGACACGAACAGCATCTCGGGCTTGAAAGCTTCCAGCGCCGGCAACCAATGGCGCTCCACCGCCGCGCGAAATTCCCGCCCCGAGCTGTATGCGGCAAGCGGAATATTGACCATCCGATCGGAGCGGCCCTCGGTGCCGCTATAGGGATAGAACGGGTGCTGAAACGTGGAAACCATCAGCACGCGCCGATCGTCGCGAAAAATGTCTTCGGTGCCGTTACCGTGGTGCACGTCGAAATCGACGATCGCAACGCGTTCGAGGCCGTGGCCTTCGAGCGCATGCGCTGCGGCGACCGCGACATTGTTGAACAGACAGAATCCCATCGCGCGGCCGCGCTCGGCATGATGTCCGGGCGGACGCACGTTGCAAAAAGCGTTCGCCGCCTTGCCCTCGACCACCATGTCGGTCGCCAGGATCGCCGCACCCGCCGCCCGCAGCGCCGCGGTCAGCGTGTGCGGGTTCATCGCCGTGTCGGGGTCGAGATGCACCAGTCCGGAGGCGGGAGCCGACCGCTCCAATGTCGTGATGTGGCGCAGCGTGTGCACGCGTTGGAGGTGCTCGCGGCGCACAAGCGGCGCCTCGACGTGCTGCAAGTGGTCCATGAGTCCGGAGGCGATCAGCTGGTCTTCGATCGCCTTCAGCCGCGCCGGCTGTTCGGGATGAAAGGTTCCCATGTCGTGCAGCAGACAGTCGCTGTGGCTGATGAATGCGGTGGTCACGCTTCCCTCCTCCCGCCGTGAGCGCCTGTCCCGCCGGGCATTCGCAATCTTATAATGTGCATGTTGTAGTGTCTAAGGAAGCCCGCTTGCAGGCGATTGCAGCGCAACGACACAAGAAAATCCATGCGGCCTTATCCCACGCACCTGATCAAAAGCCTTACCCTTGCCGACGGTGCCACCATCGTGATCCGGCCGATAAGGCCCGAAGACGCCGCGATTGAACAGGAATTCGTGCGCAATCTGTCGGCCGAATCGCGCTATTTCCGGTTCATGGATGCGTTGCGTGAACTCTCGCCGCGGATGCTGTCTCATTTTACACAGGTGGATTATGACCGCCACATGGCGCTCGTGGCGGTATCGCCGAGCGCCGTCAGGCAAATGGAAATCGCCGTCGCACGTTACGTGGTCGCGCCGGACGATTCGAGCTGCGAGTTCGCGATCGTGGTCGCGGACGCCTGGCAGCGCAGAGGCGTCGGGACCCGGTTGATGGAAGCACTGATGGACGCCGCGCGCAGGCGCGGTCTCACGATCATGTTTGGAGAGGTGCTCGCCAGCAATCACAAAATGCTCGACCTGATGCGGCGGCTCGGTTTTCATGTATCTCACGATGCCGGCGACCCGCGCTTGATGCGGGTCAAAACCACCCTGTAAACGGAGATTGGACGATCATGCCCGACACGGGACGGAATCCTCAGGATGTGGCAAACTCCGCGGCGGACCGTGGAATCCCGTTTATGACCACCCAGATCGACAAAATCGTCGGCCAGGTCAGCAGCATCATCCTTGGCAAAGAGCGCCAGATCCGACTTGCCTTCGCCTGTCTGCTGGCGCGCGGCCATCTGCTGATCGAGGATATTCCCGGCGTGGGCAAGACGATGCTCGCCCACGCCTTGGCGGCGTCCCTGGGGCTGGGTTTCCAGCGTATCCAGTTTACGAGCGACCTGCTGCCCGCCGATATTCTCGGCGTGTCGATATACAACCGCGAAGGTCGCGGTTTCCAGTTTCATCCCGGACCCATCTTCAACCAGGTGGTGCTCGCCGACGAAGTCAATCGCGCCACGCCCAAGGCGCAGAGCGCCCTGCTGGAAGCGATGGAAGAACACCAGGTCACGACCGAGGGCGAAACACGCCGGCTGCCGCAGCCGTTTTTCGTGATCGCCACCCAGAACCCGTCGAACCAGGTGGGCACTTTCCCGCTTCCTGAATCGCAGCTCGACCGCTTCCTGATGCGCATCGAACTGGGTTACCCCGACACCGAAGCCGAACGCGCGCTGCTGCAAGGGCAGGACCGGCGCGATCTGCTCGAGCAGCTCAGCCCGTGCCTGGACGTCAAAACGCTCATCGAACTGCAGGTCCGCGCCCGGCGGATTTACACCTCGAGCGCGCTTCTCGACTATGTCCAGGAACTGGTCAACTATACCCGCCGGGCGGCAGACTATGTGAACGGCCTGTCGCCGCGCGCCGCGCTCGCTCTATTGCACGCCGCGCGCGCCTGGGCACTGATGGATGGGCGCGAGCATGTGGTGCCCGAAGACGTGCAGGCGGTGCTCCCCGGCGTCGTCGGTCACCGTCTGGTCCCTGCCGGCCAGCTGACCCGCGCCAACGGCGTGGACATCGCGGAACACCTGATCAAGCAGGTGGCCATCCCGTGAGCGATAAGCGATGAGCAGTAAGAAGGATCGTAGCCCGGAAGGAGCGCAGCGGATTCCGGGAATTTCCCCCCCGGATTTCATTTCATTCCATCCGGGCTACGTTCGCTTGCCGCTGACCGCTTTCCAGAACACGTACGCCGCACTTAAGGATTACTTTTACAACTGGCTGTTCCAGCTGCGCGGCCCGCAGGCCGGCCCGATTGTCCTGGTGCAGCGCCGGATATTCATCCTGCCCACGCGCCAGGGCTTTGTCTTCGCCGGCGTGTTGGCGCTGATGCTGATCGGCTCGATCAACTACGGCCTGAGCCTGGGCTTCGTTCTCACGTTTCTGCTGGTGGCGCTGAGCATCAACGCCATGGTCTATACCTTCCGCAATCTCGCCAATCTGCGGATTTCCGCAGCACGCACCCGCCCGGTATTCGTCGGGGAGAAAGCGCAGTTTGCCGTTTGCATAGACAATCCCGGCCAGGCGGATCGTTTTGCCATCGGCCTTATGCGCGATAAGGAGGAGAGCACCTTCGTCGACATTCCCTCTCGGCGGGCGGTATTTGCGGGCATTGCCATCCCCGCCGTGCGCCGCGGGCTGATGCGGCCGGGGAGGCTTACCTTGTTCACGCGGTTCCCGCTCGGACTCTACTATGCCTGGTCCTATCTCGAACTCGATGCGCACTGTCTCGTCTACCCGCGGCCCGCCCCGGCTGGCTTGCCCTTGCCGCCCGCCGAGCCGGGCGCAGGCACGGGCATGCAGCACGGCCAGGGACGGGAGGACTTCGCGGGGCTGCGGCCATACCACGCGGGCGATTCACCCCGGCACATCGCGTGGAAGGCGGCAGCGCGCGGTCAGGGATTGCTTACGAAGCAATTCAGCGGCCGCGCCGACACCGAGTTATGGCTCGACTGGCGGCATCTGCCGGCGCAAATGGACATCGAGGACAAGCTCTCCCGCCTGACGCGCGGGGTGCTCGACGCGCACGCGCGCGGTATCACTTTCGGACTGCGCATTCCCGGCCGGACGGTTGCGCTCGCCGGCGGCGAAGCTCAGCGCGACCGCTGTCTGGAAGCGCTGGCGCTCTTCGGCAGCGAGTCGACGTGAGCCCGGGAGCAGGATCGGCGGAACGTGGAGCAAGGGCCCGCTTGCGGGATGCGACCGGGCGAATCGGCGTAAGGCCGCCGACGCGATGCCGCGACATCACACTTTTGATCATAGGAGGCGGCGACCGCAATGACCGCACCGACGATCAGCCTGCATAACACGGTATGGCTTACCGCCGCGCTGGCACTGATCGCGGCTCCCCACGCCGAGCGGTTGCCGGCGTGGGTCATGGTGCTTGCAGCCACACTCGCATTGTGGCGGATCTACCTCGGACGCGCACGGCTTGAACTTCCGCGCCGGCCGCTGCTGATGGTGGTCGTGGCCGGTGCAACGGCCGCCGTGTTTCTGTACTATCGAACGATCTTCGGGCGCGACGCGGGCGTGGCATTGCTCATCGTCATGCTCGCGCTCAAGCTTCTGGAAACGCGGTCGCAGCGCGACGCGCTGCTGCTCATCTTTCTCGGCTACTTCCTGATCATCACCAACTTTCTGTATTCCCAGACCATCGCTGCCGCACTTTACATGCTCGGCTGCGTTTGGATCATCACCGCGACGATGATCGGTTGCAATCACACGCAGCTGCAGCAGGGATACCGCAATCAGTTGCGCACCGCGGGACTGATGCTCGCGCAGTCGGCCCCGTTGATGCTGGTGCTGTTCCTGTTCTTCCCGCGGACGGCGGGACCCTTGTGGGGCCTGCCGCATGACGCACACGCCGGCGTGAGCGGGCTGTCGGATTCCATGTCCCCCGGCAACATCGCCAACCTGAGCCTGTCGGATGCGGTTGCCTTTCGCGTCGAGTTCAAGTCCGCCATCCCGGAATCGAGACGCATGTACTGGCGCGGACCGGTGATGTGGGACCTGCACGGCCCCACCTGGAACGTCGGGCGCTACTATTTCGATGAACCGAAATATCAGGGGCTCAGCGCCCCCGTCGAGTACACGGTCACCCTCGAGCCGCACAACAAACCCTGGCTCTTCGCGCTGGACCTGCCCGGACAGGTGCCGCCGCGCGCCAAGATGAGCGGAGACCTTCAGCTGCTTGCCACCGCCCCCGTTAACAGCCGCACACGCTATGAAATGAAGTCGTATCTGGAGGCGCGCTTTGGCGCGGATGAGAACCCGCTTGCCCTCGATCGGGCGTTGCGGCTTCCGCCCGCGTCCAATCCGCGCACGGTCGAATTCGCCCGTGGCTTGCGTCAAAAGCACCCGGACGACAAGGCGCTGATCCGGGAAGTGCTCGCGATGTTCCGCAACGAAAAATTTTACTACACGTTGTCGCCGCCGCTGCTTGGCGAGCACGCCGTCGATGACTTCCTGTTCCAGACCCGAAGCGGCTTCTGCGAGATTTACGCCTCGTCGTTCGCGGTGCTGATGCGTGCGGCAGGCATACCGGCGCGCATCGTCACGGGTTATCAAGGCGGCGAGTTCAATCCTCTGGGCGGTTACATTATCGTGCGCCAGGCCGACGCGCATGCCTGGACGGAAGTGTGGCTGCCCGGCGAGGGCTGGGTGCGCGTCGATCCCACCGCCGCGGTGTCACCGTTGCGGATCCAATCCGGCATCGCCGCCGCGGTTCCCCGCACGGATCCGCTGCCGCTCTTCGCGCGCGGCGCTTATCCCTGGCTGCGCCAGCTTCGATTCACGTGGGACTCGCTCGCCAACAACTGGAACCAGTGGGTGCTCGGGTACAACCCGGAGCGCCAGCGCTGGGTGCTCTCGCGCGTCGGCATCGACGAGGCGACGTGGCATGCCCTGGCCGTCGTGCTGATCGTGGCGACCGGTTTGATCATGCTCGCACTGCTGCCGCTCATGTTGCGCACGTTGAAGGCGAGGGTCAACGACCCGGTGAAACGCGCGTATCTCAGGTTCTGCAGCAAGCTCGGACGCAAGGGGCTCCCCCGCGAGCCGGCGGAGGGCCCGTCCGCATACGCGGCGCGATTGTCCCGCCTCCGACCCGAGCTGGCGCCGAAAGTGTCCGCGATTACCCGTCTTTACGTGGCGTTGCGTTACGGCGCCGGCGGGAGCACGGCGGCCCTGCGCGAGCTTGAGCAGCAGGTCAGGCAGTTCAGCGCTTAAAAAGCGGGAACGGAGGCCCCCCAAAAAAAGCGGAAACGAGCGTCTAGAGCAGCCCTTCCTTCGACAGGCCCTTGCGCAGCAGGATGCGGCGCAGACTGGCGAGCGCCTCGAGCTGAATCTGCCGCACGCGCTCGCGGGTGAGTCCGAGTTCCCCAGCCAGCCGTTCGAGCGTGCACACGTCCTGACCGTTCAGTCCATAGCGGCGCTCGACCACGCGGCGCTGCTTGTCCGTGAGCTGCGTGAGCCACTGGCGTATCTGCGCCGAAATCTCGTCGCTGACGAGTTGCGCGTCGGGCGCAAGGCTCGACTCATCCAGGATCGATTCGCCTACCGACAGCAGCGGATCGATTTCGAGCGGGGCGTCGAGTGAAGCCACGTGTTCGTTGTGGGCGAGCACGCGCCGCACCTCCTCCGCCTCCCAGCCGAGAAGCTGCGCGATGTCCTCGTCGCCCGGCTCCCGATCGCCGTGCATCCCGAAATGGCGCCGCGCGCGCAGCACGACGTTGAGTTCCTTGATGACGTGAACCGGCAGCCGGATGGTACGCGACTGGTTCATGATCGCGCGCTCGATGTTCTGCCGGATCCACCACGTCGCATACGTCGAGAACCGGAACCCCCGCTCGGGCTCGAATTTTTCCAGGGCGTGAATCAGCCCCAGATTGCCCTCCTCGATCAGATCGAGGAAAGCCACCCCGCGGTTCACGTAGCGTTTTGCGATGTTGACCACCAGCCTCAGGTTGTGCTCGATCATTTTCTGCCGGGCGGAAAAATCGCCGGTCCTGGCAAGCCGCGCGTACTGGAACTCCTCCTGGGGCGTAAGCAGGGCGTTCTGTCCGATCTCGTTCAGGTAGAGCTGGGTGACGTCCGAGAGCAGCTCGGATTCGGGGCTCTCGAACGCCCCTCTGGCTTCGCCCGCGGCAAACTCGTTATCGCCGGCGGCCGCTTCTTCCGAATTCTCCGCCTTCTGCGTCATGCGGGCCGGTCCGGGAGCAGCCTGACGGGATCCACCGGCTTTCCGAAGCGCCTGATCTCGAAGTGCAGCTTGACCTGATCGGCGTCGGTATGGCCCATCTCGGCGATCTTCTGACCCCGGGTGACGCTGTCTCCTTCCTTGACCAGCAGCTGGTCGTTGTGCGCGTAGACGGAGAGATACGCGTCATTGTGCTTGATGACGATGAACTTCCCCAGGCCGCGAATACCCGTACCGCTGTGGATCACTTTGCCTGCGGCGCTCGCCAGCACCGGCTGTCCGAGCTTGCCGGCAATGGCGATGCCTTTGGTGGTGCTGCCGTTGAAATTGCCGACGACTTTGCCGGCCGCAGGCCAGATCCAGCTCAGGCCGCCGCCGTC
>JACQOK010000297.1 GCA_016202565.1 Betaproteobacteria bacterium | reverse complement strand
CTTCAGCTTGCGCCAGCGAAGGGTAACCTTCAGGTTAGCCGGAGCTAACACCGTTGGGGAAGGATGGCAGAGCGGTTGAATGCACCGGTCTTGACAACATGCCGCCTTAGCGGCTTGTTGCGGCGTAGGGTAACCTTTAGGTTAGCCGGAGCCAAAACCGGCAGCGTGATTACTCGGAGGGTTGGCAGAGCGGTCGAATGCGGCGGTCTTGAAAACCGTTGTAGGGCAACCTACCGGGGGTTCGAATCCCTCACCCTCCGCCACCCCTAAACCTCACCCCTCACGGCATCGGCCCAGCAATTGGGCGTTTCGTAAACACGCACTCGCTCGAGCTTGAGGTTGTTGCCGTAGGTGTCCTGATAGGCCTTGTCGAGCACGCGGAACGCCACGACGGCCAGATGTTCCGCGGTGGGCGGCGCATCGAACAGCACGGTCTTGTGGTCCGGAATCGTGTTGAGGAACGCGACGATCTTCTCGTCCGCGCGACACGCGAGGAAGGCGTGGTCCCAGGCGTCGACGAGATGGCGCAAGGCGACCCGCTTCACCGCCGCGAAGTCCATCACCATCCCCTGTTCGGGCGCCCCTTCGGCGGAAATGATGTTCCCCGAGAGCGTCACTTCCAACGCATAGCGATGCCCATGCAGATGCTTGCACCGACTGTCATGAGAGGGGATGCGATGGCCGGCGTCAAACTCCAGCCTGCGGGTAATGCGCATGGGCACCGAAACGTGAGTGTAGAATTATAGCAGACGCGCTACCGTTGCCCGAGCGCGGGCACGTCGGCGGCTGCCCCCGAAAAAGAACAGGTTTGTTATGTTATTCGGGCTCGCGCCCTCATCCGCCGGGACGTTCCGGCATCCACGAACCCCGATATCCCGTCAACCCGGATCCGCCCTCAGGGTCCCGGCTATTTCCGGCGCGTATTCCGCCGGTACGCTTCTTTTTTCAAATTACGGTAAAGCCGCGGATTCGCCTGCTTGAGATAGGAGACGACTTCGAAATCCTCCCCACGGGCCTTGGCAAGCTCGATGCCTTCGATGTGCACCAGCCGCAGCAGCTCACGTACCGGTTTGGGCATGGTGCGCCCGCTTTCGTAGCGCGAACCGCCACTCTGGGTGACGCCGACGCGCGACCAGAACTCCTGCTGGTTCATGTGCCGCTTGCGACGAATGTCTCGGGGATTGGTGATACGGTCGAATGGTTTCATCATCTGCTCTCGCTCAGGTCAAATCGCGACATATTCGGTTGACATGAAAATGTCGAATAGGTTCCTGTCGGGCATGGGACGAGCTGACATTCCGGAAGCGAGAACAGCGGCCGACCGCGAGACAGGCGCTGTTGCGCGGGCACAACATCCACGCGGAAGCCGCGCCGTGGGTAGTGGTCCAGGACCACTACCGCGCCGTGCTCAGGCTCGTTTTTGGAAAAAAAAACAATTAAAATAACAACCTTTTCCGGACCCCATGGCTCTTATCGTTCAGAAATACGGCGGCACCTCGGTCGGCAGCCCCGAGCGCGTCAAGAACGTTGCCCGCCGTATCGCGCGTTGGAAGGCGCGCGGACACCAGCTGGTCGTGGTGGTTTCCGCGATGGCCGGTGAAACCAACCGGCTGCTTGCGCTGGCCAGGGAAGTGCAGGGCCAGCCCAACCCCCGCGAACTCGACGTGATGGTGTCCACCGGCGAGCAGGTCACCATAGCGCTCATGTCAATGGCATTGATGGACCTCGGCCTCAAGGCCCGCAGCTACACCGGCGGGCAGGTCAAGATCCTGACCGACGGCGCCTTCACCAGGGCGCGGATCGTGAGCATAGACGAGGAACGCGTCCGCGCGGATCTCGCCGACGGCCATGTGGTGGTGGTGGCGGGATTCCAGGGCGTGGATGAGGCAGGCAACATCACGACCCTCGGGCGTGGCGGGTCGGACACCACGGGGGTGGCGCTGGCGGCGGCGCTGCGGGCCGAGGAATGCCAGATTTATACCGACGTCGACGGCGTCTATACGACCGATCCGCGCATCGTGCCGGAAGCGCGGCGGCTCAAGACCATTACGTTCGAGGAAATGCTCGAGATGGCGAGCCTGGGCTCCAAGGTGCTGCAGATCCGTTCGGTCGAGTTCGCGGGCAAGTACCGGGTGAAGCTGCGCGTGCTGTCGAGCTTCGAGGAAGAGGGCGAAGGCACGCTCATCACATTTGAGGAAGACGAGAACATGGAACAGGCGATTATTTCCGGGATCGCGTTCAACCGCGACGAGGCGAAGATCACCATTCTTGGCGTGCCCGACCGTCCCGGTATCGCATATCAGATCCTGGGTCCGATCGGCGACGCGAGCATCGACGTGGATATGATCGTGCAGAACGTCGGCCACGACGGCATGACCGATTTTTCCTTCACGGTGCACCGCAATGACTATCACAAGGCGCTCGAACTGCTGAAGCCGGTGGTGGCGCACATCAAGGCGCGTGACGTATTGAGCGGCGACAAGATCGCCAAGGTTTCGGTGGTAGGCGTGGGGATGCGCTCCCACGCCGGCATCGCGAGCACGATGTTCCGCGCGCTGGCGGAAGAGGGCATCAACATCCAGATGATTTCCACCTCGGAGATCAAGATCTCGGTCGTGATCGACGAGAAATACACCGAACTTGCGGTGCGCGTGCTGCACAAGGTATTCGGGCTGGACCAGCCGGCCTGATGAGGAAAGACCGTCGCGCCGCTGTGATATCCTAATTGAATTGGAAGTATGGTTAACGGAGAGATGGCCGAGTGGTCACGGCGCAGCCGTCGTAAATCCTGGGCGCCCGAGCGCCTTCGACCACTCTGAGGGAAGAGGGCATAGTTACTGAATAGTGAGTTGGATCGGCAGTATGGTTAACGGAGAGATGGCCGAGTGGTCACGGCGCAGCCGTCGTAAATCCTGGGCGCCCGAGCGCCTTCGACCACTCTGAGGGAAGAGGGCATAGTTACTGAATAG
>JACQOK010000306.1 GCA_016202565.1 Betaproteobacteria bacterium | reverse complement strand
GAGTGGGTAACACGCGCCAAGCCTGTTAGAATCGGCCCTTGTTTATCGTTCCGCATTCCGCATTCATCATTTGCGTCGGCCTGCGGCGCACTTTGATTTCTCCACGATTCCCATGGAATTAAACCTCCTCCAAACCATAGCCATCTACGCGCTGCCCGTCATTTTCGCGATCACGCTGCACGAGGCGGCGCACGGCTACGTTGCCAAGCACTTTGGTGATCTCACCGCCTACGCCGAAGGCCGCGTCAGTCTCAACCCGCTGCGCCACATCGATCCGATCGGCACGGTCGCGCTGCCGCTCGCGCTGCTCGCAATATCGAAACTCTTTGGCGGAGGCGGCATCCTGTTCGGGTGGGCGAAGCCGGTGCCGGTTAACTTTGCAAACCTGCGTCACCCCAAGCGCGACATGCTATGGGTTGCCGCGGCGGGGCCGTTCAGCAATCTGCTGATGGCCCTGTTCTGGGCACTGATGGTGAAAATCGGCCTTGCGTCGACGGGAAACTACTTTGCGCTGCCCCTTGCGCTGATGGGTGCGGCCGGCATTTTTTTCAACGTGATCATCATGGTGCTCAACCTTCTGCCGCTGCCGCCGCTCGACGGCGGCCGCATCCTGGTGAGCCTGCTGCCGCATCACCTCGCTTATCAGGTCGCGCGCATCGAACCGTACGGCTTCGTCATCCTGATCGCGCTGCTGTTCACCGGCGTGCTCGGGATCATCATGTGGCCGCTGATCGGCATCACGATGTCTCTCATCGCCGGGTTGTTGGGCGTGTCGATGACCGACCTGCTCAAGCTGGCGAACGTGCTCTAGTCTCAAGGCATCGAGATCAAGATGTTCACCAACCGCGTTCTGTCCGGCATGCGCCCTACGGGGAGCCTGCACCTCGGGCATTACCACGGCGTGCTCAAGAACTGGGTCATGCTGCAGCACGAGTACGAATGCTTCTATTTCGTGGCCGACTGGCACGCGCTGACCACGCACTACGACACGCCCGAGATCATCGAGCAGAACGTATGGGACATGGTGATCGACTGGCTCGCCGCCGGCGTCGATCCCGCGCAGTCGACGTTGTTCATCCAGTCGCGCGTGCCCGAGCACGCCGAACTGCATCTCCTGCTGTCGATGATCACGCCCTTGGGGTGGCTGGAGCGCGTGCCGACCTACAAGGACCAGCAGGAAAAGCTCAGCGAGAAGGACCTCTCGACTTACGGTTTCCTCGGCTATCCCCTGTTGCAGAGCGCCGATATCCTGATCTACCGCGCCAATCGGGTCCCGGTCGGCGAAGACCAGGTGCCGCACATCGAATTTACGCGGGAGATTGCACGCCGGTTCAATCACGTGTTCGGCCGCGAGCCGGGTTTCGAGGCCAAGGCGGAAGCGGCGGTGAAGAAGCTCGGCGCGCGGCGCGCAAAAGCCTATCGCCAGTTGCGCACGAAATATCTGGAGCAGGGAGACGGCGCCGCGCTGGCGGCGGCGCGCGCGCTGCTGGAGGAGACGCATAACCTTACGCTGGGCGACCGCGATCGGCTGTTCGGCTATATAGAAGGCGGCGGCAAGGTCATACTCACCGAGCCGCTGGCGCTGCTCACCGAAGCCTCGAAGATGCCGGGATTGGACGGGCAGAAGATGTCAAAGTCCTACAACAACACGATTTCGCTCAGGGAAGACGCCGACAGCGTCGCCAAGAAAATTCGTACCATGCCAACCGATCCCGCGCGCGTGAAGCGCTCCGATCCCGGCGATCCCGAAAAATGCCCGGTTTGGCAGCTGCACCTCGTCTACAGCGACGAGCAGAAACAGCACTGGGTGCAGCACGGTTGCAGAAGCGCCGGTATCGGCTGCCTCGAGTGCAAACAGCCGGTAATCGACGCCGTGCTCGCGGAGCAGAAACCGATGCACGAGCGCGCCGAGCAGTATCTCGAGGACCCGACGCTGGTCAGGAGCATCGTCGCCGACGGTTGTGAAAAGGCGCGCAAGCTGGCGCAGGAGACGCTGCGCGACGTGCGCGAGGTGATGGGGCTTAACTACAGTTGAAACGACAATTGAGCGTCGTATTTAATTTGTCGCGTCAATGGGTTACCGTGAATTCGTGGGACAACATCGGCGATCGGCAGCGTGGGTGCCGGCGTGGGTTCCGGCATGGTTTCGCTGTAAAATACGACGATGCCAGAATTACAATCACCAAGGATACGGGTTGGGCGCCTTGGCGGCTGATTTTTCTCCATGACTGAAGTCGCCGCCGTCGCCGCTGCCCCGATCGCCAAGGTCTACGGCCAGCCCTTTCTCGAGTTCCCGCAGGATCTCTACATTCCTCCGGATGCGCTTGAGGTTTTTCTCGAGCAGTTCGAGGGGCCGCTCGACCTTCTGCTGTATCTCATTCGCAAGGAAAACATCAGCGTCCTCGACATTCCGATGGCGCAGCTTACCAAGCAGTACCTCGCGTATGTCGAGATGATGCGCTCGCGCCAACTCGAGCTCGCCGCTGAGTACCTGCTGATGGCGGCGATGCTGATCGAGATCAAATCGCGGATGCTGCTGCCACGATTCAGCCGGGCCGACGACGGTGAGGAAGATCCGCGCGCCGAGCTGGTGCGCCGGCTGCTCGAATACGAGCAGATGAAGCTGGCGGCGCAGGAGCTCAACGAATTGCCGCAAGCGGGCCGGGACTTCGGGGTGGTCCAGGTCCTGTTCGAGCAGGCGGCAGCCGATCGCCTGCCCGATGTCGGCCCCGAGGACCTGCGCATGGCCTGGCTCGGGCTGCTCGACCGCGCCGCGGTCAACCGCCATCATACGGTGACGCGCGAGCAGCTGTCGGTGCGCGCACATATGAGTCGCATCCTGCGTCGGCTGCAGGACGCGAAGTTCGTCGAGTTCGCGGACTTGTTCGTGCCGGAGGAAGGTGTCGCGGTGCTCATCGTGACATTCCTCGCGATTCTCGAATTGGCGCGCGAAAGCCTGATCGAAGTCGCGCAGCATGAGGCGTATGCCCCGATATACGTGAAATTGCGCGGCGCCCACCTCACCGTTGTCGAATAGCGGAACAGGAAATGGAAGATAGATCCGATCTCGACCTGGTTCAGGTCAAAGTGGTACTGGAAACCGCCTTGCTGGCGAGCCAGGAGCCGTTATCGCTGGCCGAGTTGCGGAAGCTGTTCGACGATGAACTCGGCAACGACGCTTTGCGCAACCTGCTGGAAGAACTGCGCGCAGACTGGCAGGGCAGGGGCGTCGAGCTCGTCGATATCGCCTCGGGCTGGCGCTTCCGCACCCGGCCCGAATACCAGAAATTCCTCGACCGACTGAATCCCCAGAAACCCCCACGCTATTCGCGAGCGGTGCTGGAGACGCTTGCCATCATCGCCTACCGGCAGCCGGTGACGCGGGGCGATATCGAGAATATCCGCGGCGTGACCGTGTCGGGCAATATCATCAAGAGCCTGGAAATGCGGGGCTGGATCGACGTGGTCGGCCATCGGGAAGTGCCCGGGCGGCCGGCGCTGTATGCAACCACCAAAGCGTTCCTCGATGATCTCAATCTGCACTCGCTGGAAGAACTGCCGCCGCTCGCAGAGCTGGGCACCCTGGTTGACGCTGCCGGGCCAGCGGCTCCCGAAACAGAAGAACCGGAGGAACCAGGCGGGGAGGTCGCCGCGATGGCGCCGGCCGAGATCACGCCGGTGCTGGAATCTTCGCAGGTTCATTAGCGTCTGCTCGCAGGCGCGCAGCAGCGCGCCCCGCAGGCAGAGCTAACACCCGGAGCCGGCTGCGCCCCAAGGGCGAAGTGCGCGCCCATATGATCGCTGACCCATGTTAGCCGCGACCGCACGCTGGATCGATGCCAATATCCTTGAGCTGGGACGGGAGATGCGGCTCACCTATCTGCCGCCGCTCATGGTGTACATGGCAGCCGGCATTTCAGGACTGACCGGCATCGTCGGCACTTTCTTCGTCAAGGATTATCTCGGGCTGTCTGCGGAATTTCTCGCTGCGCTCGGCTTCTGGGTGGGCATTCCGTGGGCGCTCAAGATGCCGCTGGGGCATCTGGTCGATCTGATCTGGCGCTGGAAAGCCTGGCTGGTCTATCTGGGCGCCGGGCTCATCGCTGTAAGCCTCCTCATCATGGTGTTCCTGATCGGCGACCGCGACGCGATGATAGCCGTGATGCCGGCAGAGGCGTGGTTCGTGCTGAGCGCACTGCTCGCCCCCGTCGGCTACGTGGTCCAGGACACGGTGGCCGATGCCATGACGGTGGAAGCCGTGCCGCGCGTGGACCGGGAGGGACGAGCGATCGATCCTGCGACCCGCAAGCTCATGAACACGACGATGCAAACCCTGGGGCGCGTGGCGATCATCGGCGGCCTGGTGCTGGTGGCGATGATCAATCTCTATGTTTTTTCCGACGTGCAGGCGTTGCCCCAGGCCGAAATGGCGCGCATTTACCGCAATGTCTACCTGATGGCGCTTGCCGTCCCCGCGATTTCAGTGCTCGGCGTGGTGATCCACTCTCTCCTCAAGGCGCGCCGCGTCCGCGAGCTGCTCGCCCAGGGCAAGAGCCGCCAGGAAGCCGCACGCCTGGTGAGCGAACCGGACGAACGCCCGGCGCCAAACTGGTGGATCCTGGGAGGCAGTCTCGCCTTCGTCGTGTTCACGCTCGGCATGGGCTTGAGCCCGCTTGCCTACAGCCAGGAGATCATTTTTGCCGGGTCGTTCGCGATCATCGCGTTTCTCATCGCGAAGCTCACGCGCGAACTGGAGCCCGCAGCGCGGGCGACGCTGCTCGGGACCGCGATCGTGATATTCGTCTACCGCGCGATACCCTCGCCGGGGCCGGGGGTAACGTGGTGGATGATCGACGTGCTGGGATTCGACCAGCAGTTCCTCGCGGTGCTCTCGCTTATCTCGAGCGCGCTCACGCTTGCCGGGATGTTTATTTTCCGCCGCTTCATGGCGGAGCGCTCCATTGCCTACGTGATCGGCTTTCTGACTGTCATCGGCACCACTCTTGCGCTGCCCATCGTCGGCATGTACTACGGCCTGCACGAATGGACCGCGGCCGCGACCGGCGGCATGGTGGACGCGCGCTTCATCGCCCTCGTCGATACTGCCCTGGAATCGCCCCTCGGTCAGATCGCAATGATCCCGATGCTCGCCTGGATCGCCAATGCCGCGCCCGCGAACTTGAAGGCGACGTATTTTGCGGTCATGGCCTCGTTCACCAATCTCGCGCTGTCGCTGTCCCAGCTTGGCACCAAGTACTTGAACAACGTCTTCTATGTTGCACGCGAGGTCCGCGATCCGGCTTCCAGCGCCCTGCAGGTGCCTGCCGATTACACCCAGCTCGGAACGCTCCTTATCGTACAGCTGCTGATCGGCCTGGCTCTGCCGATCGCGGCGATCCTGTTTGCGCGGCTGACGCGGTTCAAGAGCGCGTAGCCGCCGCAAGAGCCCGCTTATGCGCTATCGAGTGACGTGAAGGGAGAGATCTATGTCGATACTGAATGAAGCTGAACCCGCGTTCACAGCGCCGCCCTTGAGTTGCGACTGCCATTTTCATGTGTTCGGGCCTGCCGAGCGCTATGCGTATGGCACCGATCTGCGTTACCCGCCGCCCTTGGCGCCGCTCGCGGAGTACCTCGCGTTGGCGCGCCGCCTCGGGATGGAGCGGTTCGTGTTCGTGCAGCCGAGCGCCTACGGGCGGGACAATGCCTGCATGCTCGACGCCATGCGTGAAGTTGGCGCGAACTGCCGGGGAATCGTCGACATCGACGAGAACATCCCCGATGCGCAGCTCGAGCAGCTGCATTCGGCGGGAGCGCGTGGGGTGCGCATCAACGTTTCCCCTGTCAAGCTGCCCGAGGCGGGCTTCGCAGCCAAACTGCTGCCGCGCATCGAGCGCCTGGACGCACGCTGCGCCGAGATCGGCTGGCAGCTGGATTTCCTGCTGCCCGGCTGGTTGACCGGCGAGCTGATGGGTGTCCTGCGCAAGCTGAAGGTCGAATTTACGCTGGCGCACATGGGAATGTTTCTTGCGCGCGACGGCGTTCATCAGCCGGGGTTCCGGCAACTGATCGAATTGCTGCGCGCGGGCGAGGGGCGCTGCTGGGTCAAACTGACCGGGGTGTACCGCATGTCGGCTGCGCCCGGGTTTGCCGATGCGGCACCGATGGCAAGAGCCCTGATCGAGGCTGCGCCCGGGCGGATCATCTGGGGCAGCGACTATCCGCACCTTTCGTTCGCCGACAAGGTGGGCTCGGTCGAACTGTTCAATCTGCTCGGTCAGTGGGCACAGGATGAGGCGGTCCGACGCAAGATTCTGGTCGAAAATCCGCAACGGTTGTTCAGGTTCTGACCGGGAGCCGAAGGCGCGGTGCCCGGGCAGTGCCGGCTCGGTTCAACCGGTCAGCCGGCGGTAGATTTCCGCCACCTTGAGCGGCAGCTGCGCGACATTGTCCACGAGCGTCCAATTGACCGGGCCGTACATGTGCGGCAGGTAATCGCGCGCCTCGCGGTCAATGGTGATGCAGAACGGCTTGATGCCGGAGCGGTGGGCTTCGATCAATGCTTGGCGCGTGTCCTCGATCCCGTATTCGCCGCGGTAGTTGTCGCTGTAGTCGTCCGGCTTGCCGTCGGACAGCGTGACGAGCAGCTTGGTGCGGGCTTCGACCCGGTTCAGCAGCGTGGTGAGGTGGCGGATCGCGACACCCATGCGGGTGTAGTCCTGCGGTGCAATGCCGGAAATGCGGCTTTTCACCAGCGTATCGTAGGGTTCGTCGAAGCGCTTGACGCGGAAGATCTCGCAGCGCTTGCGCGTGATGCCCGAAAACCCGTAGATCGCGTAACGGTCGCCCAGCACCTCCAGCGCCTCGCACAGCATCACCAGAGCCTCGCGCTCGGCGTCGTTGATCCAGCCCTTGGTCGAGCCGCTCATGTCGACCATAAACATGGCCGCGAGATTGCGCTCGGACCGGTGGCGCTTCACGAGCACCCGCTCGGCAAGCTCCATTCCACCTCGCATGTCGGCATAGGCTGCGATCACGGCGTCGAGATCGATGTCGTTGCCGTCGGACTGTCTCTTGAGGAGCTTGTCCTCGCCGCGCAGCAGCTCGAAGGTGCGCTTGAGCTGCGACACTTGGGGCCGATACCTGCCGAGGGTTTGATCGATGAATCCGGCATCACCGGGGTGCACGTCGAGTTCGCGCAGCACGCACCAGTTTTTGCGATAGTGACGGCGCCTGTGATCCCACTCATGGTAGAAATAGGCCCCTTCCTCATGGTAGATGCCTTTCCATACGTCGGCCGGCTGAGGCTCGGCACGGGCCGCCTGGCGGTAGGCGCCGTCGCCGGCGGCCACCAGGTAGTCGTCCGGGATCTCTCCCAGATCCTGCAGGATCGAGTCGATGAGCTGCGTCACGTTTTCCGGGGGGTGTACCGGCGCGTCGTCGAGCTTCAATACGTACTGCGGGGTGCCGTCGGCGTTGCGCTCCTGCCTGCCCTCGATGGAGAAACGACCGGACGGCAAGCCCGCAGAGTCAGGCGTATGCCCGTCCTTTTCTTCGAGCATGTCGGCAAGGACAGACTGCAGGCCGGCTTTCTCGCGCGCGAGGCGGGCATTCCGCACGGCCGCTGCCTGCTCCGGCTGCAACGTGGCCATGTAGGCATGACGGGGCGGCGTGAAATCGCCGTAGAGCGCGGCAAGGAGCTTAATGCTGTCGTCCACGGTGGTCCAAGGCTGGCACAGCCCCGTGCAACGGGGATCGAGTTCGACGCCGCCGCGCATTCTGGTCATCTCGCGCGCGAGCCCCGGCAGCACCCGTGCCACGCAGGCTTCAAGTCGCACCGTTTCCAGGAAGTTGAGGATTGCGAGCGCGTGCTGCGGGTCGTCATAGTTGCCGCAGACCGCCAGCAGATCGGCATTGAACGTACCGTACCGACCCTGCGCCCACATGAGCGTCGTCATCGCTTTGTACAGCAGAAAGTTGTTTTCCTTGGTTGCAGCGAGACCGAGTCGGGAAGGAAGGTGGAGGGTTTCGGTATCGGTATAGGGCTGCGCCGCGGTGTCCAGCCGCATGTGCCGCCCGGAAAGCGCACAGACAAAAAGCTCCAGCACGTGCGCGACTTCCTCGAACGTGACCGCCGAAGAGCCGCGTCGCGCCCGCCCGGCAAATTCCGCGGCACCCTTGAAAACCTGGCTGCCGCGGTATAACCCTTCGCGGTCATAGGTGTCCATCGCCTCGATGATCCAGGCCTCGGCAAACGACAGATCGAGCGTTGCCAACGCCTGGGGTGCGGCAGCGGCAAACTGGTAGGCCATTTCGGGGTTGGTGCGCGCGATCACCGCGACCCAGTGCAGCACGAAGTCCTGGTGCGCGCGCGGCAGCGGCGCGATGGCCTGCGCCAGCCGGGTCGCCGTGCGCCGTGAGGAGAGCACCGGGTCGAGCAGCTCGTCGAGGCGGTCCTCCAGCGCGGCTGCCGTCAGCGGCTCGCTGGCGGCGACCGCCAGGCGGGGATCAGAAGAGCGAGGAGGCGAGCTCATTGACGGCCCGCAGCATTTCAGGATCGTCGGTGAGCGCTTCGGCGATCGCACTGCTGCAGGCGGCATGCGGCGCGATCCCGCGTCGGAGGAGCTTGGCGGTATGCACCAGCAACCGCGTCGAAGCGCCCTCGTCGAGGCCATTGCCCTTGAGGTTGCGCGTCATTTGCGCAAGCTTGATGAGCTTGTCGATATTTTCAGCATCGAGACCCGTTTCGGTCATGACGATCTTTGCCTCGAGCGTGGGGTCCGGATAACCGAACTCGATCGCGATGAAACGTTGGCGCGTGCTCTGCTTGAGTTCCTTGAGCACGCTCTGGTAGCCGGGGTTGTACGACATCGCGAGCACGAATTCGGGAGGCGCCTGCAGCAACTCTCCGCGCTTTTCCATGGGCAGGATGCGGCGGTCGTCGGCCAGCGGGTGAATGACGACAGTCGTGTCCTTGCGCGCTTCGACCACTTCGTCGAGATAACAGATCGCCCCCGCGCGCACCGCCCGGGCAAGTGGCCCGTCCACCCACAAGGTTTCATTGTTCGTGATGAGGTAGCGCCCGACGAGGTCCGCAGCAGTGAGGTCGTCGTGACAGGATACGGTGATCAGAGGACGCTTCAGGCGCCACGCCATGTATTCCACGAAGCGCGTCTTGCCGCAGCCGGTGGGTCCTTTGAGCAACACCGGGATCTGACTCGCATAGGCGGCTTCGAACAGCGCGATCTCATCACCGACGCGTTCGTAGTAGGGTTCCTTTTCAATGAGGCGCGACTCGGGCTTGAGGACCCGAGCATGGAGCGCTCTAGTCACCAAGGCTCTCGTAGAGCGTGTCCTGGGCGTTGGCGAGCGTTTCCGCCTTATCGGCGAGAGAAATCCCCTTGCGCTGCCGGTAGCGCTCGAGCCGTTTTTCGCGCGCATCGGCCTTCAACGGAATCGTCATTTCGCCGAAGAGCACCTGCTTGAGCAGCCGAAAGCCGAACTTGAGCAGCTTGACCTCGTCCTGCGCCAGCGCCCGCTTGAACGCCGGATCGAGGTCGAATACTTCGTCGAAGGCCGGGCTCGACACGAATTCCCGGAAGCCCTCGATGTCATAGCTCGCGAGGAAGAACAGCTCGAGGCTGCGTTGAGAAGGTTGACCGACGGTAGGACCGCTGCTGCGCTTCTTGAGCACGATCTCGCGCCACTCACGGTTGATCTCGTCGTATTCGTCGACGCCCTGCTCACGGCGGTAGTCGCGAATGGACTGCACGTGAGGTTCGTTGTGTCCGAGGCAGTGTTCTTCTCTCACCACAAAGTAGGAATCTTCCGTGACCGGGGAATCTTTTCGTCGCATTGATACCAGGCCGAGGGCGTAATAGCGACAGGCAGCCGGCCGGTCGGAATAGACGCCGCAGCCCTCGGGAGTGAGGTTGACGCAGGCGTTGGACCCTTCCTTCGTCCTGAGCTTCAGGCCCGGCATGCCGTGCCCGTCCATCGCGACATCCACGGTATAGGCGTCGATAAATTCGCGAGCGGTCATCCCGAGGCGGTTTTTCAGCCGCACGATGTCGTACGGCGTCAGCATGATGTCGATGTTCTCGCAACACTTGTTGAAGCAGGCGATGCCCTTGTGGCAGCGGAACTGGAACTTGTCGTCCAGTGTGAGCTGCACCGGGATAATGGGACTCGTGGGCTTGTCGACCGTGTTGGTGTTCATTAAGGTTTCAGCTGAAGCGCCGTAAAAGAAAGAGGCCTGGATAGTTTACTCTAGGCCTCGCCCGGTTGCTAAGCCGTCTGCGGATTGCGCGGCAGACGGCAGCCAGTTGTTCAGTCCTTTATCAACTGCACGTACGGGACCTTCTTCAGCGCCCATTGTTTGGTGTCGCGGTCGTATTTCGAGTTGACGAAGCATTTCCAGTTATCGTCATCGATGTAGTTGTGGTCCATCCGGTAGTAGTAGCCCGGATAGCGCGTCTCCTCGCGGAACTGGATGTGCTTCATGTGGCACTCGGCGGCGATGATCCGGTGGTAGTTTTCCCAGGCGCGCAGCAGCTCGTGCAGGTCCTTGGCTCGCATCTTGAGCGAATCCTCCTTGATCATCTCGAGCTTGCGCTCGCAGATCTCGAGCATCTTGGCGTTGGTCGGGTACCAGGTGGACACGCCAGCACACTATTCGTCCATGATCTTCTGCAGCCGGAACTGCAGCATCTTGGGCGTGATGTAGTGCG
>JACQOK010000305.1 GCA_016202565.1 Betaproteobacteria bacterium | reverse complement strand
GCGCAGCCGCCACGTCAAGTGCGCGAGCAGCGCGTAAGTCAGGAAGCCCCAGAACGCAATCGGCACGCCCAGCAAGGTGGACCAGCGGCTGTGCTGTACGAGGTCGCACTCGGAGCCTGTCCCGCAGAATGCCGGACGCTCGCCAAACCACGCGGTAAACGTAAGGTAGGACGTCAGCGCGATTCCAGCCAACGCAAGCCCGAAAAGCCAGTTGTCGAGCGGGTGCGGGCCACGCTCGCGGGTGGTCCCGCCCCGACTCTCCACCACTCGCGCTTCGGCACGATGCTCGGGCGCCGGGACCTTGTCCCTGGATTCACGCTTGCCGGATCGGCGGCTCTTTCTCGACATGTCGCTACGTAGGATAAACACAGCGCCAACTCCCCACAAGGTAAGATGCCGGCATTGCCATCGCGTCGGGGCCGGGACGGAAAACCAGTAGTGACGACCGCCATCCTGCAACGTTTTGCGAACATACGCCGCGATGAGGCCGGTCCGACCCTCGTCGCCGGGCTGTTCTTTTTCTGCGTCCTCACGGCGCTGATGGTCGTGCGGCCGGCGCGCGAGGCGCTGGGCATGCAACGCGGTATCGAGGCGATCCGGTGGCTTTTCATCGGTACCGTCGTGGTGACCCTCCTCGTCAACCCGATCTTCGGCCTGCTCGTGAGCCGGTTCCGCCGCCTGGTCTTCATCAACGCGACCTACCTCTTCTTCGCCTTCGGCCTGCTGGCGTTCTACGCATTGCTCGTGCTGGCGCCAGCCAGCATTGGACAGACGACCGGGCAGGTCTTCTACGTCTGGTTCAGCGTCTTCAACCTGTTCGCCACGATGCTGTTCTGGGCGCTGATGGCGGACCGCTTTTCGCTGGAGCAAAGCAAGCGCCTCTTCGGCGCCATCGCCGTGGGCGGAACGCTGGGGGCGATCTTCGGCCCGTGGCTTGCGAGCCTGCTCGCCAAGCCGCTCGGGACACCAAGCCTGCTGCTGGTGGCGGCCGGGTTCCTCCTGCTGGCGTTAGGTGCGGCCTGGTGGCTTACCCGTCTGCGGACGGACCGTAGCGACCGGGACGATGCGCCGGCATCGACGCAGCACGCGGTGATCGGCGGCAGCGCGTGGGAAGGATTCCAGTCGGTCTTCCGATCGCCCTATCTCCTCGCGATCTGCGCGTACGTGCTGATCCTCGCGGTGATGGCCACTTTCCTTTACTTCACGCGACTGCAGATGGTCGCCGCCCTGGGTACCAACCTCGACATGCGCACCGCGACGTTCGCGCAGATCGATATGATCACGCAGGTGGCAACGCTCGTCCTGCAGGCGGTCGTCACCGGGCACCTCATGAAGCGGCTCGGCGTGTCCGTGACGCTCGCGCTGCTGCCGATCACGGTGGCCCTGGGCTTCATCGGCCTCGCGATCATCGGCTCGCTTGCGGCGCTCATCGCGTTCGAGGCGACGTTCCGCGCCGTGCAGCGCGGTATCATGCGGCCCGCGCGCGAGACGCTGTTCACCATCGTCCCCCGCGCCGACCGGTACAAGTCGAAGGCGTTCATCGACACGTTCGTATACCGCGCTGGTGATGTCATCGGCGCGCAGACCGAAGGGCTGCTGGGACGGCTGGGCATGGGACTGGCCGCGCTCGCGTCCTTTGCGGTTCCGCTGGCGATGGTATGGATGGCGCTCGGCTTGTGGCTGGGATACGCGCAGCGCGAGCGGGCCGCACGGGAGCCGCATGGCATCCCGGCCGAGGCGGCACCGTAACGGCATGACCGGATGCACCGGACTCGTGGCGCAAACGAAACTTACATCAGGAGCCTCTGCATGATGACTCGTCGTGAATGGCTGCGGCGGACGTTGGGCGTGGCCGGCATATTGGCCCTTGATCCCCGAGCGGTGTGGGCCGAGGCCGGCAAGCTCAACCTCATCACCCGCACTATCCCCTCTACGGGCGAGCGGCTGCCGATCGTGGGCCTCGGCAGTTCAGCTACCTTTTCGCAGGTCGCGCGCACCGAAGACGTCACGGCGCTGCGAGCGGTGCTCGGCCGGATGGCGGAGCTTGGCGGCACGGTCCTCGACACCGCACCGGCCTACGGAGCGTCCGAAGAAGTGGCCGGTCGAATCGCACAGGAGCTCGGGATCGCGAAGCAGCTTTTCTGGGCGACCAAGCTCAACGTCGCACGCTGGGGCGGGACGGCCGATCCGGCGGCAGCACGCAGGCAGCTCGAAACATCCTCCCGCAGAATCGGCAAGCCGGTGATCGATCTGATCCAGGTCCACAACATGGGGGACATTCGCACGCAACTCCCTATCCTGCGGGAGTACAAGGAGAAGGGCCGCGTGCACTACATCGGTGTGACGACCACTTTCGAGAGTCAGTACGCCGAGCTCACGCAGACCATGCGCAACGAGCCGATCGACTTCATCGGGACGGATTACGCGATCGACGACCGTCATGCCGAGGAGACGATACTGCCGCTGGCACGGGACAGAGGGATCGCGGTCCTGGTCTATGCGCCGTTCGGGCGCACACGCCTCTGGAACCGCGTGGGGGGACGCAAGCTCCCGGACTGGGCCGGCGAGTTCGACGCGGCCTCGTGGGCGCAATTTTTCCTAAAATACGTAGCGAGCCATCCGGCAGTGACGGCCATCACGCCGGCCACCAGCCGGCCGACCAACATGGCCGACAACATGGGCGGCGCAATGGGCCGGCTGCCGGACGCGGCGATGAAAAAGCGGATGATCGAGCTGGTCGAGGGCCTGCCTGCGGCGTAATGCAGTCAGACCCTCAGTCAGACCCGGTTTTGCTGCTATTCTTATCTTTACTCTGTCGTGCCCGCCCCCGATTAGAACATTCGAGGGCAGGCTCCGGCGGGCATCCAATGTGCCGACGGCAATTAGATTCCCGACTACACGGGAATGACACAGTAGAGTTATGGAGACTTGTCATGAAAGTGAATGGCGCCATGAAACAGAACCGTCGCAGATTTCTTAAAGTTGCCGGGACCACCACGGCGGCTCTTGCCCTGGGCGGTCTGCCGTTTGCGGCACGCGCCGCGAGCGCGGCCACTGAAAAACTGAAGATCGGCGTCGTCGGTTCCGGCAGAATCGGCGGGACACTCGGCGGCGTTTGGGTGAAGGCCGGGCACGAAGTCATGTTTTCCTCGCGCAACATCGTGCACGATAAAGCGCTGGCTGCAAAGCTTGGGCCCAATGCGCGCGCCGGAACGCCGCGGGAAGCTGCCGCGTTCGGCGAAGTGCTGCTGATCGCGGTGCCGTACCGCGCGCTACCCGAGGTCGGCAAGGATCTTGGGAACCTGATCAAAGGCAAAGTGGTGATAGATCCGAATAATCCCATTCCCTCGCGCGACGGTGAAATCGCGACATGGGCGCGGGAGAAAGGCGCCGGTCTCGCCTCTACGGAGCTGCTACCCGGGGCCCGTATCGTCCGCGCCTTCAATGCGATCGGTTATGCGCGCATGGGCGCAGCGCACGAACAACAGGGCGAGCGCATGGGGATGCCGATCGCGAGCGATGATGCCAAAGCGGTCGCAGTGGCGTCGCGCCTGATACGCGAGATCGGCTACGAGCCCGTTCTGATCGGCGGGCTCGCCATGGGGAAATATTTGATGCCGGGAACACCGCTTGCGGGCGAGCGCACGCCGGAACAGATCCGGAAAATCGCTGCCACCCTCAAATAGGGGGCAGATCCCGTTCTCCCCCTATTGCGGTTCGAACGGCCTCAAGGCATCTAGATTGCCCCGCAATCCAGGCGTCGTTTCCCCGTAGCGCGCAAGACACCCTTGAGCGCAGTCCTTTCTTTTCGGCCATAAATCACACTGCGTGACCGTGACCTCGGACGCGTTCCCTGCGCCGCCCGCAACAGGCGCCGCGCGAACGAAAGTGACCGATCCTGTTTCAGGGCACCTCATCATTCGGGCTCTGGAGACGATATCGTTCAGCCAATAGAGCACCCCAACAAATGCAATCACACCTATCACCACCACGATCCATACCGCAGTCTCAATGTTCATACAGATCCTCCTTCTCAGGGTTCCCCCAGAGTTGCCAGTTTGCGCCGGCAGGCGGGCAACGACATTGAGGTGGATCAAAAAACCATGCGCGCGAGCCCAATATGTGGACGATCATTTCAAATGGCAAGTCGCGGAAAGTCAACGCACAGAGAGACCAATATATGGATGATCGTTTCGGCGCAGTGCCCGCCGGGCCACCACCGTTATCGAGTGATCTTCGTGCTAGTTCGGGCGCAACCCGACGGCTTGCACGACCTTCGCCCATTTGGATATTTCGGCAGCATACAGTTTGGCGAATTCTTCCTGCGAGTTACCAACAGCGTCGAGCCCCTGGGCGAGCAGCACTTTGCGGGTGGCCGGCTCGAGCAACACGCGAGATATGGCCTCCTGCAGCTTGACTGCGAGGTCCTTGTTGGTGCTGCCGGGGAGAAACAAGGCGTACCAGTTGTCGACCCCGAAACCCGGCACACCCGATTCCGCGACTGTGGGAAATTCGGGAAGCGCCGGGGTGCGCTTGGGGCCCACGACCGCCAAGGCGCGAAGCTTGCCCGCCGTGAACATCGGCCGAGTCGAGATCACGCTCGCAACGGTGAGCGCGATACGCCCGGCAACCACGTCGGTAATGCTTGGCGCCGTGCCTTTATAAGGCACGTGGGTCATCTTCAGTCCCGCCATTTGCGAGAACAGTTCGATCGTCAAATGCTGCGCCGAGCCCAGACCCGAAGACGAGAAGAACAGCTCGCCCGGCTTGCTCTTCGCGAAGGCGATCAGCTCTTTGACACTCTTCACGGGAAGAGAGGGATGTACCACCAGGACGCCGGGCGAAACTGCCGCCTGCGTCACGGGCAGCAAGTCCGTTCTCGCATCATAGGACAGTTTCATGAAGCTCGGCGTGATGGTAATCCCCGCCGAGGTCATGAGGATGGTATGACCATCGGGCGCGGCGTGCGCCACCAATTCAGCGGCGATCGTTCCACCCGCGCCGTGACGATTATCGGCCACCACCGGTTGGCCCCAGGCTTCGCTCAACTTCTGGCCGATGAAGCGGCCGGTCGTATCGACACCGCCGCCCGGAGCAAGTG
>JACQOK010000322.1 GCA_016202565.1 Betaproteobacteria bacterium | reverse complement strand
GGGCAGGATAGATCACGCGCTTCACCTCCGGCCGCGACTGCAGCCACCGCGCTACCTTGAGGGCGTTCGCCATCTGCTGTTTCATGCGCACGCCGATGGTGCGAAAGCCGCGCAGCGCGAGATAGCAATCCTCGGGGCTCACGCTGTAGCCAAAGTCGGCGACGGTCCGGCGCACCGGCAGCCAGTGCTTCTCGTTGGTGACGATGATGCCCATCATCACGTCGGAGTGGCCGACGATGTATTTGGTGGCGGAGTGAATCGATACGTCCACGCCGCGCTCGAACGAACGAAAGAAATAGGGCGTGCCCCAGGTGTTGTCGGCGAGCACCGGCAGTCCGCGTTCGTGCGCGGCCTCGGCGATGGCCGGAATGTCCTGCATCTCGAAGGTGAGTGAGCCCGGCGTCTCGCAGTAGATCGCCCGGGTGTTCGCCCGGATGAGACGCCGGATGTCAGCACCGATGAGCGGGTCGTAGTACTCGACCTCGACGCCGTTGGGGCGCACCCGTCGCTCGCAAAAATGGCGCGCCGGCGCGTACACCGGGTCGGCCACCAGCAGGTGATCGCCGCTCCGCACGAAAGCGCTGATCGCCGCGGCGATGGCGGCAAGCCCGGAAGGCACCGCCACCGCCTGGTACCCGCCTTCCATCCGAGCCACGGCCTCTTCGAGCGCGAAGGTGGTCGGCGTGCCGTAACGCCCGTAGCGCACCGCCTTGTAGTCGTTGGCGTCGCGCGCCTCGTACTCTTCGAGCGTCGGGAACAGCACCGTGGAGGTGCGAAATACCGGCGTATTGACCATGCCTGCGTATTTCTCGGGATCGCGGCCGGCGTGGGAGAGCAGCGTGTCTTTTTTCACGGGTAGGTCCAATCAATGGGCATGGGTTGTCCCAAGGCTATTGTCCGTGTCGCGGAACTCCGTTGCAATATGTGGACTCACCCCATTGCCGGGGTGCGCGCCTTGACAGATAATCCTGCCTCACGTCAGGACCGATCTCCCGTTCCAAGGCTCCTGACAAGTCTCATGCGCGGCTACGACCTTTAAACCTTACCGGACGGCCATGGAACATCATCTCCTCGAAGTGGGTGGCGTGCGCGTGTCGCGGCGCGAAGACCTGCGTCTCATCACCGGTGCCGGCAAGTATGCCGCGGACTGGGAACTGCCCGGGCAGCTTTATGCGCATTTTCTGCGGACCGACCGTGCGCATGCAAGAATCGTTTCGATCAACGTCGAGCACGCGCTCGAGCATCCGGGGGTAGTGCGCGTCTACACCGGGGCCGATGCGGTGCGCGCCGGCTACGTGAAACCGATGACCATGCTCACGTTCAAGGGCAAGAGCGGGATGCAGGTGCGGGTGCCGGAGCGGCCGGTGCTGGCGCACGGGCACGTGCGCTGCGTGGGCGAGCCGGTGGCGATGGTGGTCGCCGAAAGCGCGCTCATCGCGCAGGACGCCGCCGAGTTGATCGAAGTCGAATACGAGGAACTGCCGGTCGTCATCCACCCCGAGGACGCGCTCGCCCCGGGCGCGCCGCAGTTGCACGAGAACGTGCCGGGCAACCTGCCCTTCGAGTTCGAGGCCGGCGATGCCGCCGCGACCGGGGCCGCTTTCGCGAAAGCGGCGCACGTGACGCGGCTCAAACTCGAAGTGACGCGCGTTGCGCCCAACCCGATGGAGCCGCGCGCCTGCCTGATGGCGTACGACGCGCGCGAGGATCGCTACACCGCGCACGTTCACGTGCAGGGCGTGAACATGATGCGCAAGCAGCTCGCGGCCTACACCGGCCTGCCGGAGGAAAAATTCCGCATCATGGCGCGCGATGTGGGGGGCGCATTCGGACAGCGCAGCCTCGCCTATCCCGAGTATTGCGTGCAAATGCTGGCCGCGAAGGACATCGGGCGTCCCGTCAAATGGGTGGCCTCGCGTTCGGAGGGTTTCGCGACCGACTCTCACGGCCGCGCCAACTTCGTTTCCGGCGAACTCGCGCTCGACCGCGACGGCAGGTTTCTGGGCATGCGGCTCGACTGGATTGCGGAAATGGGCGCGTATCTCACACCCACCGGCCCGGTGAGCCACCTGCGCAACCCGAGCACCTGCCTGACCGGCGTCTACCGCATCCCGGCGCTGTACGGGTGCTGGCGCACGGCGCTCACCAACACCAACCCGATCGCGGCCTACCGCGGCGCCGGCCGGCCGGACATCGCCTACGTCATCGAGCGGCTGGTGAGCCAGGCCGCGGCCGAGACGGGAGTGGACGCGGCGGAACTGCGGCGGCGCAACTTCATCCCGCCGGAAGCGTTTCCGTACAAGACGCCCACCGGCTCGACCTACGAGATCGCCGATCTGCCCGGGGTTCTGGAGAAGGCGCTGAAGCTCGCGGACTGGAACGGTTTCAGGGAACGCCGGCGGCGCTCCGAACGGGCGGGCAAGCTGCGCGGCATCGGCATTTCCACCGTGATCGAAAACACCGGGGCGGGGCTGTTTCCGAAGGACGAAGTGCAGATCGAAGTGGCGGCGAACGGCGCGGTCACGGTCTACTCGGTGTCGCACTCGCAGGGGCAGGGCCACGAGACGAGCTTCGCCATGATCGTGGCGGAGACGCTCGGTGTTCCGTTCGAGCGCGTGCAGTTGCGGCAGGGGGACGAAGAGCACCCGCTCTTCGGCAATCACACCGGCGGCTCGCGCTCCACGGTGGGGGCGGGCAGCGCGTGCCACCTCGCCGCGAAGAAACTGATCGATGAGGGCCGCGCGCTGGCGGCGCTCGAGCTGGGCGTGGAGCCCTCGCAGGTCGAGTATGCCAACGGCCGGTATCGCACCGATCACGCGGAGCGCACCGTTGCGCTCGGAGACCTCGCCAAGGCGAAGACGTTCTCGGTCACGGCGGAAGGAAGTTTCAGCTCGACGTTTCCCAACGGCTGCCACATCGCCGAGGTCGAAATCGATCCGGCCACCGGCGTCACCGAAATCGCCTCCTACGTCACCGTCGACGATTGCGGCCGGGTGATCAACCACACCATCGTCGAGGGCCAGATGCACGGCGGCGTCGCGCAGGGCGCAGGCCAGGTATTCGGCGAGCACGTGGTCTACGATCGCAACAGCGGTCAGCTCATGACCGGAAGCTTCGCCGACTACTACATGCCGCGCGCGGGCCTGCTGCGCGAGATCACGATGGAAGAGCATCCGACGCCGTCCAAGGTAAGCCCGCTCGGCGTCAAGGGCATGGGAGAGTCGGGCTGCACCGCATCGCTCGCCGCGCTCACCAACGGCGTCCTCGATGCGCTGCGTCCGCTGGGCGTTCAGCATCTCGACATGCCGTTGACGCCCGCGAAAGTGTGGCATGCGATCCAGGCGGCGCAACGAAAGAATTGACAGTCCATGATTACCTGTACACCCATCGGCATCGTCAAATGCCCGGTCACCCGGATGTCCCAGGGGAATTGGGCCGCGATCGAATCCGAGATTCATATCGAGCCGCAGTTTGCGGCGGGCCTGCAGGGACTGGCAGGGTTTTCGCACGTGGTCGTCGTGTTCTATCTGCATCAAGCCACCGGCTTCGACCCGGCGCGGCAGTTGCTGCGGCGGCCGCGCGGCATGGAGACCATGCACGAGGTGGGTGTGTTCGCGCAGCGCACCAAGTATCGCCCCAATCCGATCGGCGTGTCCTCGGTCGAACTCAAGGCGATCCAGGACAACGTGCTGGTGGTGTGCGGACTCGACGCGCTCGACGGCACGCCGGTGCTCGATCTGAAGCCCTACATGCCGGTATTCGATCGCATCGCGGACGCGCGCACGCCGGCATGGGTCGGCCATGTCATGGAAGGATATTTCTAATGCCCGGCTCGTCGCGACCGCGGCGTTGACGGGAGGAAGGACTTCACGTGTACCAGTTCCATTACGTCAAGGCAAAATCGCTCCAGGAAGCCGGCGAGTTTCTCGCCGCTCATCCCGACGCCAAGCTGCTCGCCGGCGGCATGACGTTGATTCCGACGCTCAAGGCACGGCTGGCGCAGCCCTCGCATCTGGTCGATGTCGGCGGGCTGGCTGAACTCGCCGGCATCGAGGTGAAGGACGGCAAGCTGAGGGTGGGGGCGGGCGCAAGACATCGCGAAGTCGCAATGTCCGCCGTCGTCAGAAAGGCGATCCCGGCGCTCGCCGAACTCGCCGGCGTGATCGGCGACCCGCAGGTGCGCAATCTCGGGACGATGGGCGGCTCGGTGGCCAACAACGATCCCGCCGCGGATTATCCGGCTGCCGTGCTGGCGCTCGGCGCCACGGTGGTCACGATGCGGCGCGAAATTCCCGCGGACGATTTTTTCCAGGGCATGTTCGCGACCGCGCTCGAACCGGATGAAATCGTGGTGCGCGTGGTGTTCCCGGTTCCGAAGCGCGCCGCGTACGCGAAGTTTCCACACCCGGCCTCGGGCTATGCCATGGCGGGCGTATTCGTGGCGGAGAACGCGGACGGCGTGCGGGTAGCGGTCACGGGCGCCGGTCCCGGCGTCTTCCGCTGGCAGGAAGCGGAAGCGGCGCTCGGCAAGAACCTGAGCCCGGCCGCGCTCGAAGGCCTCACCGTCGAGGCGGAAGGCCTCAATGAGGACATGCACGCCACGCGCGAATACCGGGCGAACCTGGTGGCGGTGATGGCCAAACGTGCAGTGGCGAAGATTGCGGGGAAATAGCGATGGCAAAAGTCGAAATCACGGTGAACGGCGTCAAACATGCGCGCGAAGTGGAAGACCGCGCCTTGCTGGCCAACTTTCTGCGCGACGAACTGGGATTGACCGGCACCCATATCGGGTGCGATACCAGCCAGTGCGGATGCTGCACGGTGCATGTCAACGGCCAGGCGGTGAAATCATGCTCCATGCTGGCAGTGCAGGCGAATGGTGCGGAGGTGGTCACGATCGAAGGCATGGCGAAGAACGGCGCGCTGCATCCGATCCAGCAGGCGTTCACCGAGTGCCACGGCCTGCAATGCGGTTTCTGCACGCCGGGCATGATCATGGCGGTGGCGGGACTGCTCAAGGACAATCCCAATCCGACCGACGAGGAAATCTACCACGGCCTCGAAGGCAACCTCTGCCGCTGCACTGGCTACATCAACATCGTGAAAGCGGTGAAGCGCAGCGCTGAATTACTGGGCGGGAAGTAGAGCGCGCGTCGTGCTCGCGCCTTCGCGGGCGACTTCCTCGGGCGGCCGGGACCAGTGTTCCGGGTTCGGTGCCTCGTAACTCAGATAGCCGCTGTAGCCCTTTTCGAGGAGGAGCTGAAAGACCTCCCGCCAGCGCACGATTCCCTGTCCGGGTGGGAGCCGGTCCGCCGGCCGCGTCTGCGGCAAGGGCGTCGGCGGCACATCGCTGTACTGAAACGCGAAGATGTTGCGTGCCGGCACGTCCTCGAATCCACGGCCGCCGCAGCCGGTCCGTTCGAGGTGATAGGCGTCGAGCAGCAATCCGCAGTTCGGATGATCGGCGAGCGCCAGCGCTTCACGCGCGACGTCGAGGCTTTTCACGACGGAGGCGGCACAGCTGAACTCGAATGCGAAGCGAATGCTGTGCGCCTGGCAGATTTCGCCGGCAGCCCGAATATTGGCGCCCGCTTCGCGCACGGTGCCATCGCCGAACCCTTCCGCGCACATGACCAGATCGCAACCGAGTGCGACGGCGTTCGCGCAGGTTTCATCCAGCACTTTCAGGAGCCGGCGCTGCTCCTCGCCCTTTGCGAAGAACAATCCGTACTCGGTGCCCACCACGGCGACCTTGATGCCGCTCGATCGGATCAAATCGATGACCTGCCCGTTGGTCATGCCCGCCTCGAAACACTTGGTGAAACTGCTGCGCCGCAATTCCACCGCGTTCCACCCGGTCTCCCGGGCAACGCGCAGGAAATCGGCAAGCGGCGTGGTCTCCAGCGTCCAGTGATGCAGCGCAAGGCGGTCACGTAGAGGAAGTGACGCGCCAGACTTTTCTTTCATCCTTCCGCCTTCCTCCTTCATCCTTGAGTATAGTCAGGCACGGATGAGCTTCTCCTCGAACCAGTTCCACATCTCCGCCACCACCAGCGTCAAGTAGTCGCGCTGGCAGTGCTGCGCGCCGCCTTCCTCGGCGGTGTAGACGCGGAAGGTCTTGTCCTTCGAGCCGCAGGCGTCGAACTGCTTCTGCGCGTCGGCGAGCGG
>JACQOK010000026.1 GCA_016202565.1 Betaproteobacteria bacterium | reverse complement strand
GACGACACCTCGACCAGTTCATTGTCGATGCCGATCTCGCCCAGCTCGTTGACGATCACCGCGACCCGGTTCATTTCCGGCCGCTTGAGCAGCCGGTTGATGAGCGTGGTCTTGCCGCTGCCGAGAAATCCGGTAACGATGGACACCGGGATGAGACCCGCGAGCGCGTCGCGGGCCGGAGCGGTACTGGGCTCGGTGAGCGTCATTTTCAGAACGTCGGCTCCAGGGTGTACAACCCGCCGGTGAAACGGTCTACCGTGTAAACGATGCGGTTTTCGTCCACCCACACATCGTTGATCTGGGCGGAGCCCTTCGGCGAAAGCTTGGGCGCCCCGGGCACAAAATAGCCGATTTCGCGCGGCTGGTAGGGATTGGACACATCGTAAGCGCGCATGCCGCCATTGAAGAACGTGCCGAACACGATATGCTCCGAGCGGAATGCGCACGGGCTCGGCTGATTCTCGTGGAGGTTGTGCGCGCCGAAGCGTCCGCCGCGCTTGGTGAACACCTCGGCGGGCGGCAGCGGCAGCGTCGCCACCGGCACGAGGTTGGTTTCGACCCGCGCGTCCACCACCCAGCCGAGCTTCGGCCAGTCTTCGCCGTTGTCCTTCACGCACTCGTCGGTGATGATCAGCAATCCGCGCTCCAGCAGCGGCATTACCGTATGCGTGAAGCCGTTGCAGGGCGGCGAGTATTGCAGATGCCCCACCGGCTTGGGCCGCGCCTTGTCGCTGATGTCGAGGATCCACGCCCCACCGTCGATGTAGCCGATGTAGGCGCGGTCCGGCCGCTGCGGATAGACATTGGTGTTGTGCGGACGATAGCCCCCGTCGAACTTCGGGTGCCGCGGTGGCGGCGGTTCGGTATCCCCCTTGCGGGTACCCGGATACCACCAGCGGCCGACCTCGACCGGCTTCGAAGGATTGCGCACGTCGATGATCTGGTAGAACTGGTCGTCTTTCTCGTGCGTCGGCTCGAAGTCGGGCGCCCCCGACGTGAGATGCACGTATTCGCCATCGACAAACCACACGCAGTGCGCGCCGCGCGAGCACGGCCCGGAAGTATCGTAATGCGTGATCAGCCTCGGCTCCTCCGGCTTGCTGATGTCGAAGAGATCGAATCCCGCGGGCTTCAATCCCCACTTCTTGGTCTGATAGGCGACCGCCATGATGTCGCCCACGACATCGAGCGAGTTGGAGCGCACGTCGGCGTGCGGCAGGTCGGTCTGCACCACCATCTTCGGGTTGCGCGGATCGGTGACGTCGACCGCCGTGAAATTCTTGGGCGCGGATTCGTGCGCGAGCCAGAGAATGCGCCGGCCGTCCTTCGTTTTCTGCATGTTCATGCCTTCACCGATCCCGCCGAAACCGGCGAGTTCGTGATGGGCAAGGAGTTTCATGTTGAGGGCGAGCGTTTGCGTCGCCTGCCCGCCTCGCTGCAAGGATCCTTCCACCGTCATTTTTTCCTCTTCAGTTTAGTACGCCGGGCGCGGGAGCCGCCCAAACCGGCGCGTTGCCTCAAAACAGCATGGATTGCCGCTGTGTCCTCTTGTCCCATTCCCCGTCTGAGCGCTGCCGCGTAGTAGGGAATGCTGCCGTCGAAAAGCGGGGTCGGGCATTTCAGCGCCCTGACGAAGCCCCGTATGATATCGATGTCCTTCTGGTAGATCTCCGCCTTCATGTGCGGCGGCAGGTAGCGGCGGGCCACCATCATCGGGCCGCGGACCTCGAACATGCGCGAAGTTCCTGCGCCGTCGGCGATCACGCGATAGAGGAGCCTCAGGTCTATCCCCGCTTTCTCGCCCACCACCATCGCTTCCGCCGTGGACAGGTTGTGGATGGTGACCAGCAGGTTCGCGACGAACTTGAGTTTCGACCCGATGCCGAACGCGCCGCAATAATAGGTCGAGCGCGCGAAGCCTTCGAATATCGCGCGGCAGCGGTTGTAGGCGCTGCGCTCTCCGCTCGCGTATACCGCAATGTCCTTCGCCGCCGCCTGGGCGCCGGTCCCGCTGATCGGGCAATCGAGGAGCAGCACCCCGCGCCGCGCGAGACGGCGGCGGAAGCGCTCCTTCAACTCGAGCGTCATCGTGCTCGCCTCGATCACGATGGTGCCGGCCCGTGCGCCGGCCGCGATGCCGTCCTTGCCGAAAAAGGCTTCTTCCATTGCCGCAGGTGACGGCAACGACGTGATGATGATTCTTGTGCGCGCCGCGGCATCGGCGCAGGAGCGGGCCGCTTCCCCGCCGGCTTTGACGAGCGCTTTCAGGGCGGCCGGGCTGACATCATATCCGAGCACGCCGAATCCCGCGGCGAGCAAGTGTTTCGCAAAGGCGCCGCCCATGATGCCGAGGCCGACCTGACCGACGAGGTTGGTGCCGGCCCTCCGCGGGCTCTGTGTTTTCCGCCTCATCTCACGTTCCAGTTACTTGGCAAGGCCGAGGAAGGTCATGACTTCCTTCAGCTCGTTATACTGCGATTCCATGAACCGGCGCGTCTCGGCGGCGCTCTTGAAGTTGGCGTCCCACTGGTTCTTCTCCGTGAGTTTCCTGAATTCGTCGCTTTCGATGACCTTGCGGAAAACACTTTCCCAGAAGGCGGTCTGGTCGGCAGACATGCCCTTCGTTCCGATGACGCCGCGCCAATTGTCGAACACGCCCTTGTAACCGAGTTCCGGCCAGGTCGGCGCGACGGAGAGCGGACCCGGCAGGCGCTTGGCGGAAGAGACCGCCAGCACCCGCATCTTTCCGCTCTCGACATGCGGGGCGATTTGAACCGTACCGCCGGACATCACGTCGACGTGCCCGCCGAGCAGCGCCGTGACCGCCTCGCCGGTGGAGTTGAATGCGACCAGCTTGCTCTGCTTCATGTCCACGCTCGCGGACTGGAGCGGCAGACCGAAGGAGATGTGGTGGGTGCCGCCGCGAGCGCTGCTCAGCGCCAGGCTGAGCGCTCCCGGGTCCTTGCGCAGCGTCTCGATCAGGTCCTTGCCGCTCTTGATCGGCGAGTCGGCGCGCACCGCGAAGGCGATGTACTCGGTCAGCAGCACGGTGAGCGGAGTGAAGTCGCGGTACGACAACGGCGTTCGGCCGTTGATATGGCTCGTGTGCAGCGTCGAAGAGGTGATGCTCAGGTAGTGCGGATCGCCGGCACGCTGATTGAGGAAGTTGTAGGCGACCGCATGGCCGCCGCCGGACCGGTTGACAATGGTGCTGGAAACCGGAACGAGCTTCAGTTCGTCCCACAGTTTCTGCACGGTGCGTCCGGTGGTGTCGAGCGAGCCTCCGGCGGAGGCGGGAACGATGAGTTCGACGTTGCGCTCGGGCTTCCAGCCCTGCGCCCATGCACCCGGCGAGAAGCCGAGCGCGAGCGAAATAGTCGCTGAAACGATGCCGGCTAATCTCGCGATCATGGCCCTCTCCCGCTCATCCACGGAAATCACCTCGCTGGCTCGACAGTCAATTCGGCGTAAGACTCACACGCGCCTGCTCCGCCTCCTCCGGCGTCATGTTGTCGATCCGCTCCTCGAGATAGGGGGTCGAGCATACCAGGACGTAGCGCGCGAACGGCGATTTTACCTGCAACCGGTAGGGCGTGCCGCGCGGGACGTAAGCGATGTCGCCCTCGCCCACCGTCTTCGCACGCCCTTCTGTCTCCGCCTCAAGTTTGCCCCTCAAGACGTAGGCGAACATCTCGTGCGCGGCGCTGATCCGGGGCTCGGCGTATCCCGCCGGCACCTCGAATAATCCGAACGCCAGACGTTCGCCCTCGATCCAGTTCACCCGCCGCGCCGACGCGCGCGGCGCATTCAGGGTATCGAGGATCGGGTAATAACAGACATTGAGCCCGTTGATGATGGCTTGCGACTTGCCCTGGGCCTTCTGGTGCCGGTCGCGGTCTCCGACGTTGTATTTCCGGTTGACCTCCTCCACCGTCATCGCTTTTTCCGGTACCGCTTCATCTTCCGCCAGGCCGACCACGGTCCAGGTCTTGTCCTTGATATAGAGATACTGGCAGGGGCCGTCCTCGGTCGCCTTCATCGAGTGACGCGCATAAGCTGGCGCATGCACGAAAGTGCCCGGGCTGACGATGCGCCGGTCCTTGCCGACGATGGCATTGATCTTTCCGCGCAGGGGAAAAATCAGCAGTTCGTTGGGGTGATAATGCAGTTCGGAGCCGGTGCCTGCGTTCTTGTGCAGCAGGCAGAAGTACATGTATTTGCCCTCGATCACCGGCGCCTTGCCGGTCGAAAGATGGGGCGTCAGGTAATTGCTTTCCAGTTCCTCAAAACGGTAGAACGACATGCCCTCTCCTGGATTGAACGGAATTTGTGCGTGTTGATTCCGGACGCGGGAACCGGCGGCAGGCGTAAGAGATTCTCTTTTTTTCGGCAATGCTAGCACGCGCACGCACGCCGGACAATTTTTGAACCGCGCGTGTCGCCCGCGTGGCTGGCGTTCCCAGCGCGTTGCGGCTTGCGCTCATCATCGTCCTTCGTGCGCTCATCGTTCCCGCCGAACGCGGAATCGCTGCGGTGGCACACGTCCTATCCTTTGCGCGCCGCCGCTGGCGTCGGGCGTCGTGTTTCGCGCCCCGCTGTGGCCGGGGGTGATGCGGCGGCGGGCACGCTGAACACGCCTTCGTCGAACAGCGCGTTCATCTCGCTCGCGACCACCTGTGAGATTTCATCTACCGCCGCGGGCACCCTGCGCTCGGCTTGCTGTGCAAGCG
>JACQOK010000293.1 GCA_016202565.1 Betaproteobacteria bacterium | reverse complement strand
GAATCATCAGGATCGAGGGCGCTTGGAGCCAAATGAGTGAACGCAAGCGAAAATATTTTGGTCGAACAGGAATGAAACCCTTGAGGACGGTTGTCACTCGATCCTCAGTCCTCGATCCTCAATCCTAGACGGGCCATGCTGGAAAATTATTTCCCCATTCTCCTGTTCGTTTTCGTCGGCCTCGCGGTCGGCGTGGTCCCGGTCATTCTGGGCGGGGGCTTGAGCCGGCTGCTGGGCGTGCACCGTCCTGACAGCGAGAAACTTTCCCCCTACGAATGCGGGTTCGAGGCGTTCGAGGACGCGCGCATGAAGTTCGACGTGCGCTACTACCTGGTCGCGATTCTGTTCATCCTGTTTGACCTGGAGATCGCGTTCCTTTTCCCGTGGGCGGTCGTGCTGCAGGAGATAGGCTTTTTCGGCTTCATGGCGATGGTCGTGTTTCTCGCCATTCTCGTGGTCGGGTTCGTCTACGAATGGATGAAAGGCGCGCTCGAATGGGACTGAGTAATGGTGGATCCGAAGGGTGCCGATCCCGGACGGTGCAGCGTCCGGACGGTGCAGCGTCCGGTGTGGTCGGCGTTGCGATCCGGGGTTCATGTTCCTGCGATTCCCGTGGATTGAGGAAATGATATGGGTGCAATGGAAAACATCACGGACAAAGGTTTCGTTACCACCACAGCGGACAAATTGATCAACTGGACGCGGACCGGCTCGTTGTGGCCGATGACGTTCGGGCTCGCGTGCTGCGCCGTGGAAATGATGCACGCCGGCGCCTCGCGCTACGATCTGGACCGGTTCGGCATCGTGTTTCGTCCGAGCCCGCGCCAATCCGATGTCATGATCGTCGCCGGCACGCTGTGCAACAAGATGGCGCCGGCTCTGCGCAAGGTCTACGACCAGATGGCGGAGCCGCGCTGGGTGATTTCCATGGGTTCCTGCGCCAACGGCGGCGGTTATTACCATTACTCGTATTCCGTGGTGCGGGGCTGTGACCGTATCGTGCCGGTGGACATTTACGTGCCGGGATGCCCGCCGACCGCCGAAGCGCTGCTCTACGGCATCGTTCAGCTGCAGAACAAGATCAAACGCACCAATACCATCGCGCGTTAAATGGCATCCCGCCTGGAAACCCTCGTCGCCAATCTCGGCTCAGCGCTCGGTGACAAGCTCGCTGGCGTCACGACGGCACTGAATGAAGTGACCATCGTCATCCAGCCGGAGGACCTCCTCGCCGCAGCTGTCACGCTGCGCGATGCGCCGCAGCTCAAGTTCGAACAGCTGATCGATTTGTGCGGTGTCGACTACAGTACTTACGGCAAGGTCGCCTCGGAGAGCGAGCCGCTGGAAGTGGAGGCGGACGCTCCCACCGGGGGTACGGCGCCCGAAGTCGGCGCCGCGCCCGCGATCGACGGCACGGCGCCGGAGCGGCCGGTGGCCGCGTCCCACCTGCCCAAGCCCCGCTCACCGCTCGTCGGGCGGCGCTTCGCCGCGGTCTATCACCTGTTGTCCCTGACGCATAACTGGCGGCTGCGGATGCGCGTTTTCGCGGCCGACGATGAATTCCCGGTCGTTCCCTCGGTCATCGGGATCTGGCCGTCGGCGAACTGGTTCGAGCGCGAGGCTTTCGACCTCTACGGCATCGTGTTCACGGGGCATCCGGATCTGCGGCGAATTCTCACCGACTACGGCTTTGTGGGGCATCCGTTTCGCAAGGATTTCCCGCTGTCGGGCAACGTCGAGATGCGTTACGACCCCGACCAGCAGCGCGTGATCTACCAGCCGGTGACGATCGAGCCGCGCGAGAACGTGCCGCGCATTGTGCGCGAGGAACACTACGCGGATACCGAAGGCTTCCGCAAGGGCTGACCAGATGGCGGAGATCAGAAACTATACAATGAATTTTGGTCCTCAACATCCGGCCGCGCACGGGGTGTTGCGGCTGGTGCTGGAGCTCGACGGGGAAGTGATCGAGCGCGCGGACCCGCACGTCGGACTGCTGCACCGCGCGACCGAAAAACTGGCCGAGCACAAGACTTACGTCCAGTCGGTGCCGTACATGGACCGGCTCGATTACGTGTCGATGATGGCGAACGAGCACGCCTACGTGCTGGCGATCGAAAAGCTGCTCGGCATCGAGGTGCCGATCCGCGCGCAATACATCCGCGTCATGTTCGACGAGATTACGCGGCTCCTCAACCACCTGTTGTGGCTCGGAACACATGGCCTCGATATCGGCGCCATGACCATGTTTCTCTACTGCTTCCGGGAACGCGAAGACCTGTTCGACATGTATGAGGCCGCCTCGGGGGCGCGGATGCATGCCGCGTACTACCGTCCGGGCGGCGTCTACCGCGACCTTCCCGAACGCATGCCGCAGTACACCGCCTCCAGGATCCACAACGAGGCGGCAGTGCGCGAGCTCAACCAGAACCGCCAGGGCTCGCTGCTGGACTTCATCGAGGATTTCACCCGCCGCTTTCCGAAGTATGTCGATGACTACGAGACGCTGCTCACGGACAACCGCATCTGGAAACAGCGCACGGTCGGAATCGGCGTCGTGTCCCCCGAGCGCGCCATGGCGCTCGGCTTCACCGGCGCGATGCTCCGGGGTTCGGGCGTGGAGTGGGACTTGAGGAAGAAGCAGCCGTACGAGGTGTATGACCGGGTCGATTTCGACATCCCGGTCGGAGTCAATGGGGATTGCTACGACCGGTATCTGGTGCGGATCGAGGAAATGCGCCAGTCGAACCGCATCATCAGGGAGTGCATCGACTGGCTGCGCAAGAACACTGGCCCGGTGATGAGCAGCAGCCACAAAGTCACGCCGCCCTCGCGCGTGGCGATGAAGACCAACATGGAAGAGCTGATCCACCACTTCAAGCTCTTCACCGAAGGCATGCACGTGCCAGCCGGCGAGGCCTATGCGGCGGTCGAAGCGCCCAAGGGCGAATTCGGCATCTATATCGTTTCCGACGGAGCCAACAAGCCGTATCGGCTCAAGATTCGTCCGCCCGGATTCGTTCACCTTTCAGCACTCGACGAAATGGCGCGCGGGCACATGATTGCCGACGTCGTGGCCATCATCGGATCGCAGGATCTCGTGTTCGGAGAAGTGGACCGATGAACGCGCCGATGATCCTCTCTCCCGAAGCACTGCTGAAAATCGACAAGGCGATCGCCAAGTATCCTCCCGACCAGAGGCAATCGGCGGTAATGGCTGCGCTCACGGTCGCGCAGGACGAGAAGGGATGGCTTTCGACCGAGACGCTGGATTTTGTCGCGCAGTATCTGGGCATGCCGCCGATCGCGGTCTACGAAGTGGCATCGTTCTACACCATGTACGATCTGAAGCCGGTCGGCAGACACAAGCTCACGATCTGCACCAACCTGCCGTGCGCGCTCCAGGGCGCCTCCGCGGCAGCCGAGCGTCTCAAGCGCAAACTGGGCATCGGTTTCAACGAGACCACCGCCGACGGCTGCTTCACGCTGAAGGAAGGCGAATGCATGGGCGCCTGCGGTGATGCGCCGGTCGTTCTTCACAACAACAAGAAGATGCTGTCGTGGATGACGCCGGAGAAACTCGATCAGTTGATCGACGAATTGAAGAATAAATGAACGCACCGCTTCCTCCATTCTCTCCCGGCATGTACGGCCCGGATGCGCTCATCCTCAAGGATCTGACCGGGGTGAACTGGCGGCTCAAGGATTACGAGGCGCGCGGCGGCTACCGGGCATTGCGGAAAATCCTTGCGGAAAAAACCCCGCCCGAGCAGATTGTCAACGAGGTCAAGAAATCGGCATTGCGCGGGCGCGGCGGCGCGGGCTTCCCGACGGGGCTCAAATGGAGCTTCATGCCGCGCCAGTATCAGGGACAGAAGTACCTCGTCTGCAACTCCGACGAGGGCGAGCCGGGCACTTTCAAGGACCGCGATATCCTGCGCTACAACCCGCATATCGTCATCGAAGGCATGATCATCGCGGGATACGCGACGGGGAGCTCGGTCGGATACAACTACATCCACGGCGAAATCTGGGACATCTTCGAGCGTTGCGAAGAGGCGCTCGAGGAGGCCCGTGCCGCGGGTTATCTCGGCCGGAACATTCTGGGCAGCGACTTCAGCTTCGAACTCCACAACCACCACGGCTTCGGGGCCTACATCTGCGGCGAAGAGACAGCGCTGCTCGATTCGCTCGAGGGCAAGAAAGGCATGCCGCGTTTCAAGCCCCCGTTCCCGGCGAGCTACGGGCTCTACGGCAAGCCGACCACCGTCAACAATACCGAGACCTTCGCCGCCGTGCCGTGGATCATCTTGAACGGCGGCGAAGCGTTCCTCAATCTGGGCCGGCCCAATAACGGCGGCACCAAGATCTTTTCGGTTTCGGGCGATGTCGAGCGTCCCGGCAACTACGAGGTGAAACTCGGCACGCCTTTCGCGAAGCTGCTGGAAATGGCCGGCGGCATGCGCGGCGGCGGAAAACTCAAGGCGTGCATTCCCGGCGGCTCCTCGATGCCGGTACTGCCCGCGGACATCATGGTGGCGACCGACATGGACTACGACTCGATCGCCAAGGCGGGTTCCATGCTCGGTTCCGGCGCGGTGATCATCATGGATGAGACGCGCTGCATGGTGCGCTCGCTGCTGCGGCTTTCGTATTTCTACTTCGAGGAGTCATGCGGCCAGTGCACGCCGTGCCGCGAGGGCACCGGCTGGCTCTACCGCGTTGTCGATCGGATCGAGCACGGCAAGGGCAAGGCGGCGGATCTCGACCTGCTTGCCAACGTTTCGGACAACATCCAGGGACGAACCATCTGCGCACTGGGTGATGCGGCGGCGCTGCCGGTGAAAAGTTTCGTCAAGCATTTTCGCGACGAATTCGAGTATCACATCGAGCACGGGAAGTGCCTGGTGCCGGACTATGTATAGGATGACCCGACGTACCCACCCTCACCCCCGACCCCTCTCCCTGAGGGCGAGGGGAGATTAGAGAGTCGCGGAGCGACTAATGCTGGAAATCGAGATCGACGGCAAGAAACTGGAGGTTGCCGAAGGCAGCACGGTGATGGATGCCGCCAATCAGGCCGGCATATTCGTGCCGCATTTCTGCTATCACCGCAAACTCTCGATCGCAGCCAATTGCCGGATGTGCCTGGTCCAGGTGGAAAAGGCGCCCAAGCCGCTGCCGGCGTGCGCGACGCCGGTCACCAACGGCATGAAGGTGTGGACGCACTCGGACCAGGCGGTGAACGCCCAGAAGGGGGTGATGGAGTTTCTGCTCATCAACCACCCCCTTGACTGCCCGATCTGCGACCAGGGCGGCGAATGCCAGCTGCAGGACCTGGCGGTGGGCTACGGCGCCAGCGGCTCGCGCTACCAGGAAGAAAAGCGCGTGGTCTTCGAGAAGAACCTCGGGCCGCTGATTGCGACCGACATGACGCGCTGCATACATTGTACGCGATGTGTGCGTTTCGGCCAGGAAATCGCCGGCATCATGGAACTCGGGATGATCGGCCGCGGCGAGCACGCGGAGATCATCACCTTCGTCGGCAAGACCGTCGATTCCGAACTGTCGGGCAACGTGATCGATCTCTGCCCGGTCGGTGCGCTGACCTCCAAGCCGTTTCGTTACACGGCGCGCACCTGGGAGCTTACGCGCCGGCCTTCGGTGAGTCCGCATTGCGGCCTGGGATCCAACCTCACGGTCCAGGTCAAGCAGAATCGCGTGATGCGCGTGTTGCCACGGGAAAACGAGGCGATCAACGAATGCTGGCTCTCGGACAAGGACCGCTTTGCCTACGAGGGGCTCAACTCCGAACAGCGTCTCGTGCGGCCGATGCTGAAACGCGGCGGCGCGTGGCAGGAAGTCGAATGGCCGATGGCGCTCGAATTCATCGCCGGGGAATTGCGGCGCGTCCGCGACCAGCACGGCGCGCAGGCCATCGGCGCGCTCGCAACGCCGCACCAGTCGCTGGAGGAACTCTATCTCCTGCAGAAGCTCACGCGCGGCCTGGGATCGGGAAACGTCGATTTCCGCCTGCGTCAGTCCGACTTCGGCACCGATGACAGGCTTGCCGGCGCGCCATGGCTCGGCATGAAGATTGACGAAATCGGCCAGCTCGACCGCGTGCTGGTGGTCGGCAGCACGCTGCGCAAGGACCATCCGCTTCTTGCCCACCGGCTGCGCCAGGCGACCAAGCGCAGCACCCAGCTCAACGTGATCAATCCGGTGGACGACGAGCTGCTGATGCGGGTCGCGCACAAGGCGATCGTGGCGCCCGGCGCCATGCCCGACATGCTGGCGCAAGTGCTGGTGGCTGCCGCCCAGAGGAAGAACGCGACGGTTCCTTCCGGCATGCGCGCGGCCCTCGAAGGTGTGGTCCCTTCCGAAGCGGCGGAGCGGATCGCAGAGAGCCTTGTTTCCGGCAGGAACGCGGCGGTATTCCTCGGCAATCTCGCCCAGCACCATCCTCGTGCCTCGCAGCTGCACGCGCTGGCGCAGGAATTGACGGCGGTCGCCGGTGCGCGTTTGGGCTTTCTGGGCGAGGCGGCCAACAGCGTCGGGGGCTTCGTTGCGGGCGCCGTGCCGCTCGCGGCTGAACCGCGCGGATTGAACGCCTGCGAAATGCTGCGACAGCCGCGCAAAGCGTACTTGCTGCTCGGCGTGGAAGCGGACCTCGATACCCACGATTCGCAGCAGGCACTTGCGGCCATGCGACAGGCCGAGCTGGTTGTCGCGCTGAGCGCGTATCAGCACAAGGCGGTGGAATATGCGCACGTGATGCTGCCGATCGCGCCGTTTACGGAAACGGCCGGCGCCCTCATCAATACCGAGGGCACGGTGCAGAGCTTCAGCGGCGTAGTCGGGCCGCTGGGAGAAACGCGGCCGGCATGGAAAGTGCTGCGGGTGCTCGGCAACCTGCTCGGGATCGACGGCTTCGACTATGACAGCACGGAAAGCGTGAGAGGCGCGGCGTTAGGCGACGGCAACATCGCGGCCAGACTGGAGAACCGGCTCACCTCGACGGCGCTCGAAGCGCTCGCACCGGCGCGGGTCGAGGGACTGCAGCGCATCGCCGAAGTGCCGATCTACCATGCTGACGCGATCGTGCGGCGGGCGCCGTCGTTGCAGAAAACCCGCGATGCGGAACCTCCGGTGGCGTGGATGAACCGCGCCCTCTACAGCCGGCTCGGCCTCCGCGAAGGTGACTGGGTGCGCGTGCGGCAGGACGAGGGCGAAGCGCTGGTGCCGGCGGCGGTGGACGACCGTCTTCCCGCGGACTGCATCCGGCTCGCCGCCGCGCGCGCGGAGACCGCCGCACTGGGCGCCATGTTCGGGATCGTCAGCGCAGAGCGCGTGGCTGCCCAACAGAAGATGGTGGTGTAAACGATGGCCCTCCTGGGTCCCCTGGAAGATTTCTTCGGCCCGACCTGGCCGGCGGTATGGGCGCTCGTCAAGATCATCGCGATCGTGGCGCCGCTCATGCTGTGCGTGGCTTACCTCACGCTGGCCGAGCGCAAGATCATCGGCTGGATGCAGGTGCGCATTGGGCCGAACCGCGTGACTTTCTTCGGCATCCCGTGGCTGGGCGGATGGGCCCAGCCGATCGCCGACGGCCTGAAACTCCTGGTCAAGGAAATCATCGTCCCGACCGGTGCCAACAAGTTCCTGGTCGTGCTGGCGCCGATCATGGCCATCATGCCGGCGCTTGCCGCATGGGCGGTGGTGCCGTTCGGACCGGAGCGCGTGCTATCGAACATCGACGCGGGGCTCCTCTACATCATGGCGATCACCTCGATGGGGGTCTACGGCATCATCATCGCGGGCTGGGCCTCGAACTCCAAGTACGCGTTCCTCGGTTCGCTGCGCTCCGCGGCGCAGATG
>JACQOK010000302.1 GCA_016202565.1 Betaproteobacteria bacterium | reverse complement strand
TGCCTCGCAAGCGGGAAGTATGACCGGCACATTCAAGAAGATTATCAGAGCGCCGTTGCGTCCGGAGGCCGGGGCACGCCCTGGAGCATCATCATCTCCAAGAACGGCAAGACCTATCCGTTCTCGGGCGCGCAGCCCTATGCGGCGGTGAAACAACTGGTCGATCTGGCGCTCCAGGAAAAGTGATCCATGAGACGCCACCTCAGGAATCTGCGATCCGCGCTTGGGCAGGTGTTCGCTCATCCTTCGTACATCGCGTTTGCCGGCGCGCTCGCAATTGTCGCGTTTCTGTTGGCGGTGTGGCTGCCGAACCTCGGGCTGCTCGGTGACGTATTCTTCGAATCGGGCGCGCCGCTTGCAGCCAAGCTCGGCATCGCGCTCAGCCTGCTGGGCGGCATCGGCACGAACTTTAGCCCGCTCACCGCCGGCTCCACCATTGCGATCGCCGTTCTCTTCGGCATCAGTGCGGCGATGATCGTCTATTTGTTGAAGCAAAGGCGGGTGGCGGCGGCCGGCCAAAACATCGCTATCGGTTCGGGCGCCATGGCGAGCGGTGTGGTCGGAATCGGATGCGCCGCATGCGGTTCCCTGATCTTGGGTGGGGTGGTTCCGTTTCTCGGCACTGCGGGCGTGCTCGTCCTGCTGCCGCTTGAGGGCGCGGAGTTCGGCATTCTGAGCGTTGCGCTGCTTGTCGTTTCGTTGCTGCTCATCAGCAAGACCATTGCGGAACCGGCCGTCTGCCCGCTTGCTCGAGCCCCGAACGGTTAACAGCCATGAATCAGCGCCCGGTTCTCGCAAGATTGTTTGCTTATGCCGCGCCGATCGCGCTGATCGCGCTGATCGCGCTCGCGCGCGCCGACCAGACGGTGCTATACGAAAAGGCCTCCGCCTATAACACGATCGTGGTCACGGAAGAAAACGGCTTGCGGATCTTGCGTTTCGGGAAAGGCGGCGTGCGGCAGAGCGTCGTGAAACCAGGGAATCCGGATTATCTGGCATTGCCGTACGTGCAGGTCGCGCTGGTCGGACTGGCATTGTCCCAAGAACCCCGCCGCTTTCTGGTCGTCGGGCTCGGCGGCGGCACGCTGCCGATGTTCCTCCGCAAGCACTACCCGAACGCCACCATCGACGCGGTGGATATTGATCCCGCGGTCGTGGATGTGGCGAGGAAGTTCTTCGGTTTCCGCGAGGACGCCCGCATGCAAGCCCACGTAGGGGACGGACGGCAATTCATCGAGAAGTTGCGGCAGCCTTATGATGTGATCTTTCTGGACGCTTTCGGCGCCGACAGCATCCCGACGCAGCTGACCACGCAGGAGTTCCTGCAGGCCGTGCGGCGCGCCGTCGCGCCGGGTGGAGTGGTGGTCGGCAATCTCTGGGGCCGCGTTTCCAACCCGCTCTACGATTCCATGGTCCGCACCTACCAGGAAGTGTTTGACGAACTGCTCATCCTGGACGTGCGCGATGCCGCCAATAAGATCTTGCTCGCGCTGCCCCGCAAGCAGCCGGTGAGCCGGGACGAACTGACGCAACTGGCGCGCAAAGTGTCGGCAGCCAAGCGGTTCCCCTTCGACCTCGGCGATCCGGTCAAGTACGGCTTTCAGGCTGCACCTGCGAAGAGTCAGCACGAACGGGTGCTGCGCGACCGGGATCAGCTCAAAAGGCTGATCGAGGGCGCCCGTTGATGGGGATGCCAAACCGCTGCGCTTACCAGTACTTCATCGCCGGCGCAGTTTGGCCGGTGCTGTCGGTCTCGCTCAGGTTTCCACAGCGGCCCAAAGCGGATCCGGACCATGCCTGAGCTTACGATCAAATCCGGCATCGAGTTCCGGAACACGCAACTCGAAATCCATCACTTCCGCGTGCGCCTCGGGATCATGGCGGGTTTCGTGCTGGTGATGTTTGTCCTGCTGTTCATCCGCTTCTCTTATCTCCAGGTGGTCATGCACGCGCACTACGACACACTCGCCGAGGCGAACCGCATCTCGATCGTGCCGGCCGCACCGAATCGCGGCGTCATCGTCGACCGCAACGGAGTCGTCCTCGCCCATAACTATTCGGCCTATACGCTGGAAATCACGCCGAGCAAGATTGCCGATCTCGACGCATTGATCGACGAGCTGGGCGAGATCGTCGACATCGCGCCGAAGGATCGGCGCCGCTTCCGAAAGCTCATGGAGGATGGCAAGCATTTCGAGAGCCTGCCCATTCGGACACGGCTCTCCGACGAAGAGATCGCGCGCTTTGCGGCCAACCGCTATCGGTTCCCGGGCGTTGATGTCAAGGCGCGCCTCTTCCGTCAGTACCCGCAGAGCGAACTTTTTTCGCATGTCGTGGGGCATATCGGCCGTATCAATCAGCATGACCTCGACAAGCTGGAGACCGATGGCCAGCTCGCGAATTACCGTGGCAGCGACTACATCGGGAAGACCGGACTCGAGCAGAGCTACGAGCGCTTCCTTCACGGCACGACCGGCGTCGAACAGGTCGAGGTCGATTCCGGTGGGCGCGTGGTGCGCTCACTCTCGCGCACGCCGCCCGTCTCCGGCAACAACCTCGTGCTCACGCTCGATGCGAAGCTCCAGGAAGTCGTCTACCGCGCCTTCGGCGACCACCGCGGCGCCCTAGTCGCGATCGATCCGGCAACCGGCGGCGTGCTGGCATTTGTCAGCAAGCCGGGCTTCGATCCGAATCTTTTCGTCGACGGCATCGATCCTCAGAACTGGAACGAGCTAAACAATTCCCCAGACCGCCCGATGGTCAACCGTGCCCTCGCGGGCACCTATCCGCCGGGCTCCACGTTCAAGCCTTACATGGCGCTCGCCGCCCTCACCTACGGCAAGCGCACGCCGCAGCAAACCATCAGCGATCCGGGATACTTCAGCTTCGGTGGCCGCCTTTTCCGCGATAGCAAGCCTGGAGGCTACGGGACAGTGGACATGCACAAGTCCCTTGTCGTGTCCTCCGACACGTATTACTACATGCTCGCCAACGACCTTGGCATCGACGCGATCTCGCGCTTCATGGCGTTGTTTGGCTTCGGCAGTCGCACCGGAATCGACGTACCGGGCGAGTCGACCGGCATCCTGCCGTCCCAGGAATGGAAGATGCGCCGGTTCAAGCAGAAATGGTATGCGGGGGAGACCATCAGCATCGGCATCGGGCAGGGCTATAACGCCTATACCCCGTTGCAACTGGCAACCGCGATCGCCACGCTAGCCAACGATGGCGTCATGTTCCGTCCGCACATCGTGGACTTCGTCGAAGACATCCGCACT
>JACQOK010000304.1 GCA_016202565.1 Betaproteobacteria bacterium | reverse complement strand
GCTACGCCGTGGAGAAGAAGCTCGCCAAGCATCCCGAGGAATTCGGCCAGGGCGCGATCCAGGGCGTGGCGGGGCCCGAGTCGGCCAACAACGCCGCGGCGCAGTGCGCGTTCATCCCGACGCTCACGCTGGGCATTCCCGGCAGCGCGACCATGGCGCTGATGCTGGGCGCGTTGACCATCCAGGGCATCGCGCCGGGTCCGCAGGTGATGACGCAGCGCCCCGAATTGTTCTGGGGCCTGATCGCGAGCATGTGGATCGGCAACGGGATGCTGGTGCTACTCAACCTGCCCATGATCGGAATCTGGGTGAAGCTGCTCCAGGTACCCTACCGGTATCTGTTCCCTTCCATCCTGGTGTTCATGGCGATCGGGGTCTACAGCGTGAACAACCTGGATCTCGACATTTACATGACGATCTTCTTCGGCCTCATGGGTTACGTGTTCATGAAGCTCAAGTGCGAGCCGGCGCCGCTGATCCTCGCTTTCGTGCTGGGGCCGCTGATGGAGGAAAATCTGCGGCGCGCGCTGCTGATTTCCCGGGGCGATCCGACGGTATTCATTACGCGCCCGATCAGCGCGGGCTTCCTGATTGCGACCGCAGCGCTGCTGGTGATTATGATCCTGCCGGCAGTGCGCAAGAAGCGCGAAGAGGTGCTCGCCGAAGAGGGCGCCTAGATCTCCCCCGGGGTCGGAGCGATTCGCGCCCTATATGAGGTTCTCGCAAAGGGACGGCATCCGTTGTGCCTCGAATGGCCCTCCCCTCGGGAGAAGAGTCGAGGCTGAGGGCTATGCGTTTCGGCAACGCTTGGCAGGCGCGCGCTGCCGCAAAACTCGCAGCTGCTCCCCTGCGAATCCGCGAACCCGCCGAGCGTATTGGCACGAACCGGCGGTTGGCATAAGCTTGGAGCCCGTCACCCGCCAGCGACAAGGCGCCAAACACGGTTTCGACACCATGCGCGTATTGATTGTTGAAGACGACAAAGTGCTGAGAGAAGGCTTGTCGCGCTATCTGCACGATGCCGGATATCAGGTGGACGCCGCCACCAGTGGCAGCGAAGCCGATACCATCCTGGTGCATGAGGACTACGATCTGGTCATTCTCGATATCGGTTTGCCCGGCCTGGACGGCTTCGAGGTGCTGCGCCGGATGCGGTCCCGGAGCCGCTATGTGCCCGCCCTTATTCTGACCGCGCGCGATTCGCTAGACGACCGCGTGCACGGGCTGGACATGGGCGCTGATGATTATCTCGTCAAGCCGTTTGCGCTGCTCGAGATCGAGGCACGGATCCGCGCCGTAGTCCGGCGAGGTCAGGCTACCGCCGACGCCAAGATTGTATACGGCGCACTGGTCCTGGACAGCGCGGCGCGGCGCGCCTGGCTTGCGGGTCAGCCGCTCAAGCTTACCGCGCGCGAGTGGAGCATTCTTGAGTATCTTGTCCTGCGGGCGGGCAAGATGGTGAACAAGGACCAGATCGTATCGGCGATCAGCGGCTGCGACGAGGACGTGAGCTATAACTCGATTGAAGTTTATATCTCTCGACTGCGTTCAAAACTCGAGCTTGCGGGGATTAGAATCCGCTCGGTGCGCGGGTTCGGCTACTACCTTGACAAGCAAGCCGACACCACCAGTTAGCATCAGGCGGCAGCTGTTTCGCTGGCTGCTGCTGCCGCTGGCGGGGATATTGGTGCTGACGGCAGCGCTCGGCTATCCCATTGCGCTGTACCCCGCGACCGCGGCCTATGATTGGGCGCTGCTGGACGCGGCCTATTCGCTCTCCCGTCTGCTGTCTGCCAAGGACGGCAGCGTTCGCCTCGGAATTTCACCGGTTGCCGACATGCTGCTGCGCACCGATCATTTCGATCATATCTATTATTCCGTTCATGACTTGAACGGCCGACTCATCACCGGTGACCGGGAGTTGCCAGCTCCACCGCGCGGATCGCTTTCCTCGGGGGAGCTGCTCTACGACGGTAAGATCGGTGGGAAAGACGTGCGAGTGGCCGCCCTGCTCGTCCATCCGCAGGGAGTGAGCGCCGTCGTGCAAGTGGCGGAGACGACCGTAAAACGCTACAACCTGGTGCGTCAGATATTGACCGGCGTGATCTTTATCGAGCTGTTGCTGCTCATAACGGTCGCCGCGCTTGTGTGGTTCAGTATCGGCAAGGGGCTCGAGCCGCTGCAACGATTGCAGGAGGATATCGCAGCCCGGTCCCCTCGGGATCTGCGGCCGGTCCCCGAAGCTCACGCCCCGGTGGAAATGCACTCTGTGGTTCGCGCGCTGAATGACCTGCTGCTGCAGTTAGGAGCGGCGCTGCGCACTCAGCAGCAGTTCGTCGCCAATGCCGCACATCAGTTGCGGACTCCGCTCGCGGGACTCCGCATGCAGGTCGAATATGGTTTGCGGCAGGACAACCCGCTGGAGTGGCGGCGAACGTTGGAGACTCTGGGTTCGGTGACCGAGCGAACCGTGCACTTGGCCAATCAACTCCTCACTCTGGCCAAGACCGAGGCGGGCAGCAATCAACCCGCGTCGATGCGGCAACTGGATTTGCGCTCCATTGTCGAGCAGGTGGTCGAACAGTGGATGCCCAAGGCAATCGCCAAGAACATTGATCTCGGCCTCGGGCTCGAACCCGCTCCGATGCATGGCGATGCCTTCCTGATCGGGGAGCTGCTCTCCAATCTCGTGGACAATGCGATCAGTTACACCCCCGCCGGAGGCAGCGTCACGGTGCGCTCGATGAGGCGTGGCAGCGCGACCATACTGGAGGTGGAGGATAGCGGCGTCGGCATTCCGGAGGAAGAGCGGGGAAAAGTGTTCACGCGCTTCTATCGCGTCGCGGGTTCGCTGGGCGAAGGTTGCGGGCTGGGGCTGGCGATCGTCCAGGAAATCGCGCATCTCCATCAGGGAAGTGTGACGATAAGATCACCATCCGGGGGACGTGGCACCTTGGTGGTCGTTCGCTTTCCCGCGGCGGACGATTCCCGGGAAACGGCGAACGCGTTTGACGGTGAGCGTGTCGCGACGTGACCGCCCGAGGCCGGCCACCACTTCAATCGCGTTTTATGGCGGTGCCGCGTATCAATGACGCAGCACGCATTTGGCGTAGAGATCGGGAAAGACGCCGTCCGGATCGTATTTTGACTTCAGCCGGCGGTAAGCCTCGCCGCCATAGAGGGACCAAAACTCCGCTTCCGGAAAGAAACTGTCCGAGTAGAGCGACTTGATGCCGCCGAGCGCCGCCACCTTGCGCTCGATCAGGCGGTTGAAGTGACCGGGGGGGTGCCCCTTGCGCGTGCGGATCACGTCCCAGAATCCGAAGTTCACATACCATTCGTTGCGCAGCGGATAGAGCACATAACGCGCCGCGTCGCCTTGCGGTCCGATCGGGCAGATCCACGCCGGCCAGATGCCGATCTCGCGCGAATAGAAATCGAGAAACTCGGCCGCGCGCGCGAGCGGCACGTCCACGTCCTGGATCACGGATTCCGAACGCAGCCCGAGTATCCGCTCGAGCGCGCCGGTCAATCCGACCCGGCTGTTCCAGCGCATGATCCTCGTATACGTGCGTGAGCCGAGCCGCTTGCGGCCGTAGAGGCGGCGAATGAGCGGGTTCTGCGCGAACACGTTCTTCGAGCACCAGAACCAGTCGGTGTCCCAGCGCCAGATGAAGTCGCGCACGGTGAGCCAGTCCTCGCGCTTCCCGGCAATCGAGCGGTAGTAGATATGCTCGAACGTGTAGTCGCTCGTGTAGGGGGCTTCATCCACGAAGCGGCCGAGCGTGAGGAACAGGCGGTCCGGACCGAACAGCGTCCCGTCGATGAAATCGGCATCTCCGCTGCGGCAGCGGCGCTCGATCTCGGCAAAAAATGCCGTGGCGTCGTCGCCGAACGGCAAATGCTCGAGTCGCACGTACGGCTTCACCGGCATCGCGCGCGCCTTGACCCGCAGCGCGTAGCCCAACGTGCCGTAGGAATTCGGAAAGCCGAAAAAAAGATCGGCGTATTCGTTTTCCGGCGTACAGGTGAGGACGCGCCCGTCGGCGCCGATCACGTCGAGCTCCGGCACGGTTTCGTGCACCAGCCCGTAGCGGTGAGATGAGGCCTCGATGCCCACGCCGGCGACCGCACCCCCTAGCGTGATCGTTTTAAGCTGCGGCACCACCGCCGGCATCATGTCATGGGCGAGGCAGGCCTGCACCAGCGCTTCATACGGCACCATCCCTTCCGCCTCCAGGATGCCGGCCTCGCGATCGACGCGCAGCACCTCGCAGAACGGGCGCACGTCGAGCTGGCGCCGCGCCGCCGCGCTCCGGTCGCGGAAGAGATTCGAGGTGTCCTTGGCCAGCCCGACCGGGCCGCTGCCATTCTTGAACCGCGCAGCGAGCGCGTCGCGCTTCGCGGCGTACGCCGGCGCCGGTTCAGTCATCCCCGCTGCTCCCGGTGCGGCGCTGCGGCACCGCTTCCGCGCCGCGAACTTCCGCGGAATCGGGTTGGTACAAGAACTCGCGGCCCATCGGGTAGCCTGCTTGAGCTACGTTGCCCTTGGCGAACACGATCTGGAACAGATGGGTAACGCCGATCGGGGAACGGAACATCTCGGCGCAGCCGTAGAGATACGTGCGCCATATGCGGCGGAGGCGTTCGTCGAAACGGCGCGGGTCGAGGGCGTGCGCCCGGTCCCAGTTGCGGTCGAAACGCTCCGCCCAGGCATCCAGCGTGAGCGCATAGTGCCGGCGCAGATTCTCGATGTCCAGGACCTCGAGACCTGCGCGCTCCATTTCGACGATGACGTCCGCGAGCCGGGGAATCCAGCCGCCAGGGAACACGTGCTTGCGGATGAAGAACTCCGTGTCGTTGTGCCCGACATGACCGATGAAGTGCAGCATGCCCAGGCCGCCGGCCTTGAGAAACCTGGCGTGCGCGCGCACCACATCGACGATCTGGTCGCGGCCCGCGTGTTCGAGCACGCCGATCGAAACGACCTTGTCATACTCGCGGCGCACGTCCCGGAAATCGGTTTCGATCACCTCGAGCGCTCTGCCAAGCCTGCGTCTGGCGATCTCGCCGCGCACCATCTCGATCTGCTCCGTCGTGGTATTGAGGCCCGTTACGCGCACGCCGCAGCGCTCGTGCGCGCGGAACATGAAGCCGCCGAAGCCGCAACCGATGTCGACGACTTCCTCTCCGCGCGCGAGCCTCAACTTGCGGCACACGTGATCGATCTTGTTCTGCTGCGCTTCCTCGAGCGTGCGCGTGCCTTCCTTCCAGTAGGCGCAGGTATACATCATGAGGGGGTCGTCGAGCCACAGGCGATAGAACTCGGTGCCAAGCCCGTAATGAAAGCGCGCGTTGCGCTTCGCCTGCTCCCAACTCGCGTTGGAAAAGCGGAACTCGTGCCAGCGGTTGCGCACGGTGACCAGCGGGTTTGGCGTGTCAAGCTGCGCTGCCATCCCGACTGCAAAGGCGCCTGACAAGCTGCCTTCGATGTCGAGTTCCCCGTTGATATAAGAATCGATCAGGCCGATGTGGCCGAAGACCGCGGTTCGCCACTCGGCGCGCGCGGAATGGAAGATGAGCCTGAACGCGGGTTCACCGTCGCGGTTGCGATACTCGTCGCCCCCGGAAAATCTGACCGTGAACGGTACGCGCGAAAGCTCTCCCGCGCGCCGCAGGGCCGCTTCAAGCAGGACTCGCATGCCTTCGCACTCCTACGGAAAGACGCGTGATGGGGAGCAGTCGAGCCCCCGACCAAGTCGGGGACAGACCACTAAGCGCTGCTACGCGTCCGTTAGTGGTATGTCCCCTTGCCCCTCCCCGGGGCAAGGCTGACCATTGTAATCGCGTCTTGCTTTTGGAATCCACCACTGCCGGCCGGCGGCACGACCGGTCGCCGAGCGCACAGGACTTGACTTAAATCAACACGCGCGGCCGCCATGCCGGACACACTATGCCCATTACCGGCTATCGGCGGCAATGCCTGTTTTGGGTGCCGAGGTGACGCCAATCCAGTGAAGGAGACGATACGTGAACGTAGCGCGAATTTACACACGGAGCGTAGTTTCGGTCCCGCGATCGAGCACTTTGCAGCAGGCGGCCGTTCTCATGCGCCAGTATCACGTCGGAGCGCTGCTGGTTACGGAGGACGAGCCTGACACCGACCGCGCAATCGGTATCGTCACGGACCGGGATCTGGTGGTGCAGGCGATAGCGGAAGGGATCGGGCCGGAAGCGCTCACCGTGGACGAGGTGATGACGCCGGAAATCGCCGGGGTCGCGGAGTCAGCCGATGCGCACGAGGCCATGGTGACCATGCGCGAACTCGGCGTCCGCCGGCTCGCCGTGACTGGCGAAGGCGGCGCGCTGATCGGCATCCTGTCGTTCGATGACATCGTCGATGCGCTTTCGGTGGAAATGTCGAGCCTCGCCGGAGTCATCCGCAGCGAACGCGGCCGGGAGGTCGATGAGCGCGGTGAAGCCGCCTTCCGCTGATCTGGATTCCTCCGCCATGCCCGCCAAGCAGCTCATTTTTCACCAGGAGGCCCATGCGAAGATCCTCGCCGGCATCAACACCCTCGCCCAGGCCGTCCGGGTGACGCTGGGGCCCAAAGCGCGCACGGTCGTGCTGGAGCGCGCCTTCGGTGCGCCCACGATCATCAACTCCGGGGTCGCGGTCGCCAGAGAGATCGAGCTTCCGGATCGTTTTGAAAACCTGGGGGTGCAAATGGTGAGGGAGGTCGCCAGCAAGACCTCCGATATTGCCGGCGACGGCACGACCACCGCCATGGTGCTCGCGCACTCGATCGTGACCGAGGGCATGAAGTACGTCGCGGCCGGGATGAACCCGATGGACCTCAAACGCGGGATCGATCAGGCGGTCGCCGCGCTCGTGACGGAGTTGGAGCGCCTGGCGCGCCCGTGCACCACCCGCACCGAGATCGCCCAGGTGGCCACCATTTCCGCCAATTGGGACCGCTCGATCGGCGAACTCATCGCCAATGCGATGGAGAAGGTCGGCAAGGAAGGCGTGATCACGGTCGAAGAAGCATCCGGCATGGCCAGTGAACTCGAGACCGTCGAGGGCATGCAGTTCAACCGCGGGTTCCTGTCGCCGTATTTCATCAACAACGTCGAGAAGCAGCGCGCGGTGCTGGAAGACGCATACGTGCTGATTCACGACAAGAAGATCGCCGCGATCAACGACCTCCTGCCGGTGCTCGAACAAGTGGCGCAGGCCGGCAAGCCGCTGCTCGTGATCGCCGAAGAAGTCGAGGGCGAGGCGCTGGCCACGCTGGTCGTCAATACGCTGCGCGGTGTGGTGAAAACCTGCGCGGTGAAGGCCCCGGAATTCGGCGACCGCCGCAAAGCGATGCTCGAAGACATCGCGATTCTCACCGGCGGGCGCGTCGTCGCCGAAGAAGCAGGTCTCAAGCTGGAACGCGCCGGCTTGGCCGAGTTCGGGCGGGCGAAGCGCATCGAAATCGACAAGGACAACACCACGCTTGTCGGCGGCGGCGGAGACGCTACTGCAATTGCCGCGCGCATCGCCAACATTCGCGAACAGATCAAGGACGCCACCAGCGACTATGACCGCGAGAAACTGGAGGAGCGGGCCGCCAAACTCGCCGGCGGGGTGGCCGTGGTGAAAGTGGGCGCGGCGACGGAAACCGAAATGAAAGAGAAGAAGGCCCGGGTCGAGGATGCCATGCACGCCACCCGCGCCGCTGTCGAGGAAGGCGTCTTGCCGGGCGGCGGCGTCGCGCTTCTACGTGTCCGCGCGAAGCTCGGCGAGCTGCGCGGAGAGAATTCGGATCAGGATGCCGGGATCAAAATCGTGCTGCGGGCGGTCGAAGAACCGTTCCGCCAGATCGTGTTCAATTCCGGCGAAGAGCCGTCGGTCGTGCTCAATCGGGTCCTTGAAGGCGAGGGCAACTTCGGCTTCAATGCACTCACCAACGAGTATGGTGACATGGTGCAGATGGGCGTGCTCGACCCGCGCAAGGTCACGCGCACGGCGTTACAGAACGCCGCCTCGATCGCAGGGCTGATTCTCACCACCGACTGCATGATCGCCCAGCTGCCGGAAGGTCCGGATCTCGGCGGTCAGGATGCCGGCATGTCAGCGATGTGACGCGGGGGATTGAATCGCCGGACGACGGCCTTGCGCACTTCCTCCAAGGCGATGAATACGAGCGCGAACGGAACGACAAACAACCACACCTCCTTTGAAATCGGGTGGGTTCCGATCAGGAGGTTTCCCCAAGGCGTGTAATCGATCGCCAGGATCAGCGCGATTTCCAATGCCATGCCCCACAGGATCAGCCGATTGCCGCGAAGCCCCGTGGAAAATACGGACCTGGTGGCGCTTCGGCACAGGAACACATTGACGATCTGCATCACGATAATGGCGCTCAAAGTCGCCGTCGTCGCTTCGAGATAGAGCGGATCAGTCTGCGCCAGGCTTTGCCCGTACCGCCAGCCTCCGGCAAAAAGGACGAACAAGAACGCTGCCATGCACGCAGCCGCCTCGATCAATCCGAGGAACAAATAGGCTCGCAGCGCGAGCGGCCAGTTCAACAGGCGTTCATGCGCCGGGCGCGGCGGACGCTGCATGACCCGCGGATCGGGCCTTTCCACCCCCAGGCCCAGGGCAGTAAGCGAGTCGGTTCCCATGTCCACCGCCAGGATCTGGATGGGCGTGAGCGGCAGCGGAATCTTGAAGATGACAAAAGCGAGATAAGGGACCAGTTCGGCGACATTGTGCGTGAGGATATAGGCCAGGAACCGGCGGATGTTCTCGAACACCGCGCGCCCTTCCTCGATCGCGGTCACGATGCTCGCGAAGTTGTCGTCGAGCAGCACCATGTCGGCGGCCTCTTTCGCGACATCGGTACCGGCAATGCCCATGGCAATGCCGATATGCGCGCTTTTCAGCGCCGGCGCGTCGTTTACCCCGTCACCGGTGACCGCCACCACGTGCTGTTTCTTCTTCAGCGCGTTGACGATGCGCGTCTTCTGGTCCGCCGCGACCCGGGCGAAGATCACTTCCCGCGCGTCCAGGGCAAGCTGCAGTTGCGTGTCCGACAGGTTGCGCAGGCGCTCGCCGCTGATCAGCACATGATCGGAAGACGACACCAAGCCGATCTCGCGAGCGATCGAGCTGGCGGTCTCAGGATGATCGCCCGTGACCATGATGACCTTTATCCCTGCGTCGCGGCATTTGCGAATGGCATCCGGCACCTCCGCGCGCGGCGGATCCTCCAGTCCCGCGAGCCCGGCAAATACGAGATCCTCTTCCAGATGCGCATGATCCCACTGCGGTCCGAGCCCGCGATACGCGAAGGCAAGCACCCGCAAGCCTTGCCTGGCCATGGTTTCCTGAGCGTCGAAGACTTTTTGGCGCAATTCGCCTTCGAATCGCCGAATCTCTCCATCGAGCAGCACCCGGCTGCACAAGGGGACGACGGATTCAGGGGCGCCCTTGCAGTAGAGGGTCCGGCCACGGTCGGCTTCGTATACGACCGAGAGCCGCATCCGGTCGGTATCGAAGGGGACTTCGTCCAATCGGAGAGGGGCGGGAAGCTCCGGCAAGCATTGCCGCGCCATTTCCGCAAGAGCCACCTCCATTGGATCGCCGAATAAAACCGGCGTGCCGTGCTGGTCGCTTTCCTTGAGATCGTTGCAGAAGCGCGCGCTCAGGAAGAACGCCTGATAGCGGTGCTTCAGGTTCGGCTCCTGCAGATACGCGCCTGACAAGTGGAGGGTATCCCCCAGCAGCAGCTGTTTCACCGTCATCCGGTTTTGGGTCAGCGTGCCGGTCTTGTCGGTGCAGATCACCGTGGTCGAGCCCAGGGCCTCCACTGACGGCAGATGGCGGATCAGGACCTGTCGCTTCGCCATGCGCTGCGTGGCGAGCACCAGCGCCAGGGTCAACGTCGGGAGCAGTCCTTCCGGCACCATCGCAATGATGATCCCGATCGCGAAAATGAAGCCTTCCCAGAACGGGATACCGATACTCCAGGCGATCGCGAAAAACAGCATGCCTATCGCCACAGCGAGGACCACGATTACCTGGCTCAAGTGCGCGATTTCCCGGCGCAGCGGAGAGGTCACCGGGCCGCCGGTTTGCGCAAGATGCGCGATTTTCCCGAACTCCGTGCGCATGCCGGTGGCAAACACGATCGCTTTGGCCTGACCGGAGACGATTGAGGTGCCTGCCAGCAATATGTTCCTGCTGCGAATGAGTTCGGCTGCGGCAGATGGGCCCGGATCTCGGGCCTGCGGGAGGGATTCGCCCGTAACGGTGGCGTTATTCACCCGGATGCTGAACGCCTCGATCAGCCGGCAGTCGGCCGGAATATTGTCGCCCGGTTCGAGGAAGAGGATGTCGCCGGGCACGAGCTGCTGCACGGCCAGCTGAACGATCCCGCCATCCCGCAACGTTTTGACCTGTTGCGGCAGGAGCCGCTGTAATGCCGCGAGCGTGCGTTCGGCGCGGTATTCCTGCCAGAATGAAAATACCGCGCTCACCAGGATGACTGCAACCACGGCATAGCCCACCTTGGCCATACCTTGCCCCGGATCGTATGCTGCGGCCAGGAACGCGAGTGCTGCGGCCACCCACAGGACCAGAGCGAATAAATGGGTCAACTCCTTGAGAAAGCGCAGCGCTGCCGGTTCTCTTGCGAGCTCTTCCACCCGATTGGGGCCGAATTCGCGCAGCCGACGCTCCGCTTCAGCAAAGCCAAGCCCGTGGGCGTCGCTGCTTAAGCTCGCAATCACCTCGGAAACGGACAGTTCATGGATCTTCATGATTCAGGCTGATTCGTCTGGCCTAAACCAGTTGCAGACACACGGTTTGCGTGTCCCCGCTGTTCTTTTCGCCGTTGCCGTCAAACTGTATCCGCGGCTCGCCCGGTGAAAGGGGGCTCCTTAAAGCGAATCAGGCGGAACGGGAGCGGTCTGGCCGTGGCTTGCGGCCGGCGCCGCGGACCAACAATACCGGGATGGCGGAAATCCGGATAACGCCTTCTGCGACGCTGCCCAGAAGGAGGCGGCGCAGAGCGCGACGACCATGAGTCCCGATTACGATCAAATCGGCGTGCCAGCGTTCAGCTTCCTTCACAACAAAGTCGGCGATCAGCCTGACCAACCCGCCCATGGCGCGAATTTCGAGCAATTTCGTCTCCGGCTCGATCCCGGCTTTCGCCGTGTGGGCTCTTGCCTTCTCGAGAACGCGCTCACCCCCTTTGCGGATTGCGTTCCAAAAGTCCTTGAGCTCGCGCGGTGTCTCGACGTTGAGTGCGAGCTCATCGACCACGTGCACGATCCGCAGCCGCGCTTGCTGTTCCTTCGCCAGCTGAATTCCATGGCGCAGAGCCAGCTGGGACGCCTTACTGCCATCCACCGCCACCAAGATTCGCCTGTACATTGTGAGTGAATGCGCGCCCGGGTTGTATGCCGACATGGCGTGACCACGCATGCAAAATGCAAAATCACTATACTGCCTTTCCGCCGCGTCGAGTTGATGTAGATCAAGGCCCGGTCGGCAGGGATTGTTAAACTAGCCCGAAACCCATGAAAGCCGGCGCAGCACCTTTTCATCGAATCGAACTGCGCCTGCGCGAAGTTGCGCAGTTATTCAACTCGATGGACCCAACGCCGTTCCATCACAAGGATCTCGACCCGGATGCCGAGGAATTCATTGAGAGCTGGGCCCTGGAATTTCCGCCCGGCAGCCGGTTTCAGATCACGATCCACCTCGAGCAACCACCCAAGGAAGGTGATCCCACCGCGCTGGTCACGGAGGCGATACACAACTATTTCGGGTACAAGGCCGAACTCACGCGCCGCGAATTGAACCAGCTCCTGTGGCACGGGCGCATGAGTCTCGTGATCGGACTCACATTTCTCGCGCTGTGCCTGCTCGTTGCCGATGCTCTGGCAAAGTTCGCGACTGGAACCTTCTTCACGATCGTGCGCGAAAGCCTCACGATCGGCGGCTGGGTGGCGATGTGGCGCCCGATGCAGATCTTCCTTTATGAATGGTGGCCGCTCGTGCGCCAGCGTCGCGTCTACCAAAGCCTTGGCCACGCGCAGGTACGCATTTCATAGCAGACTGGCCTTAAGAGTCCGTAACAGAATGACCGTCCACCCCCTTCGACGAAGCTCAGGACAGGCTTCGACAAGCTCAGGGCGAACGGTCGTTCACAGAGGGCCGTTCGTGGTGAGCTTGTCGAACCATGAACGGCTCGGATTCATTTTGTTAGGCACTCTAAGTGCGGTGGCGCTGCGCCCATTGTTTGGCGCGCGCGATCGCGATGCGGATGGCCTGGCCCTCGGGGCGGCCGGCCGCGAGCAGCGCGTTGGCGATTTCGATCGCTTTGTCGCGCACGGCGGGCGGGAGGTGCTTCATCGCGGTGGGGTAATAACTCGCGGTCCAGGGCATGCGCCGAAACCCGCCGCTACCGGCTGTCCCGCCGCTCCAGCGTGATGCCGACGATCTCCAGAATCACACCCGCTGCCAGCAGCACGATCCCGGCGATGACTTCGGGCGCGAGCCACATCAACAGGGCGCCCAGAACCACCAGTGAAAGACCAATGGCGCGCCGCAGCGTCTTGTTTCTGACGAAGACCATGACATCCTCTGATCCCGACTCGAACAGTACACTCAAAATCCAGTGTCCACAAATTGATCTGGATCAATGAAACCGCTGCGCAGGGCTATAGCATTGAAAGTTATCGGAGTTGCGATTTTCACGCGGCGTGACCCCACGATATGCCTCAGCCGACGACTCGTGTCCTGAACCCGGAATCCGGTGGGCGTTATGCCTATTTTGAGCACGACGCCGATATCGGTATCATCGGTCGTGGCGCGACCCTGGAAGAGGCGTTCGAAGGCGCGGCGCGCGCGACCTTCGCGATCATGACCGATATCGAGAAGGTGCGTGCCGCGGAGTCGGTAACGATCGAATTCGAGGAGGCCGATGACGAACTCGCGCTGGTGCGGTGGCTCAACCTCCTGCTGGGTTCCGCGCGCGAGCGTGGCCTCGTGTTCGGGCGCTTCTGGGTGGAGCGGGACGGCGTGCGCTGGCGCGGGGGCGCGGGCGGCGAGCCGTGGCGTCCTCATCTGGAGCGCGGCGTGGAGGTGAAGGGTGCGACCCTCACCATGCTCACCGTGAAACCGGCGGGCGCAGGCTGGGAAGCCCGCTGTGTCGTGGACGTGTAAGAAAGGGGGGACGGACATGTTTGAAGCTGCAGAGGTCGGACACAAACTCTCCAAGGGGCAGTACAAGCGCATCGAGCCGAGGCTTCGCGCCGATCTGCTCGACGCGCAGTACGATCTCTACAAGAACGGCCGCTTTCCGGTAATCCTGCTCATCTCCGGGGTGCGCGGCGCCGGCAAGGGCGAGACCGTGAACCTCCTCAACGAGTGGATGGATCCCCGCCACATTCACACGCACGCGTTCGACGATCCGTCCGACGAGGAGTGCGAACGCCCGCCGATGTGGCGCTTCTGGCGCGCGCTGCCGCCCAAAGGGCGCATCGGCATCCTGTTCGGCTCCTGGTACACCGCGCCGATCATCGACCGCGTGTTCAAACGCACCCGCTCGAGCGACCTGGTGCGTTCGATCGAAGAGATCAATCACTTCGAGCGCATGCTGGCCGACGAGGGGGCGCTCATCCTCAAGTTCTGGTTCCATTTGGCGAAGAACCGGCAGAAGAAGCGCCTGAAGGCGCTCGAGTCCGACCCGGAAACGCGCTGGCGCATCACCAAGCGCGACTGGGACTTCTTCAAGGTGTACGACCGCTTCTACCGCATCAGCGAAGACACGCTGCGCCAGACGAGCACCGCGGATGCGCCCTGGATCATGGTCGAGGGCTCAGACCCCGAATACCGCGCGGTGACGGTGGGCAAGACGCTGCTCGAAGCGATGCGCAAACGCCTCCAGGCCCCGTCCGGCCGCGCCGAGACGAAGAACCGGACCGCCCCCATCGTCAGGCCGGTGGACAAGCTGCATATCCTGCGCAAGATGGATCTCGGGCTGAAGCTCGACAAGAAACGCTACGAGGCGCGGCTCGAGCAGCTGCAACGCCGGCTCGCGCTGGCCACGCGCCATCCCCGCTTTCGCGAGCACAACGTGGTGTGCCTGTTCGAGGGCATGGACGCGGCCGGCAAGGGCGGGGCGATCCGGCGCATCACGGCTGCGCTCGACGCGCGCCTGTATCACACCATTCCCATCGCGGCGCCGACCGACGAGGAGCGGGCGCAGCCCTATCTCTGGCGCTTCTGGCGCCACCTGCCGCGCAAGAGACGCTTCACCCTTTACGACCGCAGCTGGTACGGGCGCGTCCTGGTGGAACGGATCGAAGGCTTCTGCTCGGAGGCGGACTGGATGCGCGCGTACGCGGAGATCAACGACTTCGAGGAACAGCTCGCGCGCAACGGCGCGGTCATCGCCAAGTACTGGCTGCAGATCTCGAAGGAGGAGCAGTACCGGCGCTTCAAGGAGCGCGAGAAGACCCGCTTCAAGCGCTTCAAGATCACGCCCGAGGACTGGCGCAACCGCGAGAAGTGGGACGCCTACCAGCTCGCCGCGGCGGACATGATCGAGCGCACCAGCACCGCGCATGCGCCGTGGGTGCTGGTCGAGGCGAACGACAAGTATCACGCGCGCGTCAAGATCCTGGCGGCGCTCGTGCGCGCGATCGAAAGCGCGCTCGCAGCGCGCTGAGCCCTCACGCTGAGGCCGCCCATGTGGACCTTCGCGGGCAGCGCGTGGCAGATCTTCTGGCGCGAGGAGCTGCCTTATCTTCTCGTCGCCGCGGCGCTCATCGCCTTGATCCTCGCGCGCGCGCTGCGCACGGGGCGCAGTGCGCTCACCCATACGCTCCTCTTCCTCATGCTCTCGCTCGCAGCCGAGCTGGCCGGCGCGATGATCGAAGCCGGCGGCGCTGCGGGCGCGGGGGCGATCGTGCGCGAGACCGCGATCGTTGCCACGGGGCTTGCCGTGATCCGGCTCGCCGGGCTCGCGCTGTTCCGGGCCGCGCTGCCGGCCGCCGGCGTGTCGGCCCCGCGGATCGTCGAGGACGTCATCCTCGTTCTCGCCTATCTCGCGTGGGGGATGCTGCGCCTGCGGCTCGCCGGCATGGACCTCGCGAGCCTTGTGACCACCTCGGCGGTCATCACGGCCGTCGTCGCTTTTGCGATGCAGGACACGCTCGGCAATGTCCTGGGCGGGCTGTTCCTGGAGCTGGACGGATCGCTCGCGATCGGCGACTGGATCCGGCTCGATGATCTGTCGGGCCGCGTGGCCGAGATCCGCTGGCGCCATACCACGATCCGCACGCGCAACGGGGAGCTTGTCATCGTGCCGAACAGCGCCCTCATGAAATCGCGCTTCGCCGTTATCGGCAATCCGGACAAGGCCGACACGCGGTGGCGCCGGTGGATCTGGTTCGATGTCGGTTTCGACGTGCCGCCGGCGAAAGTCCTGGCGGCGGCGGAGCAGGCGCTCGCCGCCGCAGAGGTCCCCAACGTCGCGCGCGAGCCGAAGCCGAGCTGCGTGCTGATGGAATTCGCGGAAAGCTATTGCCGCTATGCGCTGCGCTATTGGCTGCGCGACCCGCAGCCCGACGATACGACCGACACCGCCGTGCGCGTACATCTGCTCGCCGCATTGCAGCGCGCGGGCATCGCGCTCGCGCTGCCGCAGTACGTCGTGCACCGGATCAAGGAAGGCGAAGCGCGGCAGGCCGCGCTGCACGCTCACGAGATCGCGACGCGCATCGCGGCGCTGCGCGGGGTCGAACTCTTTTCGCACCTCGCGGCACCCGAGTTGAGCGCGCTCGCCGAGCGGCTCGTCGCCGCGCCCTTCGCCGCGGGCGACGTGATCACGCGCCAGGGCGCGATCGCGCATTGGCTCTACCTCCTGGTCGACGGCGAGGCCGAGGTGTGGGTCGACGCCGCCGGGGCGCCGCGGCGCCGGGTCGCGGTGCTCGGTCCGGGCAGCGTGTTCGGCGAGATGGGCATGATGACGGGCGAGCCGCGCAGCGCGACCGTGACGGCGAAGACTGACGTCGAATGCTACCGGCTGGACAAGGCGGGGTTCGAGGATATCATCCGCGCACGTCCAGCGATCGCCGAGGAGATATCGCGAGTGCTTGCCGCGCGCGCGAGCGGCCTGCGCCACGCCGTCGAGGACGCCCAGGCCGAAGCCGCCGCGGCGCGAACGCGGCCCGAGACGCTCCTCCAGCGCATCCGCGCGTTCTTCGGGCTGGAGGAACCGGCGACGCGGGATGCCGCTTAGGGCGTAGGGGCCTGCTGGGCCACCGCGAGCCGCCGATAGAGCGAGCGCTTCTTGTACTGATGCCCTTCCATCTTGCGGATGATGTCGGCCAGCATCCGCGTGGCGGTGGCGACATAGGGACCCTTGTTGAGCATCACGCATTCCGCCCGCATCGACATCGCCGCATCAGTGACTTCAGCGCGCGTCGGGAGCCCCGAGTGCGCCATGGTGTCGAGCACCTGGGTCGCCCAGATGACCGGCAGGTGACAGGCCTCTCCGAACCAGAGCAGCTCTTCCTGCATCTCGGCCAGCCGCTCGAAGCTCAATTCGACCGCGAGATCGCCGCGCGCGATCATCAGTCCCACCGGATCGTACTTGAGCGCCTCGAACAGGATGCCGGCGAGATTGCGCATCGCCCCGCGCGTTTCGAGCTTGAGAATCATCCCGAAGCCGGGACGTCCGGCCTGCTTGACGCGCTCACCGATCAGCGCCACGTCCTGGGGAGAATTGACGAAGGAGACGCCCACGCCGTCGGCATGCGCGAGCGCGAATTGAAGGGCCACGTCGTCCTGCTGGCCGAGCTGGCCGCGCGAGAGGGTGCTGTCCGGAAACGCAACGCCCTTGCCTGAGCGCAAACGGGTCGGTGACTTGAGCGCCCGTTGCACGCGGCACAGCAGCCCTTCGGACCGCGCTTCTTCCACGACGGCAACAAGCCTGCCGTCGTCCAGGATCACCCGTTCGCCCGGCTGCACTTGGGCGAGGAGCCGCGCGTCCGGAAAGGCCAGAACGCGCAGCGCCGGATTCTCGCTTTGTCCGCTCCCGTTGAGCAGAAACGCGTCCCCCGTGTCCAGCCTCAGTTCGCCGGGCCGCGCGGGCAGCATTCCGACCTGGCCCCGCGCCCGCACCGCATCACTGCGCCGCCAGGTGAGCGCCAACCCGGGCGTCACGTACAACGAACGGTCGCACTCGGCCAGCACGCCGCCCTCGGCGGGACCACGTACCAGCAGCGCGCGCTCCCGCCCGCCTGCGTCCGTCATGGCGATGACATCACCGGTTGCAAGCTGGGGCAGCCACTCCGGCGGGACCGGTATCTGCGCCCCACCCTTGTGCTCCGCGACAAGAAGCACCGGCGTAGGCGCCACGGTCCGTCCGAAGCGATCCTTGCAGCGCGGCAGATGCAGCACCGCTTCCTCGAACTGGCGAATCTCCGTGCGCAGCTTCGGGCCCGGCAGATCCACGATCACGCGGCCGGTCTTGCCGAGCGCGGCGGCCCGGGACTTGAAGCCCGATGCAATGGCCGTCCATTCCCGCGGTGACTCGTGCGCGCCGTTGATGCGCAGGATATCTGCGCCCGCCTGCAGCATCTCATCCGCCCAGCCGGTAGTGGCCTGCGCCGCGTCCGGCGCCGTCACCATGATATACACGTGCCGATCCGGTGGCCGCGGCCCGAACAGCGCCCGGGTGTTCGCGTGCAGGAGCGCCTCGGCCTTGGCCCGATTGAGCCGTGCGTCGGCCTTCAGGTCGTCCCCGCGCTCACCCGAGAGCCAGGCGAGAAGGCGCAGCAGCGCGTCGTGGACGTATCCCTCGGAGCGGCCGAGCGATGACAAACCGAGCGCTGCAAGCTCGAGTTGCAGATGGCGGACATCCTGCTTGCGCAAGCCGATGTAGTGCGCGAGGTTCGCGGCACTCAGCCGGTGTTTGGGCAGGACCCCGTCGATTTTCGGGCGCTGGCTCGCCTCCTCCTCTTCGATCGACTTCGTGAGCGCGAGGAGGCTTGCGCGCAGCGCTTCGGCGCGTTCGCTGGTTGATCGGCCTGTCATTCTTCGGCGCGTCCTCGACAAGGATATTGCGCTGGCGGCCCCCGCTGCGCTTTGATCTGGATCAGCTTTCATTTGACGTACGTCAAGGCGGCCAGGAGAGCGAACCGGTCCAATAGACGGGTATCGGCAAAGTAACCGGACCGCAACCGGAAATGGACCTTTCGCGCCTGCGTCAAATCGATAGCTGGTGTTGGACGCCGCCGCCCGCGGCGGGCGAGCGTCGCGGCGAGGTCAGGCTGTACGGCACCCGGGAACTGCTCGCGGCGATGGACGACAAGGTCCTCGAGCAGATCACCCATGTCGCGCGGCTGCCGGGTCTCGCGGGCCCGGCGATGACCATGCCGGATGCCCACTGGGGATACGGCTTTCCGATCGGCGGGGTGGCGGCCTTCGATCCCGAGCACGGCGGCATCATCTCCGCCGGCGGCGTCGGTTTCGACATTTCCTGCGGCATCCGCTGCCTGCGCACCGATCTCGACCTCGGCGATCTCATGCCGCGCATGCGGGTACTCGCCGACCGGCTGTTCCGCGACATTCCGGCCGGCGTGGGCGAAGAGGGCGAACTTAAGCTGACCCCTTCGGAACTCGACGACGTGCTGGTGGGGGGTGCGCGGTGGGCGGTTGATCGCGGCTACGGGAGCGCCGCGGAACTCGAATTCGTCGAGGAACACGGTCGCATCGAGGGTGCAGTCCCGGAGCACGTGTCGACGCTCGCGAAGAAGCGCCAGCGCGGCGAGATGGGAACGCTCGGTTCCGGCAACCACTATCTCGAAGTACAGGTGGTGGACCGCATTTACGATACGACCGTCGCCACGGCGTTCGGCATCAGGCCGGGACAGATCATCGTCTCCATTCATTGCGGCTCCCGCGGGCTCGGTCACCAAGTCGGCACCGACTATCTGGTGAGTCTCGCGAAAGCGGCAGGAAGGCTTGGCATCGAACTGCCGGACCGCGAACTTGCGTGTGCACCGATCCAGTCACCGGAAGGACAGCAGTATATCGGCGCGATGAACGCGGCGATCAACTGCGCGCTGGCCAATCGTCAGCTCCTCGCGCATCTCACGCGCCAGACGTTCGCACGGGAATTTCCTCACGCCACGCTGGAAACGCTGTTCGACGTATCGCACAACACCTGCAAGACGGAACGTCATGTCGTGGACGGTGGGAGGCGTCTGCTGTTTGTGCACCGCAAGGGCGCGACCCGCGCCTTCGGCCCCGGACACCCGGCGTTGCCGCAGCGTTATCGTGATGTCGGACAGCCCGTGATCATCGGCGGCAGCATGGGCACCGGCTCCTACATCCTGTGCGGCACGCACGAGAGCGAACAGCGCGCGTTCAGCTCGGCGAGTCATGGCGCCGGCCGCGCAATGAGCCGGCATCAGGCGCTCAAACAGTGGCACGGCCGGCAACTCATCGACGAACTCGCCGGACAGGGCATTCTTATCCGCACGCGCTCGATGCGGGGCGCGGCGGAAGAGGCGCCCGGCGCGTACAAGGACGTCGATCTCGTCGCCGAAGCGACCGAGCAGGCGGGGCTCGCGCGCCGGGTTGCGTTCCTGCGTCCACAAGTCTGCGTCAAGGGCTAAGACGGGCGCTCGCGGGAGCGGGCCGCTTGATCTGGATCAAGGGGCAATTTGCCCGCCGCGCTAGCATGGTCATGAGCGTGAGACTGCCGTTCGCCGATATTCGCGAACGCTAATACTTCAAGGAGAGAGACCCATGACGATCGGCGAAATCTGCAACCGCGAAGTGGCGTACACCGCGCGCGATACCACCGTTCAGGCCGCGGCCAAGCTGATGCGCAACTACCACGTCGGCACGCTGGTCGTCGTCGATGACTTTTCCGGCAGGCGCGTGCCGGCCGGGATCGTCACCGATCGCGATATCGTCGTCGAAGTGAATGCCGTGGATCTCGATCCGAAGGTCATTACGGTGGGCGACATCATGGGCCAGGAGCTGGTCACCATCGCGGAAAGCGCGGGATTGCTGGAAACCATGGAGGTGATGCGCTTCAAAGGCGTGCGGCGCCTGCCGGTCGTCGGCCGCGAGGGTGAACTGGTCGGCATCGTCTCGATCGACGATCTGCTGGAGATCCTCGCCGAGGAGCTGAGCGATCTCACCCGCATCGTCGCGCGCGAGCAGGCGCACGAAGCGCAGGCCCGGCGGTAGTACGTGAATAACACCGGTCTCCTCGTCGCCGACCGCTCCCGCGCGCGATTGTTCGTCGTCGTTCCCGCCGATAATCCGCGGGGCAAGCTGCGACTGGTGGAGCGCGTGACGCTGGTCAACCAGGAAACGAAAGCCCGCGGCAGGAGCGGCGCCGGGCGGGTGAAAGGCGAGCGCAACACCAACCGGCAGGCGGGTCCGGTGCACCCGATCGGCGCGCAGCGCGAGCGGCACCGCCTTGAGCACGAACGGCGGTTCTGCGCCGAGGTGGTCGAGCATGCCCTCCAGCTGACGGCAGATTGGGACCGGGGAGTAATGGTTTTGATCGCCGAACCACGGCTGCTCAGTCTGATGCGGGAGCGCTTGCGGACCGCGCTCAGGAGCGAAATCAAGCTCGAAGAACTGGCCAAGGACTACAGCGGACTCTCGACGACCGAGCTCGAGCGCGTGGTGGTTGGCCAACGGCTGATCCTCTGAAAGAGGATGCAAACGCTGTGGTGGTGGACTCCCTTAACGTCGTCTGCCCGCATTGCGATACCCTCAACCGCGTGCACGCGGAGCGCATCCAGGCGCATCCCACTTGCGGTCGATGCAAGCAGGCGCTGTTTACCGGTGCGCCGATCGCACTCGATGCCGCGAACTTTGAGCGGTATGTGGAGCGCGGGGACCTGCCGGTCGTGGTCGATTTCTGGGCGCCGTGGTGCCAGCCGTGCCAGATGATGGCGCCCGCGTTCGAGCGCGCTGCTGCCGACCTGGAGCCACGGGTGCGGTTCGCAAGAGTGAATACCGACCAGGCGCCGGAACTCGCTTCGCGTTTCCGCATCCGCGGCATCCCGACGCTGGTGATCTACAAGCGTGGAAGTGAAATCACCCGCCAGTCGGGCATGATGGATTTCACTACTCTGGCGCGCTGGATCCGCGCCCACACCTGACCGGCTCTCAGCTCCGCCCGCGCGCCGCATGATCGGCGGTACGGCCGACGCGGCAAACTCAAATTTCCGCTCCATCTGCCGGATGGGACCGCGTTTGATCTGAGTCAATACCGTGCACGCCGGCCCGACCTATTCTGAGGGCACAAGTGCCGCCAGAACCTAGAAGTCAATTACGTGATACCGGAAACCATCCACAAGCAACCGCCAGCCGACCGGGTGTCGCCCACCCTGCTCGACTATGAGCGCGCACGCGCCGAGTTCAGCTGGGACCGGGCCGCGCGGGAGCTGTCCGGGCTGCCGCACGGCGGCATCAATATCGCGCACGAGGCGGTCGACCGGCATGCTCAGGGGTCTCGCGCAACGCATCTTGCGCTGCGCTGGATCGGCAAGGATGGATCGCGGCGGGATTTCACCTATTCGGATTTGCGCGATCTGACCAACCGCTTCGCCAACGCGCTGCAAGGTCTTGGCATCGGCGCCGGCGGCCGGGTCTTCGTGCTGGCCGGCCGCATTCCCGAACTCTACGTCGCCGTGCTTGGCGCGCTCAAGAACCGCAGCGTGGCCTGTGCGCTGTTCTCCGCATTCGGGCCCGAACCGATTCACACGCGGCTCGCGCTGGGTGAAGCCGGGATCCTGATCACCACCGAGAGCCTGTACGAAAAAAAGGTTGCCCAATTGCGGGAGCGGCTGCCGCGGCTCGAGCACGTCCTCATCGTGGGCGATCGCGGCCGGCGCACGGCGATTCCCGGGACGCTCGATTTCTGGCAACTCGTGGAGTCCGCGAACCCGGTTTACGAGATCGGGGCCACCGCTGCCGAGGACTATGCGCTGCTGCATTTCACGAGCGGAACGACCGGCATGCCGAAGGGCGCGATCCACGTGCACGGCGCGGTCATCGCGCATCACATCACCGGGCGGCTGGCGCTCGATCTGCACCCGGATGACGTGTTCTGGTGCACCGCCGACCCCGGCTGGG
>JACQOK010000303.1 GCA_016202565.1 Betaproteobacteria bacterium | reverse complement strand
TTGCTTGGGTGGTGAACGTGATCTTGCCGTAGCCGGCGATGCGCGCTGCTTCCATGATGTTGATCACGGACTGGTGGGGTGCGTTGGCGTCGGCCCCGATGATGATCACCGGCTCCTTCATGTTGGCCGCCGCACGCTTCAATTCCCGGCTGAAAGCTTCCGGTCCGTGGAACGCAACCGGAGACTTGTTGACGAGATACTTGCCTTGCGCGTCGACGGCGACATCGATCTGTTCGATACGCTCGGGCGGCTTGCTCGCGTCGGCGGTCGGCAGGTTGATCTGCAGTTCGGCGTAACGCGAGTAAGTGGTGGTGACCATCAGGAAGATGAGGATCACCAGCAGCACGTCGATCAACGGAATGAAGTTGATCTCCGGTTCTTCGCGGTACGCTCGAAATCTAAATTGCATGTATTCAGGACTTTTTGCGATGCATTTCTGCGTTGCACAGCGGGCAAAGCGGTTCTTGTGTCTACGCCTGACGCTCGCCGTGCAGGATTTCCACCAGCTTGATCGCCTGCAGTTCCATGTCCACCAGCATGGCATCGACTTTGGCGCGGAAATACCGGTAAAAAATCATGCTCGGCACGGCGACAACCAGGCCGAACGCCGTGTTGTAGAGCGCAATCGAAATGCCATGGGCGAGCGCCAGGGGGTTGCTGCCCTGCGGCCCCTGAGAGCCGAAGATCTCGATCATGCCGATGACGGTGCCGAAAAGACCCAGCAGCGGGGCGATCGCGGCAATCGTGCCGAGGCTGGTCAGGAACCGCTCCATTTCGATCGCGACCAGGCGTCCGGCCTCTTCGATGGCTTCCCTCATGATGGCAGGCGTGGTTTTCACGTTTTTCAACCCGGCGGCGAAAATAACGCCCAGCGGTGAACTTTCATAGAGCCGCGTCAACAGCTGCGAAGTGATGCCGTTCTGGCGATATTCCTGCACAACTTGAGCCAGCAGGTGCTTGGGCATGACGACGTTTTGACGCAACGACCACCAGCGTTCGCCGATAATGGCGAGGGCGATGACGGACGTAAGCAGCAATGGCCAGATCGGCCATCCGGCCGCTTCGATGATTGCAAACACATTTCACTCCAAAAAACTGGCGGTAACTTTATCCGCCCGATGCGATTTCAGCAAGCGTGAATTCACAATTTGCTTTACGATTTTTTCTTAACCATATCACGCAAAATGAGTTTTCCTCTTTTCCACATGGGTTGGGGATAACTATGTGCATAGTTTGTAAACAACTCTGCTAAGTCAGGTTTCCGTATAGGGTTTTGTTGCCGCGATTAAAATTTATACTGGCTTTAATTCTTGTTAAATCAACAGATTGGTGCATTCTCCCTCTTATGTGCGCCGCACCGTACGCTAGTCCCTGACAGTTTGATGACCGTTGTGGATGACTGGACGTGCCGAAACGGTTTCTGGGCGGTCGCGAGGGCTTGAATCGCTTGGAAAAACTGCCGCCGGGCCAAAGCCCAGAGCGGCGCGTCCCCATCGGCCCCAGATTGGTGCGCCGGACTTGGCGCATGAAAGTGTGACCTTCTTCCTTATGGTTGCTGCCCGGTCTATGCATAAATACGAGGACTTGAAATGGGTGGTTTGCAGGAGGTGGCGTTCATGGAATTGCACTCTCGCTTGGCCGGGGAAAGAAGAAGCGGGCACGATCGGAGAAAGTATAGCGACCTCAATTATCTTGGCCCCGAGCGTCGCAGCGGATTCGATCGGCGTTTTGTAACAGGAGGCATGCTGTCTGTTCGCCTTCAGCCCGTGCCATTCGCGATGCGCGCGGAGCCAGGCCCGGCGCTCGCACAGCGTCTATCGCCTCCAAATGGTCAGCGTTTTCTGAGCCCGCTGGTCGTGGTCAAGCGCATCGAGTGCGAGTTCGCCTTTGTTGAAGCCGACGAAGAGGAGGGCTGCCGCCACGTGCAGGAAATGATGAAGCGGCTTGTGGCCAGGAACAACGGTCGCAGAAACGGCGTTCCTGACGAGCGCCTGGAGCATCTGGCCAACGTCATGCATCGTGCTGTACACGTGTGTTTTGGCGACGATCCGGGCACCGAGACCGAATGGTTGTGCACGGTGGTGATTCCGGCAGAGCCGCTCGTCTTCGAATACGAGTCCCTCGTCCACGCACGATCGGTTCAGGGCCTGCTCAGGCGCTGCGCGAAGATCCTCGGGTATGGCATCCTTCAGGCAGCCGCCGATGACATGCCGCGCACGCCGCGCTTGTGCGTAGAGCACTAGCACGCGGTAAAACGCTGCGGCAGCCGGATCCTGAACGCATTCAGCCGCTGTTCCGCAGTCCGGAGGCGATGCCGTTAATCGTCAGCAAAATCGCGCGCCTGACCACATCGTCCTGCTCGCCGGCGCGCAGTCGACGCAGAAGCGTGACCTGCAGGTGATTCAAGGGGTCGATATAGGGTGACCGGTTGCGAAAACTGCGCGCGAGCGTCGGATTGGTCTGGAGCAATTCGTTGTGGCCGGTGATATCGAGCAGAAATTTGACCGCAAGCTGCCATTCGTTCTGGATTCTGGCGAAAATCTTGGCGCGCAGATCGGCATCGCCCACCAGCTCGACGTAGCGCGAAGCGATGCCGAGGTCGCATTTCGCCAGCACCATGTCCATGTTGGACAGCAGCGCCTTCATGAACGGCCAGTTGCGGTGCATGTCCTGGAGCAGTTTCAGACCCATGTCGCCCTCGCGCTCGATCAGCGCCTGCACCGCCGCGCCAAAACCGTACCAGCCCGGCAGCATGATACGGGACAGCGACCAGCTGAATACCCATGGAATGGCGCGCAGGTCTTCGATTTCCCACGACGCTTTGCGGGACGCCGGACGGCTGCCAATCCGCATTTCGGCGATTTCGGCGATCGGTGTGGCCTCATGAAAGAACTGCCTGAAGCCCGGGGTCTCGTACACCAGGTTGCGATAGGCGCGTAACGCATCCTCACTCAGCCGCTCCATGACTTCGCGATAGGTCGCTTCGTTGGGCCCGAGATTCTCCGAGGGGAGCACGGTTGCTTCCAGCGTGGCGGCGATCAGTGTTTCCAGGTTGCGCCGGCCGATGTCCGGGTCGGAGTACTTGCTGGCGATGACTTCGCCCTGTTCCGTGATGCGGATCTGTCCGTTCACGCTGCCGGGCGGCTGCGCCAGGATTGCCTGGTGGCTCGGCCCGCCACCGCGCCCCACCGTTCCGCCGCGCCCGTGGAAGAGACGCAGCTCAACCCCATGGCGCCTGAATGCCCTGACCAGCTCGACCTCGGCCTTGTAAAGCTCCCAGTTGGAGGTGAGAAAGCCGCCATCCTTGTTGCTGTCGGAATAACCAAGCATCACTTCCTGGACATTCCCCCGGCTCGCGAGCAGCTTGCGGTAATGCGGCAGTGCGAACAGCGCATCCATGATCGCCGCACAGCGGCGCAGGTCGGCGATGGTTTCGAACAAGGGAATGATGTTCATCGCCAGGCGTGGGGCAGGACCGGGCAGGAGCAGCCCCGCCTCCTTGAGCAACAGGGCCACTTCGAGCAGGTCGCTCACGCCGTCCGTCCTGGAGATGATGTAATTCGGTAGCGCTTGCGGTCCATACCGCGAATGGATGGTCGCGGCCGCTTGAAAAATCCGGAGCTCGTTGCTGGTTTCCGCGCTGTAGTCGAGATGCGGTGATTTAAGCGGCCGCGTTGTTGCAATTTCCCGCGCCAGGAGATCGACCCGCGCCGATTCGGAGAGCTCGGTGTAGCTGCCATTCTCGCCGGCGCGGGCGAAAAGTTCGGCGACTACCCGCTCGTGAGCGTCGCTGTGCTGCCGCATGTCGAGCGCGCACAGGTGAAAACCGAAGACCTCGGCGGCCCGTCGCAGGTGGCGCAACCGCCCGCGGGCGATGCGTGCGCCCCGGTTGCTTTCCAGCGAGTCGCTGATGATGGCGAGGTCGTGCAGGAATTCGGCGCAATCGCGATAGGGGAGGACGCCCGCCGGCTCGCCCTCCGCAGCATGCCGTTCGAGATGGCGCGCGGTGGCCGCGAGTCTTGCATAAACGCCGATCAAGGCTCGCCGGTACGGCTCGTCGCGACGGTGCTCGGAGCGGTCGGGAGAGGCGGCGGCGAGTTGTTCCAGCGCTGCGCTCACATCGACCAGGCGCTCCGCCATGCTGAGCTCGGCGCCGAGCCGGTGCACTTCTCCGAGATAGTAATCCAGCGCCAGTCTCGATTGGCAGCGCACGGCATGGAGCATGACTTCGTGCGTGACGAACGGATTCCCGTCGCGGTCACCGCCGATCCAGTTGCCGATGCGCAGCAATGCGGGCAGACGAAACCCGGGCTCGCCCAGATGATCGGCGACGAGGTCTTCGAGTTCCGCATGCAGCTGCGGCACTTCGCGCAGGAAGGTATGACGGAAATAGGCGAGACCGTTCTCGACCTCGTCGTTGACCGTGAGCCGCATCGTGCGCAGAATGCGCGTCTGCCACAACGTGAGGATGATGCGCCGGAGCGCCTCCTCGTTTTCGCGCAACTGGGTGGACGTGAGCAGCGAACGGTCGCGCTCAGCGAGCAACCGCGCGACCTCCACCTGGCAGTCCAGTATGCTCTTGCGCTGGACTTCCGTGGGATGCGCTGTGAGGACCGGCGCGATCAGCGCGCAATCGAAAAACGCCTTCAGCCGGGAATGGGCTACACCCGCGTGCCGGAGCCGCTCCAGGGCAAGGGCTACATTGCCTTCCTGCGGAGGAGAACCGGCGATCTGGTGCGCGTGCCGCCTGCGGTTGTGATGCAGGTCTTCGGCGATATTGGCGAGTTGCGAAAAGAAACTGAACGCCCGCACCACCGATATTGCCGTATCGTGGTCGAGAGCGCCGAGGATGGCCTCGAGTTCCTGTTTGGCAGCGTCGTCCCGGTCACGCCGGAAGCGAACCGCCGTTTGCCGGATGTTCTCGATCAGCCGGAACCGTTCCTCGCCTTCCTGCTCCTGCAGCGTATCGCCGAGCAGGCGCCCGAGCAGGCGAATGTCTTCGCGCAGCGGCGCGTCCTTTTCGCTCGGGGAATCCGTGTGTTGCCTGGTATTGAATGCCATGGGAGCAGGCCTGGGCCTTGTCCGCCAATCCGGCTGGTCGACGCAATCAAGAATCGCCCGTGTCGCTGCCTCGGTCAAGTGCCTGCGCGGCGGTCTTGCGCCGGATTATCGGAGCATTGACATTGCTCCGCGGATTTGACAGATTCAACACGTTTGTCTGTGGCGATTGTGGCAAGTTGCCCGGCATCCATACGGCCAGGGATAGAATCACTCAACCGATGCTCGATTTTTCGATATCGCCAGCGGCGCAGCCGGTCATCTCGGTCAGCGAGCTTAACCGGCTCGCCAAGGATCTGCTGGAAGGGAACCTCCCTCTGATGTGGATCGGCGGGGAGATTTCCAACTTCAAGCGCTACGATTCCGGGCACTGCTACTTCACGCTGAAGGATGCGCAGGCACAGGTCGAGTGCGTGATATTCCGGCACAAGATCCAGTATCTCGACTGGCTGCCGGACAACGGCATGCAGGTGGAGGTGCGCGCCTGCCCGACGCTCTACGAGGCGCGGGGCAAGTTCCAGCTCAACGTCGAGACGATGCGCCGTTCCGGTCTTGGCGCATTGTTCGAGGCATTCGCAAAGCTCAAGGCGCGGTTCGAGCGGGAAGGTCTGTTCGATCCGGCGCGCAAGAAGCCGCTGCCGGCGTTTCCGCGGACGATCGGCATCATTACCTCGATTCAGGCGGCGGCCCTGCGCGACGTGTTGACAACATTGAGGCGCCGCATGCCCTCGCTTCCGGTGATCGTCTATCCGACGCCGGTGCAGGGTGAAGGTGCCGGCCAGAAAGTCGCGGCGGCGATCGAGATCGCCGCCGCCCGCGCCGAATGCGACGTGCTCATCGTTTGCCGCGGGGGCGGCAGTCTCGAGGACCTGTGGGCATTCAACGAGGAAATCGTGGCGCGCGCGATTCATGCCTGCACCATTCCGATCGTGACGGGCATCGGTCACGAGACCGACTTCACCATCGCCGATTTCGTGGCCGACGCCCGCGGCCCGACCCCTACCGCCGCTGCGGCGCTCGCGACACCGGATCGTGTCGAATTGAGGCAGCAGCTTCTTCACTGGTACCGCCATCTGGGCCGGGTAACCATGCGGACGCTGGAAGAGCGCATGCAGCGGCTCGACTATCTCGGCAAGCGCCTGATCCATCCCGGCGAGCGCATTCGCGGCCGCACGGAAGCGTTGCAGCACCTGGCGACCCGCATGCGCGGGGCGTGGCAGCGCGCCTCGCAGGAGCACGCCTGGCGCGTGCGAGAGCTTGGCCGGTGGTTGAGCGCGGCGCGCCCCGATCTCGAGACGTTGCAGCGCCAGAATGACGAGCGCGCGCGGCGACTGCAGCAAGCGGCGAGCCGCCGGCTGGAAGCGGCGGCCGCCGTGGTGGATCGCGTGGAAACGCACTTGAAACACCTCAATCCGCAGCTCGTGCTCGAGCGCGGCTACAGCATCACCGCAACCGGCGGGGGCAGGATCGTGCGCGACAGCGCGCAAGTCGCGTGCGGCGAGGAGTTGACGATCACTTTCGCGAGAGGCTGGGCCGGCGCGCAGGTGAAGCGCAAAGGCTGAAAAAATGGGGTCAGAGTCGATTTTCCATTTGAGATTACCGCCTGCTGGAGGAAATTCGACTCTGACCCCATTTTTAGTCGACACTATCGCGGCGGAAGCCTATGAGAGGTACATGGTGCCCGAACTCCTCGGCCCATGGGCCGAGCGCGCGGTGGACTTGGCGGATCCGCAGCCGGGAGAATGCGTTCTGGACATGGCGTGTGGCACCGGAATCGGCGCCAGGCTCGCCGCGAAAAGGTTGCCTGCGCGAGTCAGGATCGTCGGTCTGGACCCGGATCCCGCGATGCTCTCGGTCGCGCGCGCAATCGCAGCTTCCCTGGAGTGGCACTGCGCAAGCGCGCTCAAAATGCCGTACGAGAAAGCTACATTTGATCTTTGCATGTGCTTTCAGGGCTTGCAGTTTTTTCCCGATCGTGTGGCCGGTCTTGCTGAGATGCGGCGCGTGCTCAAGGCATCGGGTCGGCTGGTCGCCACCGTCTGGGCGGCCCTGGAGTTCAATAAAGGACAACATGCCATCATCGCCGCGCTGCGCGCTGGATCGCCAGGGCATCGATACGGCCACGGCGCGGAAAGCCTTTTCCTTTTCGGACCCCGCAGCGGTACATGAGTCGGCCACCTGCGCCGGGTTCGGGAACATCGAGATTCGCGCCGAGGAGCGTTTGTCCCACTATTCCTCGGTGCACGCTTTCGTCGATGCCATGGCGATCGGCTCCCTCGTTTTTCGTCACGCGATCGCCCTGCTGCCGCCGGGCGGGCAGGGCAGGCTGGTGGAAGACGTGAGCGCGCTGCTGCAGTCCCACATTTGCGACGGACGTCTGGCGTTTCCGACGCGCGCGCACATCGTGTTCGCGGGTATTCGAGGAATGGTGAATCGATGAATGAAGGAGATGCGTTCCGGTCCGATGGCGCATACGACCCACGGTCCGAAGCCAGGCGTGAACCGACCATCGGAGGACCGCAATCGCCAGCGGAGGACAAAGCGTTTTCGCGGCAGTCTTCCAGAAAAATCCCCGACGCCAGCGACAGGCACCTGCTGCGCGGGTATGAAGTCAACCTCGCCGACGACGAGATTTTGGTGGACGAGGTGGAAGTCGTCGATACGAACGGCCTCAACTATCTGGTGCTCACCGATCGGCGGTTGATCATCCGAGGGCGCAATCACCAGACCATCTATCCGGTGCGGGCGATCTCGCGGCTGGCGGTGCTGAAATACATCCGGTGGTGGATGGTCTTGCTGGGTGTTGCGCTCAGCGCTTTCGGCGTCCTCGGCGCGCTCATGCCCATGCTCCTGTTCAAATCCTCTTACTCCGAACTGCTCTACCTATGGGCGGGGCTTTTTGTCGCGGGCGTTGTCACGGCGGCTGTGGCGCTGTTACGGCCGGTAGTCTACGTGGAGATCAAGTGCGTTGGCGGAGATCTGAGACTGCGCCTGACGAAGGACTACGAGGCGCTTGTGGGTTTCCTGAGTTCGCTCGGACAACGGATCGGCTGATCTCGCGCGTCTTGCCAGGCCGGCGCACGGGACCCCGACGCCAAACGGGAACCCACGTGCAGCGGTTTGATTTGATTATTGATTCCGTGTCGTATCGCAGCGACACGTGCTAGGCAACGGCAGACAGTTTTTCCAGCGCCCGCTGCAGGTAATCCAGCACCTGATCGGCCACGTCCTCGGCCAGGCAGTCGAACGCCTCGACATCTTTCGTCGCTCGTAACCACGTGAGCTGGCGCTTCGCGAGCTGGCGGGTGGCCGCTACGCCTTTTTCGCGCAGCGCGGCGAGCCCGAATTCCCCGTCGAGGTATTGCCAGACCTGGCGGTAGCCCACGCAGCGCATCGAGGGCATCGTCGGTTCGAGCGCGTATTGATTGCGCAGCTTGCGCAACTCGGTGATGAGACCGAGCTCCAGCATGTCCTCGAAGCGCCGCCCGATGCGCTCGTGCAATCTCTCGCGTTCGCCGGGGACGAGCGCGATCTTGATCGCCGAGTAGGGATAGTAGACGCATTTCGGCTTCCTGAGCAGCTCCGACATCGGCGTGTTGGTGAGGTAGTAGACCTCGAGCGCGCGCTGGATGCGCTGCGCGTCATTCGGCTTGAGCCGCGCCGCGGTTTCCGGGTCGACGCGCGCGAGTTCTCCGTGCAGCGCCGGCCAGCCCGATTCGTCGGCCATGGTGTCGATGACAAGCCGAATCGCCGCATCGGCTTCCGGCAGTTCGTTCAGCCCCTCCGTGAGCGCCTGGAAGTAAAGCATCGTGCCGCCGACGAGCAGCGGAACGTTGCCGCGCTCCGTGATCTCGCGCATCGCGATCAGCGCGTCATCCCGGAAACGCGCGGCGGAGTAGCTTTCGTGTGGCTCGACGATATCGACCAGGTGATGCGGCACGCGCTCCAGCAGTTCGGTGCCCGGCTTGGCGGTGCCGACATTCATATGGCGATAGATCTGCGCCGAATCGACGCTGACGATCTCGCACGGCAATTTTCCGGCGATCGCGGTCGCGACCGCAGTCTTGCCGCTCGCGGTCGGGCCCATCAGCAGGACGGCGGGCGGCCATTGCGGGTGACGGGTGACGGCTGACGGCTGACGGGTATCGGGTGATTGGTGAGGGGTGACGGGTGACCGCTGACGGCTGGCGCTGTCCTTCTTGGCGGTTCGTTGCTTTTTACGCATCACTCGTCAGTCGTCACTCGTCACCTGTTCTTAACGGCCGCGCAGGAACAGTTTGTCGAGCTCGGGCAGGGAGATCTGATGCCATGTCGGGCGCCCGTGATTGCACTGGCCGGAGCGCTCGGTCTCCTCCATCTCGCGCAGCAGCGCGTTCATTTCCGGGACGGTGAGCCTGCGGTTGGCGCGCACCGCGGCGTGGCAGGCCATGGTAGCGAGCAGTTCGTTGCGCCGTTCGGTAAGAACCCGGCTCGCGCCGAACTCGCGAACTTCCCGCAGGACGTCGCGCGCGAGCGTTTGCGCATCGGCGTCCTGCAACATGACCGGTATGCCCCGTACCGCCAAGGTGGTGGGGGAGACCGCGGCGAGATCGAAACCGATCTGGTGAAGAAGATCCCGATGTTCTTCCGCGGCCACCACGTCAAGTGCCTCGGCAGGAAAGGTGACCGGCACCAGCAACGGCTGCATGGGAATCTCCTGCGCGTCGAGGGCGCGCTTCAACTTTTCATACATGATGCGCTCGTGGGCGGCGTGCATGTCGACCACGACGAGCCCCTGTTCGTTCTGCGCCAGGATATAGATACCGGAGAGCTGGGCGAGGGCAAACCCCATCGGGGGTGCGGCATCCTCGCGCGCTGCCGAGTGTAGTGGCGGGACGAATGCGGCTCGCGGACCGAACAACTTATCGTAGAAGCCCGCCGGCTGCGCGATGCCCAGCCCGATGGTTTCCTGTCTCGTGTACGCTGCCGGCGCCGCGTACGTCACCCCGGAGATCGGGCCGGGTGGCGAGTCCGCAGTCGCCCCGCCGGCAGCGGTCTGGGCCAGGGCCTTGTTGAGCGCGTGGAATACGAACTGATGGATGCTGCGCGCATCGCGGAAGCGCACCTCGATCTTGGTCGGATGCACGTTGACGTCGACCTGCGCCGGATCGATCTCGAGAAACAGCACGAAAGCGGGATGGCGCTCGTGGTGCAGCACGTCCTCATAAGCCTGGCGCACGGCATGGGCGAGCAGCCGGTCGCGAACGAACCGGCCATTGACGAAGAAGTACTGCGCGTCGCGAGCGGCACGCGAGTGCGCTGGCAAGCCGATGCAGCCGTGGAGCCTCAGGCCGGCGCTCATCTCGTCCAGCGCGAGCGAAGCGCCGCGGAAGTCGTCCCCGAGAAGCGCGCCGATGCGCTCGGCAAGCGGTTGCGCCTTGAGATGCCAGTGGGAGCGTCCGTTGTGCTGCAGCGTGAATCCGATGTCGCTGCGGGACAGCGCGATGCGTCTGAAGGCTTCTTCACAGTGCGCGTACTCGGTTGCCTCGGATTTGAGGAATTTGCGGCGCGCCGGGGTGTTGAAGTACAGCTCGCGCACTTCGATGCCGGTGCCCGTTGCGAGCGAGGCGGGCGCGGCCGCGGACACTTCCGGTCCGGTCGCGGAAATCGTCCACGCGTGCCGCTCGCCGGCGCGCCGGCTCGTCAGGGTTAGATGAGAGACGGAAGCGATGCTTGCGAGCGCCTCGCCGCGGAAGCCCAGGCTTACGACGCGTTCGAGATCGGCGCTCGAGGCGATCTTGCTGGTGGCATGGCGGGCGAGCGCAAGCGCACGCTCGTCACGGACGATGCCGCACCCGTCGTCGTCGACCCTGATCAGCTTCGTTCCGCCGCCCGCGAGTTGTATCGAGATGTCCCGTGCTCCGGCGTCGAGACTGTTCTCGAGCAGTTCCTTGAGCGCCGAAGCCGGGCGGTCGACGACTTCGCCCGCGGCGATCTGGTTGATGAGCAGGTCGGGAAGCACCCGGATTTCGCGCATGCGCAATTATAGAAGCGCGACCGGCGAGAAGCGAGAGGGAGAAGGGGCGCGGCTCAGGATTGACATCTGCACCTCGAGCGCATGGGCGCCGATCGCGGGCTCGCTTCGCTCGCGTGGCGTGCGCCTTGCGGTTACAATCTTTGCCTCTACGCGTCGGAGGCGGCAGCGGCCGTTTCCACGCGATTACCGCACGGGGGCAATCCATGACTGATGTTTTCAACCAGGCAAAGCACCGTCTCGCGGCGGGCGAAGTGGCGCTCGGGATGGGCCTGCGCCAGGCGCGAACCGTCGACATCGCGACCATCGCGAAGAGCTGCGATTTCGACTGGCTGTTCATCGACATGGAGCACAGCTCGATGGACGTCGACACCGCCGCGCAGATCGCGATGGCCGCGCTTGGCGTCGGCGTGGCGCCCGTCGTGCGCGTGCCCGGGCACGAGCACTACCATGCGACGCGGCTGCTCGATGCGGGCGCGCAGGGCATTGTGGTGCCGCATGTTGACAGCTCCGCCGAAGCGGAGCGCGTCGTCGCGTATTGCAAGTATCCCCCGCTCGGTCACCGCTCGGTTGCAGGCGCTCAACCGCAGCTTGCATTCAAGAGCCTGCCGACGGCCGAAGCGATGCGGCTCGTCAACGAAGGAACGCTGGTCGTGGTGATGCTCGAGACACCCAGGGCGACCGCGAACGCGGAAGCGATCGCTGCGGTGCCCGGCATTGACGTGCTGCTGGTGGGCTTCAACGATTTGTGCGCCGAAATGGGGATTCCCGGCGAATTTTCGAGTGAGAAGGCCGAAGCGGCGTATGCCGGCGTCGTCGCGGCCTGCCTCAAGCACGGTAAATATCCCGGCATGGGCGGCGTCTACGATCCGAAGCTCATGCAGAAATTCATCGGCATGGGCGCGCGGTTCGTGCTGAGCGGGTCCGATGTTGCTTTTATGATGGCGGGCGGCCGGGAGCGCACGACATTCCTGCGTTCGCTGAACGTCTGAGCTGGAGACTGTCGGGACGCAAGCGCCCTCCGCTGAGTCCGCGTCCACAGGCCCGGCGTCTTGCGCCCGGCCTTGATCGCTGGCGTGGACGTGAATAACGCGCGCTGAGGAAGGAGGACACGTGGCTGCAACGATTTCGCAAGGTACGCCGGTCGGCTTTATTGGCCTCGGCGTCATGGGCGCCGCGATGGCGCGCAATCTGCTCAAGGCCGGCTTCAAGGTCACGGTGCACAACCGCAGTCACGGTAAGGTGGAAACGCTGGTGCGCGACGGCGCGGCAGATGGCGGTTCGCCGGCGGGCGTGGCGCGCGCGAGCGACGTCGTGCTGTTATGCGTGCCGGACACGCCGGATGTCGAGCGCGTGCTGTTCGGCGAGGACGGCGTCGTGCACGGTGTCAAGCCCGATGCGGTCGTGATCGACTGCAGCACGATAGCGGCGACGGCGACGGTGGAATTCGCCCGGCGGCTGAAGGAACGTGGCGTGCACATGCTCGATTCGCCGGTGAGCGGCGGTCCCAAGGGCGCTCAGGATGGCACGCTTTCCTGCATGATCGGCGGCGAGGCGGCGCTCGTCGAACGCTGCATGCCGGTGTTCCAGGCGATCGGCAAGACCTTCACGCACGTCGGCGGCAACGGCGCCGGCCAGGCCTGCAAGTCGTGCAACCAGCTGGTGATCGTCGGCACCATGATGGCAATAGCGGAGGCCTTTGCGCTCGCCCGGAAGATGAACATCGATCCCTACAAGGTGCGCGAGGCGTTGCTCGGCGGGTCAGCGCAAAGTTTCGTGCTGCAGAATCACGGCAAGCGCCTGCTCGACGGTACCCTTCAGCCCGGATTTCGCGCGAATCTGATGCTGAAGGACATCAAGCTTGCGCTCGAGGCGGGGCGCGACACGGGTGCTTTCATGCCGGTGACCGCACTCGGCGTACAGTTCTTTGCTGCTTTGTGCAATTCGGAACGCGCCGGGCTCGACAACGCGGCACTCGGTTTGCTGTTCGAGGAACTGTCCGGAATCAAACGTTGACCGGAGTCGCGGATTGCGGTGATCTTCGCGGACAAATCGGGATCATTTGATCTATATCAATGAGGTCCGCTGGGGGGTATCCCGTATAATTGCCGCCAATCGTGTCGCAACGCGTGTTGCGCGGCGAGTCAGGGAAGGAGCGAAAATAAATGAAGCTCGGCATTCCGGCGGAAACGCGCTCCAACGAAACGCGGGTCGCGGCAACGCCCGAGACCGTGAAAAAACTTACTGCGTCGGGACATCATGCGGTCGTCATTCAGGCCGGCGCCGGTATGGGGTCAAGCATACCGGATGACCAGTTCACCGCCGCCGGTGCGAGCATCGCGGCGTCGGCGGCCGAAATCTACCAGCAGGCCGACATCGTGCTCAAGGTGCGTGTTCCGGACGCGCCGGAGCTGGCGCAGATGCGCTCGGGCCAGGTGTTGATCGGATTGCTCAGTCCCCATCACAAGGACGGCATCGCAGCGCTGGCGAAGCAAGGCGTGACGGCGTTCGCGATGGAGGCGTTGCCGCGCATCTCGCGCGCCCAGAACATGGACGTGCTTTCTTCGCAGGCCAATCTCGGCGGCTACAAGGCCGTGATGATGGCGGCCAATGCCTACCGGCGCCTCATGCCGATGCTGATGACCGCCGCCGGCACGGTAAAGGCGGCGCGGGTGGTGATCATGGGCGTCGGGGTGGCCGGACTGCAGGCGATCGCCACCGCGAAGCGCCTGGGCGCGGTCGTGGAAGCAACCGACGTGCGGCCGGAGACCAAGGAGCAGGTCGAATCGCTTGGCGCCAAGTTCATCGAAGTGCCGCTGACCGAAGCAGAAAAGGAACTCGCGAAGGGGCAGGGCGGTTATGCGCGCGAAATGGGCGAGGAGTATCGCAAGCGCCAGGCAGCGCTGGTAGCCGAGCGCATCAAGCAGGCGGACGTCGTCATCACCACAGCGCTCATACCGGGCCGCCCGGCGCCGGTACTCGTGACGGAAGACATGGTCAAGAGCATGCGGCCGGGCTCCGTGATCGTCGACATGGCGGTCGAGCAGGGAGGAAACTGTCCGCTGTCCGAACTGGACAAAACCGTGGTCAAGCACGGCGTCACCATCATCGGCATCGCGAACCTGCCGGCGCTGGTCGCGGCGGACGCGAGCGCGCTCTACGCCCGCAACCTGCTCAACTTCCTCGGCTTGATGCTGGACGCCAAGACGGGCGAATTCAAGATAAACCGTGAAGACGAGATCATCGCCGGCACGCTGATGTGCGTGGACGGCGAGATGGTGAAGAAATGAGGATTGAGGATTCAGGATTGAGGATTGAGCAGGGACGTATTAAGGCGCTTGCATTGTTTTTCCTCGATCCTCGCTCCCCGATCCTCGATCCTATTCGGAGAATTCAATGAGCGGAACCGTCGATCCAACCGTCATCAACCTGATCGTCTTTGTGCTGGCGATCTTCGTCGGCTACCACGTCATCTGGAATGTGACGCCGGCACTGCACACGCCGCTGATGAGCCTCACCAACGCGATCTCCAGCGTCATCATCGTGGGCGCGATTCTGGCCGCGGGCGCCAGCGCGCTCGACCTCGGCTCGACAATGGGCGTGATCGCGGTGGCGCTCGCATCGGTAAACGTCGCCGGCGGCTTTCTCGTCACCCAGCGCATGCTCCAGATGTTCAAGAAGAAGCAGCCGAAAGGAGAGAAGCGTGAGGCGTGACGCGTCAGGCGTGAGGCAGGATTTCTCCCATCACTCATTACCTATCACTCATTACTCCCCGAAGGGGATCGTATGACCGCCAACCAGATCGCGCTCGCTTACCTCGTCGCGTCGGTCTTTTTCATTCTCGCGCTCAAAGGGCTGTCCTCTCCCGAGTCCGCGCGGCGCGGCAATCTGCTCGGCATGATCGGCATGGCGCTCGCCGTGCTGACGACCATCTCGATCATCTTGAGCGGCAGGATCGAGTTCATCCTGCTCGCGATGGTGATCGGTGCGAGCATCGGCACTTTTGTCGCGCGGCGCGTGCAGATGACCCAGATGCCGGAATTGGTTGCGGCGATGCACTCGCTGGTCGGCATGGCGGCGGTGTTGATCGCGATCGCGGCGGTGAACAATCCCGCTGCCTTCGGCGTTCCCGATCCGATGCCGACGGGCAACCGCCTGGAGCTTTTCATCGGCACCTTTGTCGGGGCGATCACGTTTTCCGGCTCGGTCATCGCTTTCGGCAAACTGGCGGGGCTCGGCAAGCACTTCCGGCTGTTTTCTTCGGCGCCGGTGGTATTCAAGGGCCAGCACCTGCTGAATCTCGTGCTGGCGCTCGTGATGATCGGTTTCGGCGTTGCGTTTTTTCTTGCGACCGACAAGGCCTGGACGCCGTTTGGGATCATGACCGCGATTGCCTTCGTCCTCGGGGTGCTCATCATCATCCCCATCGGCGGCGCCGACATGCCGGTGGTGATTTCGATGCTGAACAGCTACTCGGGCTGGGCCGCTGCGGGTATCGGTTTCTCGCTGAACAATTCAATGTTGATCATTGCCGGTTCGCTGGTCGGTTCCTCGGGTGCCATCCTTTCCTACATCATGTGCAAGGCGATGAATCGCGCTTTCATCAGCGTGATCCTGGGTGGATTCGGGGCAGCGGAGGGGGCGGCCGTGGCCGGCGCCGAGCGGAAAACGGTGCGCTCGGGCTCGGCCGATGACGCGGCGTTCCTCATGTCCAACGCCGAGTCGGTGATCATCGTGCCGGGCTACGGCCTGGCGGTGGCGCGGGCGCAGCACGCGGTGAAGGAAATGGCGCAGAAACTGGCGGGAAAAGGCGTCACGGTACGCTATGCGATCCACCCGGTGGCAGGCCGCATGCCCGGCCACATGAACGTGCTCCTGGCCGAAGCCGAGGTTCCCTATGACCAGGTGTTCGAAATGGAGGACATCAACAGCGAGTTCGGCACCACCGACGTGGCGCTGGTGCTGGGGGCGAACGACGTGGTCAATCCCCTCGCTTACGAGAAGGGCAGCGCGATCTACGGCATGCCGATTCTCGACGTGGTGAAGGCGCGCACGGTGCTCGTGAACAAGCGTTCCATGGCCTCGGGTTATGCGGGTCTCGACAATCCGCTCTTCTACATGGACAAGACGATGATGGTCTTCGGCGACGCGAAAAAGACCGTCGAAGATATCGTCAAGGCGCTCGACTGAGTAGGTGCAGGGTCAGTCCGAGGTGTAAAGGTCCTGACGCGGCGCCACGCGGCGGAACTCGATATCGCCGTAGTAGGCATGCACGTTCTCGCCGGTGTTGTCGGTGTCGGTCATGATGCCGACGGCGGTGATCGTCCCCGGATCCTCGCCGAACGCACGCCTGAAGTCCTCGCGCACATTGCGCACCACTTCCTGCCAGACGCCGACTTTCTTGCGCCCGCTCTCCGCGACAATCATCTTGATGCGCGTGGTATGGAGGTTGGGAATCACTGTATCCTTGGGTGCGCGGTTTTCCCAGATGTACACCAGTGTCGCGTAGGGGAGCTGCTGGCCTGTTACCAGCCGGATATTGTCGAAAAAGATGCGATCGTCGAGCGGCAGCTGGTCGAGGTGTCCGTCGAAGCTCACCACCACCCGCACGGGAGAGTCATCAGCGTGCTTCTTGGTGTTGTCGGCGGCGGCGATCAGTTCGGTCACTTTCCAGCGCCATTGCAGGAACGGATATTCATGCGGACTGAGACGCAGCGCATGCACCAGCCCCGACGCCGAAGAACGTGCGCTCGCCCTGATCACGGTCCTGCCGTCGTGGTCGACCAGTTGGTACTGGGTCGGCTTCTTGAACCGGGACAGCACCCATGTCCGCCAGCCCCGCGGCAGGTCGGCGTCCGGCGCGCTTGCGGAAAAACTGCTGACGCGGGGCAGCGCCACGGTATCGGGCGATTCTGAAATGGACGCACAGCCGGCGAGCAGCGCCAGCGCAATGCCTGCGATCCCCCCTCGTTTGTTCAACACTTTCTCGCGGTTACAAACTTCCGACGGCTCGATGGTAGCCCAAATCCCGCGGCCGGCACAGCAGGCGTCCGTTTAACCGTGCACGCTCGAACGGAGCGCGATGCCGCCGCTCAGCGCGCGGGGATGACTACGCTGGCTTGGCGAGGTCCTTCGAGGAACGAGTGGCGGCCGTTGCGTCGCCAATCCCAGGGCGGAACCGGCGCGGGATCGCCCCAGAGCCCGCGGCGGGCGGATCGGGCCTCGTCCTGCAGCGCATGAAGGGGTGAGTCCGGATGCGTGTATCGGGTATAGATCCACGCATAGCCCCGCCGTACCTGCTCGGCATTGGCGTTCTTGCCGGCACAGGTGACTTGCGCGAGGGTCCGACCGTAGCGGTCGTGGCTGCGAACCTCCAGTTCGGCTGCCTTGCCGAAGCACAATTCCGAAAGCGATTGCTTCGAACGCGCGCCGAAGGGTTGGCGCAGTTCCGGCGCGTCGATTTCGGTCAGCCGCACACGGACCTGGCGCTGCTCGATCAGGACGGTGAGCGTATCGCCGTCGTGGACCGAAACGACCCGGCCGGGAAGACCGGCGTAAGCCGGAATGGCGGTGAGAAGAAGAGAGAGAAAGACTGCTTTGAGGGAAGATAACGCTGTGGATCGTCGCGACAACTCAGCGATCCACGCCGCGATCACTGTTGCCGGGCGGGCGCGTGATCACGGATTCTGCACCACCCGGTCGCGCGAGAGCGGCGGGTTTTTCGCGAAATAGCGCTTGATGCCGGCCAGGATCGCATCGGCCATCTTGTCCTGGTAAGCGGGATCCCGGAGCCGTCGTTCCTCCTGCGGATTGCTGATGAAGGCGGTCTCCACCAGGATCGAAGGAATATCCGGCGACTTGAGCACGGCGAATCCCGCCTGCTCGACGTGCGGCTTGTGCAGGGTGTTGATCTCGCCGAGTTCGGCAAGCACCGATTTCGCGAGTTTCAGGCTGTCGTTGATGGTGGCGGTCTGCGACAGGTCGAGCAGCGTCTGCTTGAGGTACGGGTCCTGCACGTCGAGATTGACGCCGCCGATCAGATCAGCCTCATTCTCACGCTTGGCTAGCCAGCTTGCCGCAACGGAAGTCGCGCCGCTCTCGGACAGCGCGAAAACGGAAGACCCGCGCGCGTGCGGCTTGATGAAAGCATCAGCATGGACCGATACGAACAGATCCGCGTTGACGCGGCGCGCCTTCTGCACCCGCATGTGCAGCGGGATGTAGTAGTCGCCCTCGCGGATCAGCACCGCGCGCATGTTGGGCTCCTGATCGATGCGCGCTTTGAGCCTCCGGGCGATGGCGAGCGTCACGTTCTTTTCGTAGGTGCCGCCCCGGCCACGGGCGCCGGGGTCCTCGCCGCCGTGTCCGGCGTCCACCGCGACGATGACGAGCCGATTCGCTCCCGCCCGGCCTTTGCGCGGATCGGCGCGCGCCGGCTTGTCGCGCGTGACGGCAGGTTGCCTCGTTTCAGCGGCCTCGGGCGCCGGGCGCGCAGCCGGCGTCCCCTCCGTACCGGATCCCCGCTGCGATTCGACCTTCTCGAGGAAAGCAAGCAGCGGGTCGGGCGGCGTGAGCGGGTAGAGGTCGAGCACCAGGCGGTGGCCGTAATCGCCGATGGGCGCGAGCGTGAACGCCTGGGGATTGACTTCAGCTTTGAGATCGAGCACCACCCGCACAGTCCCCGGCTTGAAGCGTCCGACGCGCACCGCTTTTACATAGGGATCATCGGCGGCGATCTTGTCCGCGAGTTCGGTGAGGGCCGCGGTCACCTCGACGCCCTCGAGATCGAGCACCAGCCGTTCGGGATCTTTCACGCTGAACAGGTTGTGCTGGAGCGGCACCCGCGCTTCGAGCGTGATCCGGGTGTAATCGCGCGCCGGCCACACGCGGCTGGCGGTGACTTGAACGCCGGTTTGAGCAAACCCCGACCGCGTCAGAAACAGCACGTCAAGCCAGAGCAATGCGAAGAGGACGTAAGAGAATTGAAAACGCGACGGCGCCGCCGCCGCGGGCGGTTCATCACGTGACGTCAATGCTCGAGATGCGCTACGCAACTCCGTCCAGCCTCCGTATCCGCGAAGATCTCGACCTGTCTGCCGGTTCCTGCCACCCGCATCGAGACCCTCACATCGGCTGCGGGCAAGCCCGCAGCGGCTTTCTCCGGCCATTCCACGAGACACACCGAGTCCGGGTTGAAGTATTCGCGAAACCCGGCGTCCGCTAATTCCCGTGGATCATCGAATCGATAAAAATCAAAGTGATACAAGTATAACCTAGAAACTTTGTAAAGTTCAACCAGATTAAACGTCGGACTCTTGACCTTGCCGGCATAGCCGAGCCCGCGCAGCAGGCCGCGCGCGAACGTGGTCTTGCCGGTGCCGAGGTCGCCGGCGAGGTAGACCACCATGCCCGGTTGCAGGCCGCGTGCGAGTTCGGCCCCGAGAGCGAGCGTGTCGGCTTCGGTCGCGAGATAGCGGCTCACGTCGGCGGGTTTATGATCGGCGTTATGCAAGACGTTCCTGTCCAGCGTTCACTGGAAATCGATTTCGCCGCGCTCGCACGCGATATCAAACAGTGGGGGGCGGAACTCGGCTTTCAGAAAGTGGGCATTGCCGACTGCGAGTTGTCGGAAGCCGAGACGCGGCTCATGGACTGGCTCGGCAAAGGCTTTCACGGCGACATGGATTATATGGCAAAACACGGCGTGAAACGCACGCGTCCCGCCGAACTCGTGCCCGGAACGCTGCGCGTCATCGCGGTGCGCATGAATTACCTGACGAAGGCACGCGCGAGCTGGCCGGTCATCCACGATGGCGCGAAAGCGTTCATTTCGCGCTATGCGCTCGGCCGTGACTACCACAAGGTGCTGCGGCGCCGGTTGCAGCAGCTTGCCGATCGGATCGCGGGTGCGGTCGGCGCATTCAATTACCGCGCGTTCACCGACAGCGCCCCGGTGATGGAGGTCGAACTGGCGCGCAAGGCGGGGCTGGGCTGGCGCGGCAAGCATACGTTGTCGCTCACGCGCGACGCCGGTTCATTCTATTTTCTCGGAGAAATCTACACGGACCTGCCGCTGCCCGTGGATCGCGCGTCCGAGGATCACTGCGGCACCTGCCGCAAGTGCATCGACGTCTGCCCGACCGGCGCGATCATCGCGCCTTATCAGCTCGACGCGCGGCGCTGCATTTCGTACCTCACCATCGAGCACAAGGGCAGCATACCGGAGGCGTTCCGGGCCTTGATCGGCAACCGCGTTTACGGCTGCGATGATTGTCAGCTCGTCTGCCCCTGGAACAAGTTCGGGCGGCTGAGCGCGGAGCCCGATTTCGCGGTGGGCAACGGTCTGGACGATGCCTCCCTGGCGGAGCTTTTCGAGTGGAGCGAGGAAGAATTTCATGCGCGTCTGCTGGGCAGCGCCATCCACCGCATCGGCTACGAACGATGGCTCCGGAATCTGGCAGTCGGGCTGGGCAATGCGCCGACCTCGCCGGAAGTCGTCGCCGTGCTGCGCGCGCGCAGCGATCACCCCTCAGCGCTGGTGCGCGAGCACGTGGCGTGGGCGCTCGCCCGCCACCGCGCCCGGGACACCGCCTGAGCGGCGCGCCCGAGCCAAACGCCGTACCGTTCAGGCGGCGCTGCCGGGAGTAAGCTGGCCGGTCTGGGGGATCGCGCGGCGGATGTCGCGCGACATCTTCACGGCGGTTTCCACGCCGCGGTAGTAGCCGGGGATGTAGGCCATTTCCTTGAACCCCAGCATCTTGTAAAAGCAGCGCGCGCCGAAGTTGTTGGCGCGCAATTCCAGGTTGATGGTGGATATCCCCGCGACGAGCGCTGTTTCCTCGAGCCAGTCCACCATCTGCCTGCCGATGCTGCAGCGCTGGTGCGAGGGCTTGACCGCGAGCAGGCTCAGATGCGCCTTGATGTCGCCGAACTCCATGATCGCGAAACCGACCAGGTTTTCCTTGACCTCCACCACGACCACGCTGGTGTCGCGCGCGCGGATCGCCTTGGCGACCCGCTCCGGATGCCACGACCACCCGCGCAGCCCGACTTCGACCAGATAGCGCGACATCACGGCGATTTCGTACGCATCAGCGGCCGTTGCCAGCCTGAACACGGGTGTTGACATCGCTATGAGCCCATAATTACAAGTTGAACCATACCACACCCGCGCCCCGATGCCGAGTATTCAGCGGCTTCGATCCGCCGGATTCCGGATCACGCTTTTCCGGTCTTGGGGATGAATTTGAGCGCCACGCCGTTGTTGCACCACCGCTGCCGGGTGGGCGGCGGACCGTCCTCGAACACATGCCCGTGGTGGCCGCCGCACCGGATGCAGTGGTATTCGACGCGCGGCAGGAACAGCCCATAATCCTTCTTTAGTCCAAACACGCCCGGGATGGTGGTGAAAAAGCTCGGCCAGCCGGTGCCGCTGTCGTACTTCATGTCCGAGGAGATTTGTGGCAGGTCACAGCCGGCGCAGGCGAAGACGCCGGGGCGCTTTTCGCCGTCAAGGGGGCTGGTGCCGGCGCGCTCGGTGCCTTCCTCGCGCAGCACGTGGTATTCCACCTTGGTCAGGCGCTTGCGCCATTCCTCGTTCGCGAGCTTGAGCGGTTCACCCGGCGCCGGGACCTTTGCCCCTTGGGCGAGAAGCATCTTCCAGTTCTTTTGCAAGTCTTCAATTCCCTTCATCGAAGCGGGTTGAGCCGCGCCGGCGCGCCCCGTTAATGCGCCCCAGACGCCCGCCGCCAACAACCCCTGCAATAATCCACGCCGTGTCATGATTCCTGCCTCCTTTGTTTCCCTATGATACCCCGTCTCGGGGAGAACTTCGCGCTGTTGGCGCCTTAGTCGGCGCGATGCGCGGCGCCTTACACCGCAGCATGCCTCGAGCCGAACGCATGCTGTCATGCAACAGCAATCTCCACGCCTTATTCTTGGGTTGCAGCAAACCCGTCGAATGAGAATTTTTCGAGGCACTTTTTGAAGCATGGGCGTGTCTGAAAAACTTGCCCGGCGATGCATGGTGTCACAAACACAAGTCGCCATACATTCGAACAACGCTCGGCCACCGCACGATTACGAAACGGGGTTCCCGGTTGAGAAAGCGCCCGCGTGCGTGGCTGGGCAATCGTTTTTTCAAGAGGAGTCGAACGGCATGCAGAAAACACCCGCAGAATTGTACAGCGTACATGGACAGCGTACCGCCGCAGTGCGAGCGGAGGAGCAGCGATCTTTTTGGGGGTTCACGCTCAACGGCAGCACGAGTCTGGAAGCTGTTGCCCGATTCTACGGGTTGAAAGTGCCGGGACTGGAACCGGGGATGACAGTGGCCGATTATCTGGGGCGGATCTGTTACGGCGCGCCGCGTCCGGGGTATCGGCTCGCCCTGGGAGGCGTCGAGCTGATCGTTCAGGAAATCGAGGAGGGTACGGTCAGGAAGGTGGGGATTGGATTCCCGCCGATGACGTTGCGCCCGCCCCGGCGACGACGGCCCTACGGCAAGGCGCACAGCATCGAGCCGTCCGCAGCGCGAGGGGGCGGGCGGCTGACTGAAGCCGCCGATCCGCCGTGCTGAGGGTCGCGTGCGCCGAGGCGGGACGCTATGCGCCCGGCTTTGCAGCCGCAAAGGCGCGCGTCGCACGGCTTACGTTGTTGCCTCGGATCCGAATATCACGGTGCACTGGCTTGAAAGTACGCCACCGTTGCCGTGCGCAAGCGCGACTTCGCAGTCCCTGACCTGCCGCTCGCCGCATTCCCCGCGCACCTGGCGCACGGCCTCGATCATCACCAGGAGTCCGTACATGCCCGGATGGCAGTAGGAGAGCCCGCCGCCGCTCGTGTTGACTGCAAGCTTTCCGCCGGGGGCGATGGTGCCGCCGGCAACGAAGCGCCCGCCTTCTCCCTTCGGACAATAACCGAGATCCTCCAGGAACAGGATGGGCGTGATAGTGAAGGCGTCGTACAGCGAGAGCATATCGACATCCGAAGGCTTGAGTCCCGCCATCCTGAACGCCTTGGGTCCCGATTCCGCCGCTGCGCTGACGGTGAGGTCCGGCATGTTGGAAATCGTGGCATGGCTCAATGCTTCTCCCACGCCCAGAACATACGCCGGCTTCTTCTTGAGCGACTTCGCGCGGGCGGCCGAGGTGAGGATCATCGCCCCACCGCCGTCGAGCACGAGGCAGCAATCGCGTACCGTGAATGGATAACTCACCATCCGCGCGTTCAAGACCTGCTCGATCGTGAGCGGCTCTTTCTCCCACGCCTTCGGGTTCAAGAGCGCCCATTTGCGCGCGGCAACCGCGACTTCCGCCAACTGCTCACGCGTCGTGCCGTACTGGTACATGTGGCGCGAGGCGGCCATCGCGTAGGCGCTGATCGGCAGGAGCGGCCGATACGGCGATTCGTAAGGGTTGAATTCGCGGGGCGATGCGGCCGCGCGCGACACCGAGCGCTGGGTGCTGCCATAGGCGATCAGCGCCACCTCGCACAGGCCGAGCTGGATTGCCGCCTGCGCGTGTGCGACGTGCGACATGAACGAGGAACCGCCGATCTGCGTGCCGTCGAAACATTTCGGCTTGATGCGCAGATACTCCGCGAGCGCCATGGGCGCAACCCGCACCTGCGTGGCGGCGGAGAATATCCCGTCCACGTCGGAGAGATTGAGCCCGCAGTCGTCGAGCGCGCGCATCGTCGCCTGCGCCATGAGGTCGACGGGGCTGGTATGCGGTGCCACCTGTCCGAGATCCGATTCCGCGACGCCGACGACAGCGACGCTTCCGCGCTGGAGTCCGCTCATTTCGCACCCCCCGCCGGCGTGAATACCGGATAAGGCGGCTGCTTCTCGTCGCCCGGGTGCATCCTCACCTTTACGCGCATGCCGATCTTCACCTGCATCGGGTCGATATCTTCGACGCGGCTCATCATGCGGAAGCCCTCGTCGAGGCCGATAAGCGCGACATTCAACGGCGGCTCGTTCTTGTAATAAACGACGGTCGTTGCGTAGACGGTGCCCAGGCCCTTGGAGACGCGCCATTCGAGATGGGGGCTGCCGCTGCCGGGCGCGACCGCGCGCGGGAAGAATACCGGCGTATTGTCATCGGTGCATACCTGGTAGGCGAGTTCACCTTTTTTACAGTGCTCGTAGTAGACGCCGAGCGGGGAATGCTGTGTCAAATCGGGCATCGCTTTCTCCTGCATGTTAAAAAAGCTTGGCCACAGAGAGCACAGAGAACACAGAGCAGGGCAGCCTTGTGTTTCCGCCTTTGCGATTTTCTCCGTGATCTCTGTGTTCTCTGTGGCTAAGTAGTCTGCTGCAAACCGAAATCGATCAGCGCCTGCGCTCTCAGCTTGTTCTTCTGCACCTTGGCGCTCCCCGTCATCCCGATGTTATCGAAAGTCTCGACGATTTTCACGTAGCGCGGCACCCGGAAGCCCGCCATGTGCGTCTTGCTCCAGGCGATGATTTCTTCGGGTGTGGCGGTCTCGCCATCCTTCAGGATAACGTAGGCGGCCGCTACCTCGACGAGGCGCGCGTCGGGGACGCCGATGACCTGTGCCTGCCCGATCTTGGGATGCTTGAGCAGCGCGTCTTCCACCTCCGCTGGCGCGACGTTCTCGCCGCCCACGCGAAAGGCATCCTTGATGCGCGAGAGAAAGCGCAGGCGCCCATCTTCGTCCATCACGCCGAGGTCCCCGGTGTGGAGCCAGCCTTCGGGGTCGATCGCCCGGGCGGTCTCATCCGGCATGTTGTAGTAGCCCTGCATCACGCTCCAGCCGCGCACCAGGATTTCACCGGACGCGCCGGGCAGCAGTTCTTTTCCGGTTTCGGGATCGATGATAGAGACCTCGAGTCCTTCGAGTACGTGCGCCCAGCCGCTGATGCGTTTTTCCAGGGCGTCACTCCAATTAGACATGCAGACGTTGGGCGAGGCTTCGGAGAGGCCGTAGGCGTGGCACAGACCCGTCATCCTCATGCGTCCGACGATCTGCTGCGAGACTTCCGGGCCCGCGGAAGCCCAACCGCCGCGCAGCTTGAGAGGATATTTCGCGAAGTTGGGGTGGTTCAGCATCATCAGAAACATGGTGTCGTTGCCGGAGGTGAGCGTGCATTCCTCCATCCACATCACCGACAGTGCTTCCTCGGGATCGAAGTAGGGCGAGGAGATGAGGCAGGCTCCGCTCGTCAGCGCCGCGAGCAGCGACAGCGTGGTGCCGGCCACGTGATAGAACGGCCGCGCGCTGTAGTAGCGGTCTTCGGCGCGGCAGTCGAAGCGCCCGGCCACATGAGCGGCATTGCGCAGCATGTTGTCGTGCGTGAGCATCACCCCCTTGGGGTAAGCGGTCGTGCCCGAAGTGAACTGCATCAGCAGCACGTCGCCCGGCAGCACTTCTTCGGGAAGGGGTTCGTCGTAAATTGCCCCGAGCGCGAGCATCTCCTCGAAACGAAGCGCACCCCGCGGCACATCACTGCCCACGACGATTACATTGGCGAGGAGGGGCAGCTGAGGATCCGGCAGCGCCGTGTCGACGGCAGGGCAGACCCCCTTCACCATCTCGATGAAGTTGATGCCCAGGAAGCGGTCGATCACGAACAGGAGCTTTACGTCGGCCTGCTTGAGACAGTACTTGAGCTCATCCGCCTTGAAGCGGGTGTTGACCGGAACGGTGACCGCGCCGACCGTTGCGGCGCCGTAGAAGCAGAGCACCCATTCGATGCAATTGCCCATGCACACTGCGACATGGTCGCCGCGCTTGACGCCGAGCGCGCGCAGGCCCTGCGCAACCTCCAGGGTTTTTTCCCATAGCTCGCCGTAGCCCAGTCGCCGGCCGGCGATCACCAGCGCTTCACGCTGCGGAAACAGTTCGGCATTACGCGACAGCACGTCGCTCAAGACTTGTGCCTGCCAGTCAGCCATTTCTCTCGTCAACGCCCTTTGAATCTCGGCTTGCGCTTGTCCCGGAACGCCGCCACGCCCTCCTGGTGGTCGTGCGTGAGGCGCGCACCGCCCACGGCGAGAATTTCCATTTCCAGCAGCTGTTCGAGTGTCGGCACATACATCGACTGGAACATCCGCTTGGCGAGCGTCAGCGCATAAGTCGCGGACATCGCCAGCTCGTGGGCGAGCGCCCGGGTTTCCGCTTCGAGCTGATCGTCGGCTACGACCTTCATCACAATGCCGATGTCGCAGGCTTCCGCTGCGGGCAGCCGGCGCGCGGTATAGACCAGCTCCTTGGCGCGCGCGATGCCGAGGTGCTGTGCCAGAAGGAAGACCGCGCCGCCATCGGGCGGAATGCCGACATTCTTGAACGCCATCAGCAGATATGCGGTTTCCGCGGCAATGATGAGATCACACGCGAGCGCGAGGCTTGCGCCGATGCCGGCGGCGGGCCCGCGGATGGCCGCGATCACCGGTTTTTCCAGGTTGTGGAGGTTCACGATCGTGCGATGGTGCCCGCGCGAGCGCCTGCGGCCCGCCACCACATCGTAACCGCCCATCGAGCCGACATCGCCGCCGGCGCAGAATGCGCGTCCCGCTCCGGTCAGGACGACCACGCGCACTTCCTCGTCACGGCCGAGTTCCGCGAAGCGCTCGGCAAGATCGTGGTACATCTCGCTCGACAGCGCATTCAGCTTGTCCGGCCGGTCGAGGAGAACGGTGGCAATGCCGTTTTCGCGCGTGACTCGAATGCTCATCGTTTTCCCTGGCTACTGCTTGTCGCTTTTCAGCACGATCAGCGCATCTGCCGCCACCACGCCCTGGCCCGCGGGCCGCACGAACAGCGGATTCACGTCGATCTCGGCGATGCGATCGGCGTGATCGGCGATGAATTGGGACACGCGCGCGAGCGTCCGGGCGAGCGCCTCGACATCGAGCGCCGGCCGGCCGCGGTATCCAGTAAGAAGCGGCGCACCCTTGATCTCGGCGATCATCTCGCGCGCCGTGGCTTCATCGAACGGGGCGAAGCGGTGGGTCACGTCTTTCATCAGCTCGGTGAACACACCGCCAAGGCCGAAGGCGACCGTCGGGCCGAAGAACGCGTCGTTGACCGCGCCGACGATCACTTCGAGGCCGCTCGCCATTTCCTGCACCAGCACGCCTTCGATGCGTACCCCGGGCCGAAACCGCTCCGCGGCCGCGACCACTTCCCGCGCGGCCTGCTTCAGCCCGGCGAGATCGGCTATGTTCAATCGAACCGCGCCGGCGTCGGTCTTGTGCGGCACGTCGGGGGACTCGATCTTGACCGCGAGGGGGAACGCGAAGGGGGAACTCTGCAACGCGTCCACGTCCGCCGGCGTCATCAGCCGTTCTGTCACCACCGGTATGCCATAGCGCGCGAGCAGTTGCTTCGAACGGTGTTCGCCGAGCGTGCCCGCGGCGGCAGACAGGTCAAGATCCATGCGCTCCACGACGCGTTTGAATGCCTGCCCGGCGTCACGGGTATAAGCGCGGCACTTCCGCGCAAATTCGGTGACCGCCGCCATGGCGTGGATGGAGCGCCCCGGCGCCAGGATGCACGGTACGCCGTTTTGCTCGAGATACGCCATTACGTCCCCGTTGTCGTCCGGAGCGGTCGGCCAGTTGAGCACCAGCGGCTTGTCGGTGTCGCGCAGCACTTCGAGCAGCCCTTCCGCCCATGGCCGCGCGGCCTTGCCGCGCGGAGCGCGCGCCACGAGCTGATCGATGTTGGGATCGTTGATCACCTCGCGGATTGCCTTGCTGTAGGAAGCAAAGTTATCGTTGTAGCCGTGGGCGGTGGCATCGATCGGGTTGTCGGCGGAAGCGAACGAAACCAGGATGTTGCTCAGCTTCTCAGTGGTTGCCGCCGTCAGGCGGGGCAGCGCAAGACCCTCCTCGATGCAGCGGTCGGCAAGCAGCACGCCCGCGCCGCCGGAAAGCGTGAGCACCGCGACGCGGTTGCCTGCCGGCAGCTTGCGGCCGAGCAGCACTTTCGAAATGTCGATGAGATCGTCGACGTCGCGTATTTCAATGTATCCGCCGCGGCGAAACGCCGCGCGAAACAATTCATAACCGGCGGTGAGGCGGGCGGTGTGCGAAGTCGCCGCCTGGCGACCGATAGCGGTATTCCCCACCTTCCATACCAGGATCGGTTTGCCCAGTTCGAGCGCGCGCTCGCCGATCTCGATCATGCGCCGGCCGTCGGTGATGCCTTCCATGAACGCGACGACGATCTCGACCTCGGGGCGCTCCAGCAGATCGGCGAGCCAGTCGAGCAGCGTGAGATCGGCTTCGTTTCCCGTCGAGATCGCGTAATTGAAGCCGAGTCCGTAGTAGCAGGCGATCGCCACGACGCCGAAGCCGAATCCGCCCGACTGGGTGACCATGGCCAGCGGACCCGGCTTGAGCGTGGTGAGCTGCAGCGTGCCGCCGAAGCCGACGCGCGCGTTGTCCTTGAGATTCATGATGCCGAGACAATTGGGGCCGACCAGGCGCACGCCCGCCTTGTGCGCGGCAGCGACAAGCTGCGACTGGAGCGATCTGCCCGCGTCGCCCACTTCGCTGAACCCCGCCGAGAGCACCAGCGCGTAGGGGATGCCGGCTTTTCCGCACTGCTCGATCACGCCCGGGACATGCGGCGCGGACAGCGCGATCAGCGCGACGTCGCACGGCTGGGGCACGGCCGCGACATCGGGATAACAGGGGAGCCCCTTGATCTCCTGGTATTTCGGATTGACCGGATAGACCTTGCCCGGATAACCGAATTCGCTCAGCAAGCGGATCGGCTGCCCGCCGATGCGCGTGAGATCGTTCGATGCGCCGACGATGGCAACACCGCGTGGATTCAGAAAACGGGACAGTTCCGGCACGGGGGCTACTTGCCCAGAAACTTCGGCGGGCGCTTGTCCCGAAACGCCGCCACGCCTTCCTTGTGGTCATGGGTGAGCCGCACGATGCCGGAGGCGAGCGTCTCCATCTCGAGCAGTTGTTCGAGCGTGGGGACGTACATCGACTGGAACATTTTTTTGGCGAGCGCCAGCGCGTAAGTCGCCGACTCGGCCAGGTCTTTGGCGAGCGCGCGCGCTTCCGCCTCCAGTTTGTCGTCGGGCACGACGCGCGCGACCAGGCCGAGTTCCTTCGCTTCCTGCGCCGCCACGGTGCGCGCGGTATACACGAGTTCCTTCGCTTTCGCGATGCCGAGGTACTGCGTCAGGAAAAAAATCGCACCCCCGTCCGGCACCACGCCCACTTTCTTGAACGCCATCGAGAATTTGGCGGTATCGGACGCGAGAATGAGATCGCACGCGAGCGCGAGCGCGTTGCCGATGCCGTACACCGGGCCGCGCACCGCGGCGATCACCGGTTTCTCGAGCGTGTAGAGCGCCGTGATCGTGCGATGGCGGCGCTTGGAGCGGGCGCGTCCGGAGATGATGTCGGACTGGGCCATGCCGGTCACATCGCCGCCCGAGCAGAACGCGCGGCCCGCTCCGGTGAGAATGACCGCGCGCACCTCCTCGTCCGTCGCGATCTTGCCGAGGTGCTCGTAGAGCGCGTCCCACATCGGGTCCGCCATCGCGTTCAGGCGGTCGGGACGGTCCAGCGTGAGGGTCGCGATCCCGGCGTCCTTCTCGAATCGTACGGTCATCTTTTCTGCGGTATTCATCAGATCGAGTCCCAGGAAAACACATCGGCGGTGCGGTCGAGCGGGTAGAACCCGCTTTTCAGGGCCGGCAGCAGGTGCTCGGCGCATGCAGCCGGCGTCCAGCCCTCGGAGCGATGGATGCCGCGCAGCGGCCGCGGCTGGCTCATGAGGAAGATTTCGTTCTTGCGCGTGGAGAACACCTGTCCGGTGACCTCTCTTGCGGCATCGCTCGCGAGGAAGACGGCGAGCGGCGCGTTGTGCTCGGCCGTCACCTGTTTGCGTTGCTCGACGCGCTTGGCGCTGGCGGGGTCCTTGGCCGGGATCGAGGCCGTCATGCGCGTCCACGCGACCGGCGCGATGCAATTGGAGCGGACGTTGAAGCGCTGCATGTCCACCGCGATGTTCTTCGAGAGCCCCACCATGCCGAGCTTGGCGGCGCCGTAGTTGACCTGTCCCATGGCGCCGATCAAGCCCGAGGTGGACGTCATGTGCACGAAGCTTCCGCCTTCCTGCTTGCGGAAATGGTCCGCCGCATGGCGGCACATGTTGAAGGCGCCCTTCAGCATGACCTTCAGCACCGAATCCCAGTCATCCTCCGTCATCTTGTGGAAGATCACGTCGCGCAGGATCCCGGCGTTGTTGACAACACAGTCGATGCGCCCGAAATTATCAATCGCACATTGGATGATCTTCGCCGCGCTCGCAAATTCGGCGACGCTGTCGTAACTCGCCACGGCTTCGCCGCCGGCC
>JACQOK010000284.1 GCA_016202565.1 Betaproteobacteria bacterium | reverse complement strand
GTAGCCCGGATGGAATGAAATGAAATCCGGGAGAGGAATTCCCGGAATCCGCTTCGCTCCTTCCGGGCTACGATACTTTCGTGACACAGTAAGACTAATCAACAAGTTAATTGGAAAACCTGAACGAGTGTTAGCACGCGAGAAACGCGGGGAGGGCCGCTCCGCGCAAAACCCGCTCCCGCCACGCATCGCAGCGCTGGTGCGCGAATCGTGGTGGTTCGCGCTGCTCGCGCTGGCGCTCTACCTCCTGCTCATTCTCTACACCTACGACAAGAGCGACCCGGGCTGGTCGCACAGCCTCAACGTGACCACGATCCATAACGCCGGCGGCGTGGTGGGCGCGTATGCCGCCGATCTCATGCTTTACGTATTCGGGCTGTCCGCATACTGGTGGGTGGTGTTCTGTGCCGCAGCGGTCTGGTGGGGTTTCCGTCGCATCGAGACTGTGCCCGAGACGGACCGACGGTCGTACGCAGTGGCGGCGATCGGATTCGTGATGGTGCTGGTTGCAAGCAGCGGCATCGAAGCGGTGCGCCTCTACAGTCTCAAAGTCACGCTGCCGCTCGCGCCGGGCGGCATCGTGGGCGCACTGGTGGGTGACGCGCTGGCCAATGCTCTCGGCTTCACCGGCGGCACGCTGATTCTGCTCATGCTGTTCATCGCCGGGCTTGGCCTGTTCACGAGGGTATCGTGGCTGACGGTCATCGAGCGGCTCGGTGGCTGGGTGGAAGACGGATACTTCTACCTCATTCAGAAATGGCAGGAGCGCGTGGATCGCCACGCCGGCGCACAGGCGGTGATCGAACGCGAGGAGGTGGTGGAAGAGGGCAGGAAGAAACTCGAAATCCGCGAGCCGATACGCATCGAGCCGCCCGCGCTCGACATCCCCAAGTCGCCGCGCGTGGAGCGCGAAAAGCAGGTTCCATTGTTCGAAGATCTGCCGGATTCGCTGCTGCCGCCGCTGCACCTTCTCGACGAGCCGGCGAAAACCGTCGAGGCGTTGTCTCCCGAAACGCTCGAATTCACGTCGCGCCTGATCGAGAAAAAGCTGCTCGATTTCGGCGTCGAGGTGAAGGTCGTCGCCGCCTATCCGGGCCCGGTCATCACGCGCTACGAAATCGAGCCCGCGGTGGGCGTCAAGGGCAGCCAGATCATCAACCTCGTGCGCGATCTCGCGCGCGCGCTGTCGGTGGTGAGCATCCGCGTGGTCGAGACCATTCCCGGCAAGAGCTGCATGGGGCTGGAAATCCCCAACCCGACGCGCCAGATCGTGCGGCTCACCGAGATCCTGAGTTCGCAGGTCTACGCCGACATGCACTCTCCGCTCACCCTGGTTCTGGGCAAGGACATCGCCGGCAATCCCATCGTTGCCGACCTGGCGCGCATGCCGCACCTCTTGATCGCTGGCACTACCGGCTCGGGCAAGTCGGTCGCGATCAACGCCATGATTCTGAGCCTGGTCTACAAGTCGCCGTACAAGCAGGTGAGACTTCTCCTGATCGATCCGAAGATGCTCGAGCTTTCGATCTACGAGGGCATCCCGCATCTGTTGGCGCCGGTGGTGACCGACATGCGCCAGGCCACCAACGCGCTCCGTTGGTGCGTGACCGAGATGGACCGGCGCTACAAACGCATGAATGAGCAGAGCGTGCGTAACATGGCGGGCTTCAACCAGAAGGTGCGGGAAGCGATCAAGGCAAAAAAACCGATTCTCGACTCGCTTGTCTCCACTCCGGAGAATCCCGTTCCCTTGCAGGAGATGCCGCTGATCGTGGTGGTCGTCGACGAGCTTGCCGACCTCATGATGGTCGTCGGCAAGAAGTTCGAGGAACTGGTCGCGCGGCTCGCACAGAAGGCGCGGGCGGCAGGCATACACCTCATTCTCGCGACGCAGCGGCCGTCAGTCGATGTCATCACCGGCCTCATCAAGGCCAACATCCCCTCGCGCATTGCGTTCCAGGTCGCCGCCAAGGTCGATTCGCGCACGATCCTTGACCAGATGGGCGCCGAAGCGCTGCTCGGGCAGGGCGACATGCTGTTCCTGCCTCCCGGCACCGGCTTTACCCAACGCGTGCACGGCGCCTTCGTCGCCGACCATGAAGTGCATAAGGTCGTTGATTATCTGAAAAAACTCGCGCAGCCGGAGTACCTGGAAAGCGTGCTCGAAGGCCCGGACACGGAGGGTGGCGACGAAGGCGTGGCGGACGACATGGATGCCGAGTCCGATCCGCTTTACGATCAGGCAGTGGCCATCGTGCTGAAGACCCGGCGCGCCTCGATTTCGCTGGTGCAGCGGCATCTGCGCATCGGCTATAACCGCGCCGCCCGGTTGATCGAACAGATGGAACGCGCGGGGATGGTGTCGGCGATGCAGTCGAACGGTAACCGCGACGTGCTGGTGCCGGCATCGGCCGTCGGCTACGACGAGCGGTGAACCTCGCGGCGAATGTCCGTTTCGAGGCGCTGTCTCTCCGCAAACCGGAGCGGTTTTAGAAAGGCGACCTGCCATGAGGATGGTTATTGCGCTGTGTGCTGCGGCTTTCGTCAGCGGTCCGCTTGCGGCGCAGACCTATAAG
>JACQOK010000286.1 GCA_016202565.1 Betaproteobacteria bacterium | reverse complement strand
TTGCTATCTCGCGCTGCGCGGCTTTCGCACCATCGGCGTGCGCATGAAGCAACAGATGGAGAACGCGCTGAAGGTGGCGCGGTGGTTGCAGTCGCGGCCGGAGGTGAAGCGCGTGATCTACCCTGCGCTCGAGAGCGACCCGGGCCATCGCATCTGGCGCCGGGATTTCGAGGGCGCCGCCGCGCTCTTTTCATTCGTGCTCGAGCCCGTTGGGGAAAAAGCGGTCGGCACCTTCATCGATTCGCTCGAGCTGTTCGGCATCGGCTCGAGCTGGGGCGGCTACGAGAGCCTGGTCGTTCTCGCCGATGTCGAGCGGCACCGCACCGTCACGCGCTGGGAACCCGGCGGGCCGACGCTACGCCTGCACATCGGGCTGGAAGATCCCGACGACCTCATCGCCGACCTCGAACAAGGTCTTGCCCGGCTCAAGCCGCCGGCAGGGTGACGCTCCGGTTCGCCGTTACTGCGGCGGCGGGGGCGGCGGTCGCTGGCTGGATGAAGACGGCGGCGGAGGCGGCGGGTACGAAGTCGCCGGCGGGGGTGGAGTGGAGCGCCCGGAGGGGGCGTAGCGCGCCGCCGTCGGGATGCGATGGCCTTTCGAGTACATGCACTGCTGGTACGCGTGGTCATAGCGGCGCTGCAATTCGTATGCCGAGCCCTGTGCGGCGCCCGCGCCCATGGCGCTTCCCGCGAGGAGCCCGACACCTGCGCCCACGCCCGCGTCACGACCGGTGCCGCCGAGGGCGGCTCCGGCAAGCGCGCCGACCGCAGTGCCGATCACGGCGCCGCGCACAGCGGTGTCTTCAGCGGCCTGGGCAGTGGTCGTGCCGCCGACTTGGGCGTGCGCATACTGCCGGCAGTCGCCATCGTCGTAGCGGAACTGATCAAAGCTCTTGCCGGTGCCGGGCAGCACCATGACGCTCGGACCGGTGGGCACTGTCACGCAGCCGGCGAGCGCCAGCACGGCAAACAGCGAACTCAGTTTGAAAGTATTGGACATAAACATGTACCGATTAAGACGGCGGCGGCTGCGGAACCACCCGCTGCCAGGGTCCGGCGCATTCCTTGACGTACGGATAATAGGTCTGGGATTCACGGCAATAATACCAATAGGCCTGCGCTTCCGGCGCCGGCGCTGCCGCTTGTCCCTGCTCGATGTAAACGGGCGGCGACGAAGGCACGACTACGGCTGGCGGATAGTAATACGGAGCCGGGTAGTAATACGGCCCCGGGTAGTACCACGGCGAAGAGTACAATGGCACCCCAAAGCCGATTCCGATGCCGACGTGCGTGCGGTGACTGAAATGCCGCCCGCCGAAATTCCGTCCGCCATGCGCAAAGGCGGAGGTACTCACCGCCGCTCCCAGCAAAACGGTCATCGATAGCAATATTGCGTTAAATGTCTTCATGATGCCTCCTCGCATGGCAGACACCGTCCCGGCTCTATGGTAACGGAAGCGATGCGCTCGTTCTTAGAAAAATTGTCACAAATTGTAACGCCGTATCAGCCAGTGCTTCAGCCCGTTAGACCGCTGGCCGGGCGTACAATTCCTAACCCGAACCGAGCGCTTTCTGGGGCACGCTCACCGGCTGGCCGCTCGCGGCAGACGCCACGATCGCATCGAGCACCGCGATGCCGTTGACGGCCTGCTCCGGCGGGACCATGAACGGCTGCCGGGCACCCACGGCGTCGGCAAAGGCTTCGAGCAGCGCCTTTTCCTTGTCCGCCGCCGGCAATGTGATTCTCTCCGCTGGGCCTTCGAGGCCGCACGCGATGAGTTCCTTGTCACCACGTAACTCGAGCCAGCCCTTGGAACCGAAAACGTGCACGCGGTAGAGTTCGCCGGTCACGAATACGGTCCCCAGGTAGCCGGTCGCGCCGCTTGCGAATTTCAACAGCATCGAGGTCGTATCGTCGATGTCCACGTCCGCCGGCAGCTTGCGGCGGTCGCTGAACGCATAGACCGTGCGCACGAGACCTGCGATCTGGATCATTGCATCGAGCGTGTGGATGCCGCGCGCGGTCATGCCGCCTGCCGGAGCTTCCGCGCGGGTCGCTCGCCAGTTGCCGGCTTTGAGGCGATAGCCGGTGGGGCCGGAATGCTGCCCTTCGATATGCAGAACCTCTCCGATTTCGCCGGCACGGATGCGGCGCGTCATTTCCAGGAATGACGGCGCAAACCTGCGGTTGAAGCCGAGCCCCAGCGTGATCCGCGCGGCGCGGCACGCCTCCACTGCCTTTTCCGCAGTCGCGCGCGTGAGCGTGATCGGCTTCTCGACATAGACGTGCTTGCCGGCTTGCGCCGCCTGCACGATGTGCTCGTAGTGCAGCGAGTGCGGCGTTGCGAGTACCACCGCGTCGACCTGTGGATCGCGCAGCGCGTCCGCGTAGGACGAAACGAGCGCTATCCCGGTTTTTTCGGAGAACTCGCGGTGGCGTTCGGGCGTGCGGGAGATTCCCTTGACGATGCGGATCTTTGCGCTCCCCTGCACGGACTCGACGAGACGGCTCCCCCAGCGCCCGAGCCCATGGATCGCGGCTTTCAGCATGTTGCCCTTCCTTCCTGAAAAGATGAGGCGGCAACGATAGCACAACATTGAACGCGAACCGGGCGAAGGTCCAATGTGCGATATCGAGAGCAACACCTTATGCTGCCGCATTGCGCCCTTTGTCGCCGATCAACAACAAGCGCTCATTGGCGGTGAAACCGTGCTGCTACATCTCCGAACATTCCGGTCCCCCGCTCGCGGATTGGCGCCACGTCTCCGCGAGTCATGAAATTGATGCCATTAGCCATTCATTCTCCGTTTCCAGTCCAACACCGAAGCGGCTCGCGGCGCTCGTAGTACTACGCTCACAATATGGTGCACACTTCGTCGAAGGCGAAGCGCATCAGACGCGGCGGAGTCGCTTTGCGGTCGGCGTAACCGATATTGCACAGAAAGTTCGACTTGATCGATGTGCCGGAGAAAAAAGCAGCGTCGACCTTGGCGTTGTCAAAGCCGGACATGCCAGCGACATCGAACCCAAGAGCACGCGCCGCGATCATGAGATACGCGCCCTGCAGCGATCCATTGCGAAAGGCGTAAGTCTCGGCGAAGTCGGGAGCCCGGCGATACTTTTCGGCGTCTGCCGTGGGAAAGAGCCGCGGCAGTTGTTCAAAAAAGCGGGTGTCGTAGCCGATGATCGCGGTCACCGGCGCCGCCCGCACCTTCGGCACGTTGCTTTCGTAGAGCGTCGCGATCAGCTTCGCCTTGGCCGGGGGCGAGCGCACAAACACAATGCGGGCGGGGTTGCAGTTCACGCTGGTCGGGCCGAACTTGAAAATTTCATACAGGCGCCGCAGGTCCTCGTCCAACACCGGCCGCGGCAGCCATTCCTTGTGCGTCCGGGCCTTGCGGAAAATGAGATCCAGGCCCGCCTCGTCCAACTGAGAGATACGATCTCGGCCATCCTCCACCGCTTTCAATTCGCTCTTCATGTCACCTCCATCCTTGCCGCTTCAGTGATGGGATTTCGTTCTTCACGCCGCCGCCGCAGCCTGCGTCCATTTTTCGACCTGGACGAGGCACGACATGGCCGCCATCGCGTCGGACTTCGCAATCTGCTTGCGGCTCGGCGTGAGCAGATTCACGCAGCCGGCACGGTCGACCAGTCCGCCCGCTCCTTCAATCGGATCGAACGAAGCGCTGGATTGGCACGACAGGACGACGCCCGGTGCTATCGCTTCCGTCACGACGGCTGCACAGAGCACCGCTGCGCGGTCGTTATACACCTTCACGACGTCGTGTATCGCGATCCCGCGCTCGCGCGCATCCTTGGTGTTGATACGGAGGATCCAATAGTAATAACCGGCGATGAAGATCCGGTGATCCTCGATGTCGTTGACCACGCTGTCCTTCGCATCGGCCGAGGTGTGGAAGCTGTAACGCGCGTGAGGCGTGACGAGCTGCAGCGGATATCGTTGATACAGCGCCTCGGCTCGAGGCCCTTCCCATGATGGAACGTACTTGTTGAGTGGCGGCCGATCGGAGCTGTCCGGATCGAAACGTTTGAGGCTCTCCGGGATAAACTCGATCTTGCCTGACTGCGTCTGCAGACCATGCCGGAATTTTCCGGAATAGCCGCCGGGAAGCGGATGTGGCTCGGGCACATCCTTGGCGCGGTCTTCAGCAAACCAGCGCATGCTGAGTGGTTCCCTGGTCTTCTTTCCTTCCGCAGGAACGACGAAATACCCTTTCTTGAGAAAGGCGCGCCAGCTGATGTAATGAGGCAGATCGGAAGCGTCGAATACGCGTTTGCACCAGTCCAATTCCGTCATGCCCTCTGAATAGTAGGTGCCGAGACCGAGGCGCTTCGCGATGTCCCAGAAGATCTGGTAATCCGATTTCGATTCACCGAGCGGCTCGATGCATTTATGCTGCATCGCGATGACGCGGTGGTTGAGCTGGTTTTGCTGATGATGGGCATAGCCGCTGGTGTTGCTCCACTCTCCGATATCCCAGCGTTCGAGCTGGGTGCAGGCGGGCAGGATGATGTCGGCGAACTTGGCCTCGCCTTCGAACCAGACGGACTGATTCACGACGCACTCCAGCTCGCTCGACCGGTACATCTCGGCAAACCGGCCCGATTCCGCCACTGTGCCGAATGACGAACCGCCGTAGCGGTAGAGCATGTGCACCTTGGAAAAGCCTGGCGCGGGATAGACGAAGCGGCGAAACTGTCCTTCCAGCGAAATGGAATCCGTCGGATAGCCTTCGCAGTGCCCCTGCAGAATGGCTTCCGGCAACCGCTGGCGCGGAATCATCTGCTGCACCGGATTCATGGTGAGCAGATGCGGCATGCGAACGTAGTTGTTCACCGCCGCGGCGGTCCCATGCACGTCTCCGGAAATGCCGCCCTCGGCGTACCCTGGAAAGTAGAACGAGAGGTCGACAGGCGCTCCGCATTGCAGGTTGCCGAAGTTGACGCCCGGCTTGCCCCATCCCTGCATCGCCATCAGCATGATCATGCAGCGCGCCCACTGGGCACCGGTCGCGCTGCGGCAGGCGCCGCCGTGCGCGGTGCCACACACGCCGACCGAAAGATAAGTCTTGCGCTTTGCCCATTCGCGCGCGAGCGCCCTCACATCCTTCGCCGCGATGCCCGTCTCACTTTCCTGCCACTCGGGAGTTTTCGCGACGCCGTCGGATCGGCCGAGCACGTAGTCGCGCCATTCCTCGAAGCCGGTCGTGCGCGTTGCCACGTACTCCTTGTCGTACAGGTCCTCAGCGATCCACACGTACATGATGGCGATCGCGAGCGCGCCGTCGGTCCCAGGCAGAACCGGAAGCCACTTGCCGCCGAGAAGCGAGGCGGTCGGACAGTAGGAGGGATTGATGTGAACCATCTTGATCCCCAGCTCTTGCGCCCACAGCCGCCGCTGCGCGCCTTCCTGGCCGCCGTACGCGCCGAACTGGGACTCGGGATCGCTCGACCAGAACACGATCATCTCGCATTCCTGGAGACAGTCTTCGAGCGTGCCGTACGAAGCCGCGCGTCCCAGGCGCATGCTGTTGCCGTAATGGTGCATGGCACCCCAGTACCAGCCCTCCCAGCTGTCGGGATTAAGGTGCACTCTCGTGACGCCGATCGCGTTTCCGAAGCGCTGCAGCGCGCTCAGGTAGTAGCCGACGTTTCCCCATTGGTGGTGCGAGCTGTGATAGACGGCTATAGCGCCCGGACCATACTGCCGCTTCATCCTCAATATTTCGTTGCTTACTATATCGAGCGCCTCGTGCCAGCCGATGCGCTCGTAGCCCGAGACGCCACGGTTTCCGAAGTTGCGGTTGCCGTTGGGATCGAAGTCCACACGCTTCATTGGATATAACAGCCGCTCGTCCGAGTACACGAGCGAGCGCAAAGCGAGCGCGTGTGGCGCCACGGTAGCGCTACGCGAAGGCGTGAATGTCCTCCCGCGCGCGCTGACCGTCCACGTAGACGCGTCCGTGTCGTCGAAGTCAATGGCGGTCGTGCGCACGATCCTGCCGTCCCTCACATACACAAAGAGGGGACCCCCGTTCGTCATGGCCGTGTAGCGCGTGGTGCCGTCCGGCATGCGGGCCCCGAACTCGAGTCCCGCGCTCAGGATCATGTTGAGGAGCTGCAAGAACCAGGCAATCAGCTCGTCGGGTCCTTCGACCGCAACGCGAAAGTTCTTCGCCGCGTGGATTCTTTCCGCATGATTTACCGGCAGCCGGAGAAAGCGCACCGCGGTTGCGGCGTCCTTGAAGATCATGGCGGCATCCGGCGCCGGATGAATGCCGCGCCTAGCGGTTATGCGACCGCTGGTGAACTCGAGAATACGGCCTTGGGAATTGTCCTTGAGTTTGATTTGAATGACGCCGTTCGCCTTTCCCAGATGCGACCTGAAGAAGGCGTCTTTCCACGCGAGAATCCTGAGGACCGGTGCAATGCCGAAAAGCAGCGCCGATAGTGCCAGCTCGTTCACCATTTCACGTCTCGATGGACAGGACGCAGCTAGCCCGCGACGATGATCTCGTCTACGGGATACGGCGTGAGCGCCTGAACGCCGCTCTCGGTAATCGCGTATGAGCGCGAGAAGAAAATGCCGAAGGTGCCGTCGGCGTTGACCGGTGTGATTTCGATGCCATACGCCATGCCGGGCCGCATGATCATGTCGTACGGTTCACCCTTCACTTCATCAACCGAGATGAACGGGAGCGACGTGATAAGGTCATGGCCGTGCATGAGGATTGGCCGTGACTGTGCGCCTTTCTGCCGGAACACGCCGGACGCCGCCTTGCGCACGGCCTCGAGCGTATTACCGGGAGCGAGCTGACCTTCGATCGTTTTGAATCCAGGGACGACAACCTCTTTGAAAAATGCTTTGTACTTCGCCGTGGGCTCGCCTATCGTCACCGGGTGGCCGATCTTCGCCGTGTACCCCATGTAGGTCATCGCAAGTTCCGAGAGAATGATGTCCCCCTCGCGCAGCACGCGGTGCGATGGATTCGGGTTCGGAAAAATGAGACGCGGATCCTGCATCGAGGTCGAACCGATCATCAGCAGATGGACTTGGCCGCCGCCGTTCAGCACGGCATACGTGGCCGCCGCCGCGAGCTGATATTCGCGCACACCGGGTCGCGCTGCCGCCGCGACCGCGCTCAGCGCCTTGACCGCCAGTTCTCCGGCGCGGCCCATCGCGCGAATCTCTTCGGTGCTCTTGCGATGCGACAACTCGTGCAGTATCAGTGGCATGAAAATAAAAGTGGCCTCCGGCACATGCTTGCGCATCTCCTGGTAGGCGTTGACGCCCATGTACTCGGGTCCGGTGCGGTCAGCGGCGGAAATACCGATGCGCCCTGCCTGCAAACCGAGTTCAATGAGGCGCTCTGCGATGGCTCTGCCGTAGTGGCCGTGCTGGCTGCCGCGCACGTCTTTTATCGACACCATTTTTCGGGCGGCTTCGATGTGGCAGCCGGGGTGTGGGTAGATCAGCGCCGGATCGCCCTGGCGCGGCAAGACCATGTACTGGACCATGCCACGCGCATCGATCAGACCGCAGCCCCAGGTGACGCCGCTGCCGTGGCTATAGATGTTGGGACTGCCGCACAGAATCAGCGCGTCGAGCCCGTCGCGCGCCATCAGCTCGCGCGCGAGCGCGTGCCGGCGCGCAAATTCGGCGTCAGAGAATTTTTCGTAGACCGCATCGGTGTACCAAGGCGAGTTGCAGATTGCGGCGAAGTTGGCCGATTTGTCGAGGTCGTACCGGACCTTGTTCCAGTCGTTGGCGATGTTTGGCATGCGTTCTCCCTTTCCTGAGTAAACCCAGTGCTCGTTCAAGCGGCGCGCTGTTGTTTGGTCCCCCCCAGATGAATGACACCCACGTACTGACTTTCCCCCAGCCGCACGTCCACCGCTTTCGCGCCGTGATCGGGATGGGCGATCTTGATGGTGTACGCTCCGCTGTCCGGCTCCAGCCGATCAAACTTGAAATCCCCGTAGTTGTCCGTGCGCTGTTCCGCGACCTCGGTCGCGCCTTTGCTTAAAGTCGCCGTGGCCCCTTCCAGGCAGTCGACGACGCCGTCTCGCTCAATGGCGACGCTGCCGCCAATGAAACACTTGGTGAAGCGGTGGAGGTTCCTGTAGTAGATTCGCGGCTTCGTGCCGAACTCCGGGTGCAGCACTTCCAGCGCCTCGCTTTCGGCGATGCGCTCCATTTCTTCGTCTTCCACGCTGAGCGACGTGATCGCGCCGGTCGCACAGACTTGTGCGCAACGCGGCTCCTTCCAACCCTGATCGAGCAAATGCGCGTCGAAAATCCATTTCTGCGCGACGTTTTTCTCCGTATTCCACCAAACGGAGCCGTACGGACATGTGCCGACGATTTCCTTTTTCCCCGAGGCCTGTCGTGGATCGATGATGACGATCCCGTCCGGCCGCTTGTAGACCGCTCCGTCCTTGCACGACTTGATGCACGGGGCCTCGTCGCAGTGGTTGCACATTGTCGGTAGGTATGCAACGTCCACCATCGGCACACAGCCGCGTTCCCGGCGCTGAATGTCAAGCCATCGGTGCCCGTGCAGCGGCTGCGGAGCCGCGTAGCCGGGGAAATCGTTGGCGACATGCTCGTCCTTGACTGCCAGGAAGCAGTTGTTGCAGTTGTTGCACTTGGCAACGTCGATAACGAGGTTCCACTTTTTCATGCCGCCTCCGCTGTTTGCTTCCATTTTTCGATCTGTACCAGGCAGGACATCGACGCCATCGCATCCGACTTTTCGACCTGCTTGCGGCCCGGGGTCAGCAGGTTCATGCACCCGCCGCGATCGACGATGCTGCCCCGGGCGTCCAGCGGGTCGAAGGACGCGCAGGCTTGGAACGAATGCACCACGCCCGGCGCCATCGTTTCCGTCACCACCGCTGCACACAGCACGGCCGCCCGATCGTTGTAGACCTTGACGACATCGTGCATACGGATGCCGCGCCGACCGGCATCGTGAACATTGATCCGGACGATCCAGTAATAATGGCCATCGATGAGGACGCGGTGGTCCTTGATGTCATTGATCGCGCTGTCCTTGGCGTCCGTTATGGTGTGATAGCTGTAGCGCGCGTGTGCCGTCACAAGCTGCAGCGGATACTTGCGGTAGAGCGCTTCGGCCCTCGGTCCTTCCCATGACGGAATGTACTTGTTAAGCGGCGGGCGATCGGGGCTGTCCGGATCGAACCGCTTCAGGCTCTGGGGAACGAACTCGATCTTCCCCGATTGGGTCTGCAGGCCGGTGCGGAATTTGCCGGAATACCCGCCGGGGAGCGGGTGCGGCTCGGGCACGTCCTTCGGCCTGTCTTCAGCAAACCATCGCATATTGACCGGCTCCCGGGTTTTTTCGCCTTCCGCAGGCACCACGTAGTAGCCCTTCTTGAGGAACGCCTTCCAGCTCACGCGTTTGGGAAGGTCGGATGCGTCGAACACCCGTTTACACCAGTCGAACTCGGTCATCCCTTCTGAATAGTAAGTACCGAGGCCGAGGCGCGCCGTGATGTCGCAGAAAATCTGGTAGTCCGATTTCGATTCGCCGAGCGGCTCGATGCACTTGTGCTGCATCGCGATTACGCGGTGGCTGAGCTGACCCTGCTGATGATGGGCGTATCCAGCGGTGTTGCTCCATTCGCCGATATCCCAGCGCTCGAACTGCGAACATGCGGGCAGGATGATGTCGGCAAACTTCGCTTCGCCCTCGAACCACACGGACTGATTGACGACGAATTCCAATTCGTCTGACCGGTACATTCTTGCAAAGCGTCCGGAGTCCGCCAGGGTGCCGAACGACGAACCGCCGTAGCGATACAGCATGTGCACTTTCGAAAAGCCGGGAGCGGGATAAGCGAAGCGGCGAAACTGTCCCTCCAGTGAAAGGGAATCCGTCGGATAACCTTCGCACTGTCCGTTGAGAATCGCTTCGGGCAGTCGCTGACGCGGAATCATCTGCTGCACCGGATTCATCGTGAGGAGGTGCGGCATGCGGACGTAGTTGTTGACCGCGGAAGCCGTGCTGCTTACCTCGCCCGAAATGCCACCCTCCGCGTAGCCGGGGAAATAGAACGACAGATCCACGGGCGCTCCGCCTTGAAGGTTCCCGAAGTTGATACCCGGTTTGCCCCATCCGCGCATGGCCATGAGCAGAATCATCGAGCGCGCCCACTGCACGCCGGTGGCGGTCCTGCAAGCGCCACCATGGGCGGTGCCGCCTCCGCCCACCGACAGATATGTTTTCCTGCTTCCCCACTCCCGCGCCAGCGCGCGCACGTCCCGCGCCGGAACGCCGGTCTCGGGCTCCTGCCATTCAGGCGTCTTCGGCACCCCGTCGGCTACACCCAATACGTAATCGCGCCACTCCTCGAAACCGGTGGTTCGGGTCGCGACATATTCCTTGTCGTACAGCCCCTCGGTGATCCATACATGCATGATGGCAATAGCCAGTGCATTGTCGGTGCCGGGCCGAATTGGAAACCACTTCCCACCGAGCAGCGAAGCCGTCGGGCAGTAGTAGGGATTGATGTGGACCATCTTGATGCCAAGCTCTTTGGCCCACTGCCGCCGCTGCGCTCCCTCCTGACCGCCGTAGCCGCCGAATTGGGATTCCGGATCGCTCGACCAGAACACGATCATTTCGGCTTCGTGCAGACAATCGCGAAGCGTGCCGTATGAGCCGGACCGGCCCAGGCGCATGCTGTTGCCAAAATGGTGCATGGCGCCCCAGTACCAGCCCTCCCAGCTATCCGGGTTGAGGTGCACCTTCGTAAACCCGATCGCGTTGCCGAAGCGAAGGAGCGCGCTCAGGTAATAACCGACGTTGCCCCATTGATGATGCGAGCTGTGATAGATGCCGATCGCGCCGGGGCCATGCTGCCGTTTCATCCGCAGAATCTCGCCGCTCACGATATCGAGCGCTTCATCCCAGCTGATGCGTACGTATCCCGATACGCCGCGGTTCTGGCAGTTACGGTCGCCGTTGGGGTCGAAATCGACGCGCTTCATCGGGTACAGCAGCCGCTTGTTCGAGTACACCATCGATTTCCAGGCAAGCGCATGGGGCGCGACCATCGCTTTTCGCCGGGGAGTGAATTTGCTGCCGCGCGCCTCGATCGTCCACGACGGTGCGTCCGTGTCGTCGAAGTCGATGACGCTGGTCCGCAGAATCTTGCCGTCCTTCACGTAGACGAAGAGCGGTCCTCCGGTCGTCATGGTCGTGTAACGCTGCGCGCCGTCCGGCATCCGCGTGCCGAATTCAGTTCCCGCGGTCAGGATCATGTTGAGGAGCTGCATGAACCACGACACCAGTTCGTCCGGCCCCTCCACGGCAACTAGGAAATTCTTTGCTGCGTGGATCCTTGCTGCATGATTCACGGGCAGGCTCATGAAGCGCACCGCCGTAGCGGCCTCCTTGAAGATCACCGCCGCGTCAGGCGCGGGATGGATGCCACGCCGGGATCGCACGCGCCCATTGTTGAACTCGAAAATTCGGCCTTGCGAGTTGTTCTTGAGCTTGATCTGAACGACGCAGTTTTTCTTCTGAAGATGATCGCGAAATGAGGCGTGCCTCCGAGCCGTGAATCTCATGACCCATGTAACGCCAAACAGCAGAACCGAAAACTTCAGCTCGTTTACCATTCACATTTCCTCGATTGAAATCGAAAATCGCCGCTATTCACTGCAGTTCTATTTTTTTCTCGGCAACGATCCGCTTCCACTTGGCGATTTCGGCCTCGAGATGTCGGCCCATTTCGCCCGGGGTACTTGGCTGCGCCGTTCCTCCCATATTGATAAAGCGCTGGCGGATATCGGGCTGGTCGAGTACCGCGCGCACCTCGCGGTTCAGGCGCGCGATCACGGCGCGTGGTGTGCCGCGTGGCGCTGCCAGCGCCACGAAAGAGGTCACCTCGTAGCCTGGCAGGGTTTCCCCCACCGTGGGCACGTTCGGCAGCTGCGGCGAACGCTCGAGCGAGGCGACGGCAATCGCCCGCAGCCGTTTCGCCTGGATATGAGGATGAGCGCCCGTTAGCGTATTGAAGATTACGTCGAGGCGCGCCGCGATCAGCTCGGTCGTGGGCTCTGTGCTGCCGCGATACGGAACGTGCAGGATGTCGGTGCCCGCCATGGAATTGAACAGCTCAGCTGCGAGGTGAAACACGGAGCCGATGCCAACCGACCCGTAATTGAGCTTTTTGGGATTACGCTTGGCCGCAACGACGAGGTCGCTCACCGTGTGGATCGGCGAGCCGGTGTTCACGACGACGACGAAGGGATAGACGACCACCAGGGAGATCCAGTCAAAATCCCGGAGCGGTTCAAACGGAAGCGTCTTCATCACCGCCGCTTGCGAAGTAAAGGCGCCGCTCATGACGAGTATGGTGTGACCGTCCGGCGTAGCGTTGGCGACGTAAGCGGTGCCGATCATGCTGCCGGCTCCGGGCCGGTTCTCGACAATCACGTTCTGGCCGAGACGCTCGGCAAGCTTGGGGGCAAGGAGCCGTCCCACCGTGTCCGAGTTGCCCCCCGCGGCAAACGCAGAAACGAGTCTCAGCGGCCTCAGCGGATAATTCTTGACGGGATCGGCCGCATGGGCGAGAGACGCGCCACAGGCGGCCACGCCCAATGCGACCCACAATCGATTCTTCAACCCTGCTGCCATGGATTCATCCCCTCCTTCTTTATAAGCGCTACTCGGCCTTTAGCCCGGCGGCCTTGACCGCCTTGCCGAGCTCGATGATTTCGTGCTGGATAGCCTTGCGGAAATCCTCGGACGTGCTGGTCGCCGCCTCGGCGCCTTGAAATGCGAACTGGTCCTTCACCTCCCGAGTGTTGACGACTTTGACTACGATGGCATTCACCTTATCAATAATGGCCTTGGGCGTTCCTTTCGGCGCCAGCAAACCGGATAGAACGACGGACTTGAATCCCGGCACCGTTTCCGCGATGGCCGGGATGTCGCCCAGCAACGGCGAGCGCTGCGGCAGACTGTGACCCAGCGCCCGTACACGCCCGGCTTTCACCAGCGACATTGCCGAAGCGGCGGGGGGGACCGTCCACTGCGCTTCTCCGGCCACCACCGCAGAGATCGAAGGGCCGCCGCCTTTGTACGGCACGTGCAGGGATTCGAAGCCGGCGGCTGTCATCAGTGCCGTGCCGTTGAGATGGCTCTGCGAGCCGCTGCCGGCTGAGGCCATATTAATCTTCCCCTGCTTGGATTTCGCATAGTCGATCAACTCCTTGACAGTCCTGACCGGAAGGTTCGGGTTGACGACCAGCACCACGGGCGTGCGTGCATACATTGCGACGTACTCAAAATCTTTCATGGGGTCGTACGACAGGTTCTTGCGGAGGTGGGGGCCGATCGTCAACGCGGAACCGCTCGTGATCAGCGTGTAGCCGTCCGGTGCCGCGTTCTTGGCGATTTCCAGTCCGACGGCCCCGCCCGCACCCGCGCGATTGTCCGCCACGATCGACTGGTTGAGCGCTTCGCCAAGCTTGATGGCGACGATGCGGGTCAGGGTGTCGGCCGAGCTTCCCGGTGCATTGGGCACGATGAGGCGGATCGGCCGATTAGGGTAGTCCTTTACCGGATCTGCTGCGTGTGCGGCCGGCCAATCGGATACGGCCAGAATTAGCGCGAGCGAAAACAGGATTTTGGTTTTCATAACGGCCTCCACGTGGAAATTCCTGGATTTCTCCTAGGCTGAGCTGGGTACCAACGCGCGCTCGACGCTGCTCGTATCGAAATGGGCGCGCTCGAGCAGGGCAGTGAGATCGCGTACCGAACGCAAGTCTTCGCACGATTCGATCAGGCGGGATGCAGCCGACACCGCGTCAGGGGCGAGGACACGCCCGGCGCAGTTTTCGAATTTCTCCCTGATCCGCTCGAGCGGAATAGGATTGGCCGATGTCCTTCCGAGCGGGCGGTCGACGTGGGCCGAACATGTGCTGCCGTCGGTGAGCGTGACTTTCACCTCGGCGTCGAAGGGGTCGTCCGGCAAAAAAAGTTTTCCCGTATACGGCGCAGCATAGACCCGCGGCAGCAGAGCGCGCACCACCGAATCGTGATGCGCATCGGCATCGAAATGCTCGAGCACCACTTTGCCGTGCAACAACGCCCGCGCGACACAGTACTGCACGCTGAATTTGGCATCGAGCGCGCTCCTCGGGTCGGGGCGGTCGGTATGCGCAAGCCGCGAGGTATGCGTATACGAGTCAACGCGCTGTACCGCGCGCGGATCAATCGGGCCGTGCTCGCGCACCAGCGCCAGTGCCGCCTCGATGGCGGCGTGCGTGCTATAGCAGCAGGGGTAGAGCTTGTAACTTGCACCCGGGGCAACGATGTCCAAAGGGTCACCCCAGCCCTCAAGTGCGCGCGCTTTATCGTGAAGTCCCGGTCCGTTGAAGACGTTGAAGAAGCCCTGCTTGTGCTCGAAGGCATCGGGATTGGCGGTGAAACCTTTTCGCGCAAGCAGAACGGCGAGCAGGCCGCCCCGTGCGCATTGGCCCACGTGCAGCGACTTGGTCATCGTGCCGAAGTTTGCCTTGGTGCCTGCCGCGAGCGACGTGCTCAATGCGAGGGCGGTTTCAGTCTCGGGCACCGACAGATTGAGCAACCGCGCGCAGGCAGCGGTTACCGCGAATACGCCCAGCGTCGCGGTGGAATGCCATCCCTTTTCGTAGTGGTGGACGTTCAGGCCGGGTGCGACGCGCGTCGCAGTCTCGAAGCCTGCCACATGCGCCAGCAACAAGTCACGTCCACTGGCGCCAAACGCTTCACCGGCGGCGATCAGCGCTGGGATCATCGCTGCCGACACATGACCGAACATGGTGTTGGAGGTATTGTCGAAATCGAGCACGTGCGCCGCCGTACTGTTGACGAGTGCAGCGTCGAGACACGTCGCGCGCCGGTTTGTCCCGAAAATGAGACTGGGGCCGTTTCTCCCATCCAGACTGATCACTTCTTCCAGTATTCGCGGCGGCGCTTCTACAGCGCCGGCCAGCGTGACGCCGATGGTGTCGAGCACGGCGATCCCGCTCCAGTAGACGGCCTCGGGTGGGAGGTCTTCGTAATGCAATGCGGTAATGCGCTCTGCCAGTTGGCATGCCAGGCTCATGTGGACCCCTCTGCTCCGGATACTGTGATGGAGTGGTGTACGGTACCGACCGATGTCATGCGCTTCCGGCCTTATGTTGCACGTGCGACAGCGCCTGACGCCGTCCCGGCGATCCGCCCGAACACGGCACCCGAGACGAGTCCGGTGCCGCCCGGATAGTTGAAGTAGAAAAGTCCCCCTACAGTCTCGCCCGCCGCATACAGGCCCGGAATCGGTTTCATATTCACGTCTAGGACCTGTCCGGTTTCATGATCTATGCGCAGCCCTCCAAACGTGAAAGTAATGCCGCAGGTCACGGCATAGGCTTCGAACGGCGGGGTGTCGAGCGGATTCGCCCAGTTCGACTTCGGCGGGTCGATACCCACGGTGCCGCGCCCGTCCTTGGTGGTGTGATCAAACGGGACCTCGGTGCGCACCGCGGCATTGAACTCGCGCACGGTCTTGAGAAAACCTTCCGGGTTGACGCCCTCCAGTTTCGCGGCAAGCGCTTCCAGCGTATCGGCTTGCACCTTCGTCGCGCTCCGCACGCTGTACGGCTTGAGAAGCAGCGAGGTCACCCTCTGATCGAATACCTGCCACGCATAGCTGCCCGGCTGCTGCTGCACCATGCGTCCATATTTGGCATAGGTAAAGTTGCGCACGTCGGCGCCCTCATCCACGAAGCGCTTTCCCTCGGCGTTGACCATAATGCCGAATGGATAGCTGTGCCGGTACGGGTCATGCGAGGTGTTGACATCGCCGAATTCCGGCGCGTAGCGCTCCCAGGAGACCGCGTGGCACCCCGACCAGTTGCCGTAGGGGCAAGCGCCGATCTCCAGCGCCATCTTCAAGCCTTCGCCCATGTTGAAGCGCGTTCCGCGCACCTTCGCCAGCTCCCAGCCCGGGCCGAGATAACGCGTGCGCCACTCCGGATTGGCCTCGAAACCGCCGCAGGCGAGCACCACCGCGCGCGCGTGGAACTCGACCGCTTTGCCGCGGCTGCGGGCTTTCACGCCGAGCACGCGCTCCCCGTCGTAGATCAACGCCGCCGCGCGCGTTTCGTAGAAAATCTCGACGCCTTTCCCGACCGCCGCATTGGTGAGCGAGTCCACCAATCCGGGGCCACCTCCCGAGGCCTCGATCGGCATGCGTCCGAAAAATCTTCGTTTTCCGTTGACGACTCCCGACTGGCGATAGTTCGGCACGAACCGTGCACCCTGACCGCGCAGCCACACCATGGTCTCGAAGCTTTTCGTGATCAGGGCTTCGCTCAAGTCGGGGTCGGTGCGATAGCTCGTGACCCGGTACAAGTCGTCGTAGAACTGGTCCTTCGTATTGCTGCCCCAATCCGCGCCCTTGACCTCTTCGTCGCTCAACTCGGCAATCTGTTTCAGGTCTTCGACCGAGTCGAACGCGAATCGCATCACCCCGCCGGCGAAACGGCTGTTTCCGCCGGAATCCTCCTCCGATGCGGCTTCAAGCATCGCTACGCGGGCGCCCTGCTCCGTTGCGGAAAGCGCTGCGCACAGCGCAGCGTTGCCCTTGCCAACGATGATCACATCGAACTGTTTCACGACTGTTATCCTCGCTTGGTGAACTAATCCACGCGTGCACCGGTGTCCTTCACCACCTTCGCCCACTTCACGACCTCGCGCTTCAGGTACTTGTCGAATTCTGCCGGCGTGTTCGGGTTATGCTCGAAGCCAAGCGGCGCCAGCCGCTGGTTCACCGCGGGCTCTTTCAGCAGTTTGGCAATTTCGCCGTTCAGCTTTTCGACAATTGCGCGCGGTGTACCGCGCGGCGCCAGGAACGCGACCCACGTGTAGTCTTCGTAGCCGGGATGGCCCGATTCCGCCACGGTCGGGACTTCCGGCATCGCAGGAGTACGCTGTGCACTGGTTACCACGATGCCGCGCAGCTTCCCCGCTTTCGCGTGGGGAACCACTGAAGGCATAGCAAGACAGCCGATCGGCACCTGTCCGCCCACGACGGCCGCAGCGGCGGCCGCGCCGCTCGTATAGGGCACCTGCACGATATCGACGCCGTACATGGTTCTGAGCAGCAGTTCCGCGGTAAGGTGCGGGGTTGTGCCCGGGCCGGGAGAGGCATAGCTCAACGGCTTTGCTTTTGCGAGGGCAATCAATTCACCGAGCGTGCGCGCGGGAACGGATGGATGCGCAAACAGCATGTTCGGGGTTGAGCCGGCGATAATCACCGGTGTGAAATGCTGGATCGCGTCGTAGCCCGCATTGCGGAACAAACTGGGATTCACTGCGAATGCGGTAGTGTGGACAAGCACGGTATGGCCGTCCGGGGTGGCGCGCGCAACCAGCGTCGTTCCAATATTGCCCGTGGCGCCCGGACGATTCTCGATAACGACGGGGCGCCCTACGAGCTCGGAAAGCCGCTGCCCGACGACACGAGCGATGACGTCCGTCGGACCGCCCGGCCCATACGGCACGAGAAAACGCAATGGCCGTTCCGGATACGTCTGCGCGACCGCGTTCGTAGCAAGAGCAAGGGTCAGCGCAACGCTTACTGCTCCCACTATGTTCAACGCCTCTATCGATTGTCGATTCATGGCTTCCTCCTCTTTGCGCGTGATGCGAGCACCGTCAGCCCGATGCCGCCATGCCGTCCTTCACCCGGGCCTCCATCAATTTGGCAAGAGCGAGCTTCACGACACGCGTCGTGGCCTCGCCGTGCTCCATGCTGATGGCGTCGCGCACATACTTCTGTATGGGCATTTCACGCATGACGCCATAGCCGCCGAATACCTGTAGCGCGGTGAGACAGACCTTTATGGCGGCCTCGGCGCAATAAATCCGGCACACGCGGGTCAACGCCGCGTCTCGTCCTTTGTAAGTGTCGATCCAGGCGTTGCGCCAGAGCAGGCTTCTGCCTGCCTCCAGGAGCGTGTAGCACTCGGCCAGGTCCTGAGCCACAGACTGGTGCTGGATAATCATCTTTCCGCCCTGGCGCCGCACGCCGGCGTAGGCGGCAGCCGCATCCAGCGCAGCGCGCGCCACAGACATCATGTGCGCCGGCACCTCGATCGAACGGCCACCGCGACCCACTTCCCGATTCAGGTAACCTTCTTTGCCGCCCAGGAGATTCGCCACCGGCACCACCACGTCTTCGAGGATGATTTCCGACTGTGGGTAGGCGCGCCAGCCGAGTTTGTCGTGGATCGTGCCGATGCTGACACCGGGCGTATCCCGGGGTATCAGCAGCCAGCTGACGCCCTTCGACATTGGAGCCAATGGATCGGTGCGCACGCGCATGACGTAGAGCGAGGCGGTGTTGCCGTGCGCGATGAAATGTTTTCTCCCGTTCACGACATAATGATCGCCCTTGCGACGCGCGACAGTCATGAGCCCTTGACCGGCCGGAGCGTCGTAGTACTCGGTGTCCTTGTCGGCGCCTGCTTCGGGTTCGGTGCCCGGTGTAGCCAACAGGTAAGTGTCGTTGTCGCGAATGAGCGGAAGAAACCGTTCTTTCTGCTCTTCCGTGCCCCCGGCAAGGATGTAGCGGCAGGCGGTCCAATTCTTGGCGAAAATCTTGGAGCAACTCGCATCGACGTAAGCGAGTTCCTCGATGACGGCAAGCTGCGTCAGCGCATCGGCATCGATGCCGCCCCACTTCGCGGGCAGCGAGAGCGTCCGGAAACCGAGCTTCGAGCCCTTTTTCACCAGCTCCCAGGGGAAATTGTCCGTGGCGCTGGCGAGATCGAGCTTCATCGCGATCGGCTGGATCTCGTTGCGCGCGAACTCGCACGCGAGCGTCTGAATCGCCCGTTGTTCTTCGTTAAGCTCGAAATGCATGATGTTGTCCGGCAAAACCTGGCGCTATTGCTTCTCGATGCCGCGGCTTTCTACGAGCCGCTGCCAGTGACTGATTTCCGACGTGACCCGCACGCGCATCGCGTCCGGTGTCACGGGTGCCGCCGCACCGCCCAGGTCGGCGAGGCGCTTTTGCATGTCAGGTTGCCCGAGCACACGTCGTAGCTCGCGGTTGAGCCGCTCGACCACGGCGGCCGGCGTTGCCGCGGGCGCGGCGATTCCGAGCCACGACTGGAAAACGTATCCCGGCACGGCCTGGGACGCGACCGGCACATTGGGAAGGTACTCCACCGGCTCGCGTGACGTGACCGCGAGTGCGTGCAGCCGCCCCGCTTTGATGTGCGGCAACGTCAGCGTAATGGTGTCGAACATGAGATCCACACGGCCCGCCTGAACTTCGGTGAGTGGTGTGGTGCCGCCCCTGAACGGTACGTGCAGCAGCTGGATGCGCCCTTCGGCACTGAACCATTCACCAAGGAGGTGCCCCGCAGTCCCCACGCCTACCGACGAATAGGTGATCCTGCCGGGCTCCGCCTTGGCGCGAGCGATCACGTCGGGGAGCGATTTGATCTGCGACTCCGGTCGAGTTGCGATGACGAACGGATAGGTCGTGACCGTGGTGATCCAGGCGAAATCCTTTACCGGCTCAAACGGCAACTTTTTCATGATCGCCGCCCCTGTCGCGTGACCGCTCGGCAGCAGCAACAAAGTGTGACCGTCCGCCGGCGCTTTCGCGACAAGCTCCGCGCCGATCATCCCGCCCGCGCCGGGCTTGTTCTCCACGACCACGGGCTGGCCGAGCAGCGGAGCGAGGTGCTGCGCAACGACACGCGCCACGATGTCACCGCTTCCTCCAGGCGCGAAGCCCACGATCAGTCTCACGGGCCGGTTTGGATAATCCTGCGCAAACGTCGCCGCCGTGCCGAGCAGCAGCACCGCCGCTGCAGCAATGGTTGATGGTTTCATCGATCCGTTCCTCCTCGCGCACGTTGATCGAAGAAGCAAAGGTCTTTAGCGTTTATGCCAAACAAACGCCGCCGCCTGCTTGCTGCGGTGAGAGCAAAGGAATGAGACTGCGCACATCCGCGACCGCTTCTAGCCCGGCAATCATGGAAATGATTTTTTCCGGATTCACGGTGAACCCGCATTTGTTCGCATAGTTGACGCAATCGCGAAAGCGTTCCATGTGTTCCTCCTGCGTCATGGGATTTCCCGGCGCGCCACGCGGCACGTCCACGGCTTTGTAATAGGTATGCCCGCTCTTGATCGTCGCATCCAGGCGCGCCGCAAGAGAAAAGCCTGGCCTGTCAGCGTCAGCCATGCCGGGATCCGGCGATATGCGGACCATCCTGGCGAGGGCCATGACGCTCGGCTCTCTCACACAAGCTTCGTCGAAATGATGCAGCTTCGCACTCTTCCGCAGGAGCGCGTTCGCCACGCAGTACTGGATACTGAATTGAGCGCTCACCTTGGGATTCTCACCGATCTCGAACTGCGCCCCGGTAAGCTTGTAGTTGTAAGGCGGCACTTTGATATGTATCGCTTCGATGTCTTGCGGGACAAGCGCCTTTTCTTCTGCCAGCTCGAGGATGGCATCCGTCGCTGCCAGCGTGCAGCCGCAACTCGGATACTTCTTGAACAAGGTCTGGTCCATTTCGAAGCTCTTCCCCAGTCCTTGCGTTAAAGCCTCTGCGTTGAACCGGTCCTTCGCATACAGATGAAAGTAGCCGTAGATCCCTTCGAGAAAGTTCTTCGGGCCGGTGATGCCTCGCGCTGCGAGCTGTGCGCAGGTGATTCCCGCTTGGGATACAAATCCCTGAATCACCCGAACGGCCAGCGAGCCATCGATATTGCTCTGGAAACTTCCACCCGCCTTGTTGTATGCAAGAGCCAGCGCGTCCAGCATCTGCTTCGGATCGAGGCGAAGTAGCCTGCCCGCAATAACGGTCGCAGCGAAGACGCTGCAAACGCCCGTTGGGTCGAATCCGTCATAAATCGATACGGCATTGATACGGGCAGCGAGCTCGGTGCCCACGACGAGCGCAGCGAGGAATTCCTTTCCGCTGCAGCCGCCCGCCAACTCCGCCATGGCCAAAGCCGTAGGGACAGAGGAGGAGCCGACGTGCATACCCGGCACCATTGCATCGCAATAATCCAGAGCCCGGGCCATGGTGCTGTTCGCCAGTGCGGCAGCATGGGCGGGCGCTTTCCCGCCATAGACGAGTATGCTCGCCTCCCCCTTGCCACCCCACTCCCTTACTTGATCGACGAGCGCCTGGCACCCGTCGGCGCTGGCGCCAGCGATCGTTGTTCCCAGCACGGTCAGTAGGACGTTCTTTATTATCTGGACCGACTGCCGGGGCAGGTCCTCGAACCTCGTCTGAGAAACGTACTCCGCGAGTTTCTTTTCAGTCTCCAAATCGCTCCTCCGCGCTTCCTCCACGTGTCACATATCTTGTGCACCACTCCGCTACCACACTGGAAGAGACAGGGTGTTGATCTAGGTCAAATCTATGTCTCGCCTCTCTCGTGCGATTTCATTCGAGTGAAACACAGTGAATGGCGTGGGGTAAGATGGTCCGGTGTTCACTTCGATAACCTGTGGGTTATCACCATGCGCCTGAGACAGATCCAGAATTTCGTTACGGTGGTCGAAAAGGGCAGCATTCGCGCGGCGGCGCGCGAGCTGCGTGTCTCGCAGCCCGCGATCACGAAAAGCGTCCGGAGTCTGGAAGCCGAGTTACACGTGCAGCTCGTGCAGCGCACTCCGCACGGTGTGGTGCCGACGGAGGCGGGGCGCCTTTTCTTTGCGCGGGCGCGAGTCGCGCATGCCGAGCTGCGCAAGGCAGAGCAAGAGCTGGCGCAAGCAGACAGCGACGGCGGCGGAAAAGTGGCGTTCGGTGTGGGGCCGGTAACCGCGGTCCTCATCGCGCCGCAAGCGATCACGCGTTTCCATCATCAATTTCCCCGTGTCCGCGCTCGCGTCATCGAAGGCTTCGCGCCAGACCTCTTGCCGCTCGTGCGCGATGGCAGCCTCGATTTTGCGGTCGGGCCCCGCGTTGAGGGTAAGCTCGATCCTGGACTCGCATTCCGGCCGCTGTTTCGCGAGGGGTTTGCCGTCGTGGCACGCAAGGGCCATCCATTGCGGCATACGCGTTCGCTCGCGGAACTCGTTGACGCTGATTGGCTGAGCTTCGGGGGTAGCGGCCTGCCTAACGGCCCACTCGAGCGTGTTTTCTCATCGGCCGGCCTACCGGTACCACGGCAAGTGGTCCAGTGCGATTCCTACAACATCGTCGTTTCAGTGCTCGCGGCAACCGATATGCTCGGCGTCATCGCGCGCCGAATGCTGGCGTCGCCCCTCGCGCGCGAATGCTTGGATGAAATCCCAGTGGTCGAGCGGCCCCCTATGCTCACCGTCGGGCTCTTTGTGCGCACCGATCCTCCGCTTACGCAACTGGCCGCGGCGATGGCAAAGGCCGTGACGGAAGTGGCGCGGACGCTTGCTCGCCCGGCGTGAGTCGAATTCCGATTCGCTGCTCAGCCTGTCACGGCGGCATCAGGGAGCGGACACTCTTAGGACGTTGCCGCTGCCGGCTCCTTCGCTTATTCCTTTTTAACGCCGGCCTCGATACGTGCTTTTTCAACCAGCTGCAGCAGTTCGGCGCAGTTGGCGTCTTTGCCCGGGCCGGTTTCGATCAGCGGAATCAGCGCCGCGAGCGGATTGATGAGGCCGAGCAGGACCGCTGCGCCGGCGCGCGTGGCGAGCCGGCCTTTGTCGAGCGAAACCGACGGTTCCGAAAACGGCCCCCACAGGTAGATCGGCGAGCGGATGCTTAAGATGCTCGCGTCCTTGGGCCGCGGGCTCAACCGCAAATTGAGCGTTTCGTCCCGCAGGTCAATGGAGCCGGAACCGCCGATGTTGGTGTCATCGGTGTCGAACACCAGCACCTCGCTCTGGGCCACACCGTCGTTCACCTTGAACGAAGCGACCCCGCAGCGGATGGCCGTCTTCTGGTCGCCGCCCGCCAGAAACTTGATGATTTCCCCGCCGTCCAGCCCCACGACCTCGACCAGCAGGTTGGAAAGCTCGCCGCCCGAGACCGCAATGCCCAACTCGCCCGATGCGCCCGACAGCATGGTCGCAATCGAATTTCCCCTGCCCTTCAGACGCACATGCGCGCCCACCTGCCCGGCGCTGTCTTTCATCAGCTTGATCGTCGGGAACAGCTGATCGACGCGCGCCTTGCGCAGATTGATCGTCGCATCCGTGTTGATGGGGTCCTGGCGCGCATTGATCGAAACCGAGGACTTGATTTCGCCGCCGGCGAAGCCGAAGTTGAGCGGCGCAAGCTTGAGCATGCCGCCCTCGAGCGCAAGCTGCGCCACGATGTTCTCCAGTGGCAGCGCATCGGGCCGGCGGAACTGTCTTGCTTTCAAGGTCACGTTCGCGTCGATCGCGTTGAGCCGGTCGAGCTTGAACGGATCGTCCGGCAGCACGCGCTTGCCGTTTGCCGCCGATCGGCCGGCCGGCGTTGCCGCTTCCGGTGCGGGCGGCGCTTCCGCCGAATTGTTCGACGGCGGCGCGGAGCCGTTCGCCTTCGCACCGATGATCGGACCGAGGTCGTTCAAGTCGAGCATGCGGCTCGCGAGGCGCGCCTTGAGAAACGGCCGTGGCTCCCGGTAGACGTACGTCGCGTTCCCGGAAATATCGCTGCTGCCGATCCTGCCGGTGAAGTTTTCATAGGCATACTGATCGCCGTCCCGTTTGAACCTGCCGTCGAAGCTGTACGGCGGAGATGTCGGCAGGGGCAGCGGGATCACCGGATACAGCTGGGACCAGTCCGGACCGCGGATCCTCAAGCGCGTATCGACGGTGCCGAACCGCGCGATGTCGGTAAAGGTGCCGTCCGCTTCGATGACGGTCTCGCCCATCCGTGCGCGCACCCACATCGAAAACGGCGCACTCGTGTTTTGCAGGCTCAACACCGGGCCCGCCTGCGCTTTGCCTTCGAGGACGACGTTCTGGTACTTGCCGGAGAAGGCGATAAGCGTCGGGCGCTCGTTGGTCGGGTCATCGCGCATTGTCACGTCGACCTTCACATCGGCGCCGATGATGAAATCGCGCAAACGGATCACGCCCTGGTCGATCGCCAGTTGGCGGATCTCCGGCGCCGCGGCCGTTCCGTCGTCCGTCTCCTTCAAGATCCAGTTGCGCTGGCCGTCGCGCGCGCGTTCGAGGGACACGCTCGGTTCCGAAAGCCGCACGTCCGGAAAGACGAGCCGGCCGCGCCACAGCTCGCGCAGATCGATCGTGAAATCGGCTTCCTTCGCCGTGATCATCCGGGTATCGTGGGCCCACTCGGAATTGTCGAAGCGCACGTCCCGCATCCGGATGCGCGGCGTGAGACCGAGTTTTACGTCGAGATCGCCCGCGATCACGAACGTGCGGCCGGTTTTTTCCGTCACGAGACCGCCGATCGGGCCGCGCAGCCAGTTCCATGGGAAAAAAATGACAGCAACAGCAAGCGCCGCCACTACAGCGGGTACTACGCCCCACTTCCAGTACCGGAGTTTCGTGCTGCGTTGTGTCATGCCGCACCTCCGTCTGTTCACGCGGCGGCAAGTGCATCCCGTATGAAATGGGTGCAAAAAGACGTGGCGGCCGCCGTGTGGGCGAATCGCCGCAGGTCACATCGATCGCGTTGCTACGCCGCAGTTATCGCAGCGCACCAATCGCGTCCTGACCGAAGGCCACTACGCGAAGATCGATGCGTTATCGATTTGACAACTGTCGCGGGGAAATATCCCGGCCTGCAGAAAAGTCGAAACAGACAACAGTAAGCGCTTGGATAAACAAAGGGGTTGCAAAATTCGCAGCCCCTTTGAAGACGATCTGGTAGGCGGTGGGAGCTTTTCAGCGGCCGTACTTATCAGGGAAGTCCCTTCCCGTTGCGCCGTTTTTACCCGTCCCTTTTCCAAGAAGAAGTGACGGACTGACACCGCTGTCGCTACTGACCACTGACGGCGGTGGAACACATCCGAGGGGCTGCCGCTTGGCATCGATTGCTCGATCTGTGAGAATGGGCTTCTTCCGTTCCGACCGCTGTCATGCCTCGCGCTCAGAAAATTCCCGGTGCATTGGCGGAGAAGTTCGCTGCGATCACCGCGCTCACGGACGCCTTCTGCGAAAAGCATCTAAACGACGAATACCGGGTGCTGATCCACCGGGTGGTTGGCAGCCTGGCAAGGAAACGACCATCGCCCCTGCTCAAGGGCAAGGAGAACGTCTGGGCCGCCGCTGCCGTCCACGCGATCGGCCGGATCAATTTCCTCGATGACCCTTCCCAGGTTCCGCACTGCAAGCCGAAAATCCTTTTCGAATTCTTCGGGATTGCGGAGAGCACCGGGCAGAACAAGTC
>JACQOK010000285.1 GCA_016202565.1 Betaproteobacteria bacterium | reverse complement strand
TTTTCTTTGGGGGCCTTCGTTCCCGCTTTTCTTTGGGGGCCTTCGTTCCCGCTTTTCTTTGGGGGCCTTCGTTCCCGCTTTTCTTGTTGCGTCCGTGCCGAACCCGCGGGTTTGGGAATGCGCGGAAATTGCCAGTGTCATGATTTTCGGCTAGGCTACCGCTGCTCAAACGAGCTTCCGGCGCCCACAGCGCCGGGATGTCAAAAACAGTTCTAGGGAGGAAATACCATGAAGAAGCTGTTAGCCGCGCTGGTTGCCGGTGCGTTCGCTCTGACTTCCGCCTCGGCCGTGATCGCCGCCGAGAAGAAGGACGAGAAGAAGGCGAAGACGGAGAAGAAGAAGGACGACAAGAAGGACAAGAAGAAAAAAGACGACAAAAAGAAATAACAAGCGTCTCGCATCACATTGAGGGCAGGGTCATCCCTGCCCTTTTTTATTCAGCCCGCCGGGTAGAGGATCGGGCGCCCGGTGCCGCAACCGCGGGTGCGATAAAATAGCGCCATGAACGCGCACACCCCGATCTGGAAACCGACCGTCACGGTCGCCGCAATCGTCGAGCGCGGGGGCAGATTCCTGCTGGTCGAAGAGCACACCGAGCGCGGCGCGCTCTTCAACCAGCCCGCCGGTCACCTCGACCCCGGAGAATCACTGCTCGAGGGGGTAACGCGGGAAGCGTTGGAAGAAACCGCTTATTCGTTCACGCCGACCGCCTTGCTCGGCGTCTATCAATATCATTACCCCGCCGGGGATGTCACCTACCTGCGTTTTGCCTTCATCGGCGAAATCGCCGGACCGGATTCAGCGCGCAAGCTCGATGAGGGCATCATCCGTGCGGTATGGATGACGCCCGCCGAGATCCGCGAGACGCGCGATCGCCATCGTTCGCCGCTGGTCGCGCGCTGCGTCGAGGATTATCTCGCGGGCAGGCGCTACCCGCTGAGCGCGCTCGTGCGCCACCCCGCCTAGCCCGGCCATGGCAAAGAAGCACGTGATTGTCGGCATGTCGGGCGGCGTGGACTCCGCCGTCGCCGCCCTGCTGCTGCTGCAGCAGGGTTACGAAGTCACCGGTTTGTTCATGAAGAACTGGGAAGATGACGACACCGATGAATACTGTTCCTCCCGCGAGGATCTGATCGACGCCGCGGCGGTGGCCGACCGCATCGGCATCGACATCGACACCATCAATTTTTCCGCGGAATACAAGGAGCGCGTTTTCAGCGAGTTCCTGCGCGAATATCAGGCCGGCCACACGCCGAATCCCGACGTGCTGTGCAACGCCGAGATCAAGTTCCGGGCCTTTCTCGATCACGCGCTCGCGCTCGGCGCAGACCACATCGCCACCGGGCATTATGCCCAGATAAGGGAAGTCGACGGCCTCTATCAGCTGCTCAAAGCCGAGGACGGCACCAAGGACCAGAGCTACTTTCTTTACCGCCTCAATCAGCGCCAGCTCGCGCGCACGCTGTTTCCGCTGGGCCGGCTGTACAAGCGCGAAGTGCGCGAGATCGCCCGCAAGGCGGGACTCCCCAATCACGACAAGAAGGATTCGACCGGGATCTGTTTCATCGGAGAGCGGCCGTTTCGCGAGTTCCTGAATCGCTACCTGCCCGCCGATCCGGGCGATATCTGCACGCTCGAGGGCGAGACCATCGGCCGCCATATGGGGCTCATGTACTACACGCTCGGGCAGCGCCAGGGATTGGGCATCGGCGGACGCCGCGACGGGGATGGAGAGGCATGGTATGTCGCCGCCAAAGACCTCGAACGCAACCGCCTGATCGTGGTGCAGGGACACGACCACCCGGCGCTGCTGTCCGAGCGCCTGGTTGCGACCGGTCTCAACTGGATCAGCGGGAGCGCCCCGCATTGCGAGTGGGTCTACGGCGCCAAGACGCGATACCGCCAGAAGGATGCGCCGTGCACCCTCAGCCGGGCCGACGCCGAACGCTGTACGGTGGAGTTCGCCGAGCCGCAGTGGGCCGTCACACCCGGGCAATCGGTGGTCGTCTATGAAAGCCAGGTCTGCCTGGGGGGCGGCATCATTGAATCCAGCGAGAAGACGCCCGGTTCAGCCGTGAAGGAAGGCCGCTGTCCGCCGGACACCATCAAATACAACGATGAATGATGAGTGTAGGGTGCAGAACGAAGTTCGGATAAACACCCGATCGAGGTTAATGGCGGACGATCAGTGCAAAGTTCAGGATGACGACTGGACGAACGCTCGCCCCTCGCTCATCACTCATCGCTCATCACTCATCACTTAAGGTTGTTTCAGCGGCGCCGTGTCCCGGAACGATGGGCGCTGCGCCAGCTTCTCGGCGAGCCGGGCGAGATTGGGGTAGGCCTTCGGCCAGTTGATTTCGGGCAGGCGCAGATCCAGGTAGCCGAGACAGCATCCCACGGCAATGTCGGACAGGTTGAAAAATTCGCCGCTGCACCAGCTCTTGGCGGCGAGTTCCTCCGACATCGCGCGCAGCGCGCGGTCGATTTTTCCCTGCTGGTGGCTGATCCAGCCTGACGACTGGCGTTCCTCCCGGCGGCGCTTCTCCGTGACGATCGCCACGACGGCATCGGTGCAGCCATCCGCCAGCGCCTCCCAGCGCCTGACCTGGATGCGATGGCGCGTGTCATCGGGAATCAGCCGCGCCACCGGACTCGCGCTGTCGAGATACTCGACGATCACCCGCGAATCGAACACCGCCGTATCGTCATCGATGATCAGCACCGGCACCTTTCCGAGCGGGTTGTAGTCCGGCACGCGGGAGTGCGCGGCGCCCGGCGCGTCGATCACGAATTCGTATTCGATGCGCTTTTCGGCGAGCACGACCCGGGTCTTGCGGGTGTAGGGACTGGTTGGCGTTCCGATCAACTTCATTGTCTTGCGACGCAGGCATCGGCAAAATACCGCGCGCCATTATAGCATCGCGTTCTCCGCGCCAAGGCGCGCAGCGGCAAGGGTCGATACAACAAACCGCCCTGTCGCGGTCCAACTTGACGCGGCATCGACGCGCGGAGTACCTTGCGGTCTCGACCGTCGTTGGCCACAGGAAAACCATGGGAAGCGTAGCCGACAAGTTCGTCCTCTTCACCCAGCCGGGCTGAAGCTCCTGCCTTCGAGCGAAAGAGTTTCTTTCGCGTAAAGGCGTTAACGTCGAGATTGTCGACGTCCTCAACGATTCCGGCGGCCGCGAGCGCCTGCTCGCGTTCGGCGTGCGCAACGTGCCGGTCGTCGCCAAGGGCGGGGAGTTCGTATTCGGCCAGAACCTCGAGGACGTCGCCGAGTTCGTCGGGCTCCAGGGCACGGGGCACACGCCCCTGCCGCCTGAAGCGCTCATCGCGAAATGGATCATGGTGCTGCGCGCGGTGCAGCGTTACGTGCGGCAGCTTCCGGCCGAGCGGCTCAACGAGCGCGTCATCGACAACCGCGACCGCTCGATCCGGCTGATGGGCCACCACATTTTCCGCATCGGCGAAGCGTATCTCGAAACGGTCATCGACGGCGTCGAATACTGGATCCAGCACGCCAACAAGCCGCCGCAGGATGGCACGTTCCTCACCGGCGAGGAAATCGCGCGCTATGGCAACGAGGTGATCGTCCGGCTCCAGCGGTGGTGGGACGGACTCGCCGACAAATCCTGCCAGCAGAAGCTCAAGACCTACTACGGCATGCAGCCGATGCACCAGCTGCTCGAACGCTCGACCTGGCACTCGGCGCAGCACGGGCGCCAGCTGATGGCCGTGCTCGCACGCTACGGCATCGAGCCCGACGGACCGCTCACCACAGAACAACTCGCCGGGTTGCCGTTGCCGGAAAGGCTCTTTGAATAGCGCGGGCGCCTGTCCCACTGAACGCCGTAAACTCCTCCGCGCCTCCGCTCCACCCTCACCCCCGGCGCGCCCGCGGAGGGCGGAGCAGGTTCCGTCGGCTTTAGCCGATGGATGCGACCCCGAAGCGGGATGCAGCGCGCCGATTATCCGCGTGCTTGTGCGCGCCTCCACGGTCGCATCCCCGTAAACGGGGCCCCTGCTCCACGTTTCGGCGCGCTCTCCCGAAAAGGGAGAGGGGAGATTTGTGGTGCAAATGAGTGGTCCCCATTTGCACGAAGCTCAGTCGCGGCTTTTTTGTTTTCGCGCCAGTGAACTTGAGATAAACTATGTCGACTCAGGATTTCTCAGCTCATCGCATGTCCCCACTGCGCAGCATCACGCGATTCGCCGCCGGCCGCACTGCGCTCGAGCTGGCGCCGCCATGCTGACTCCGGCTCAAGCCGCGCGTCGCGCGCTGCCCTCGGTCGATCGCCTCCTCAAGAGCGAAGCGGTCGGCGATCTTATCGCCCGCTATGGACGCCCGCTGGTAGTCGAAACCGTGCGCGCGCTGCTGGACGAGCAGCGCGCCGCGATCGCCGCGTCCGGCGAGAGTCAGGCGTCCTTCGACGAAGCCGCGTTCATCACCGCGTGCGGAGCGCAGCTTGCGGCGCAGACGCGGCCGTCCCTCAGGCGGGTGTTCAACCTCACCGGCACCGTGCTGCATACCAATCTCGGTCGCGCGCTTATGCCAAAAAGCGTTGCCGAGGCGGTGGCCGCGGCCATGACGCACCCGGTCAACCTGGAATTCGACCTTGGCGGCGGTGCGCGCGGCGAGCGTGACAGTCACGTCGAACGGTGGCTCAGGCGGCTCACCGGCGCGGAAGCCGCGATCGTCGTCAACAACAATGCGGCCGCCGTCTATCTGACGCTCAACACGCTCGCGTCCAGGAAGGAAGTGCTGGTGTCGCGCGGAGAACTGATCGAGATCGGCGGCGCCTTCCGCATGCCCGACATCATGGCGCGCGCCGGCTGCAAGCTGGTGGAGGTCGGCACCACCAACCGCACGCACCTCGCGGACTACGCCTCCGCGATCTCGCCGCGCACCGCCGCCATCATGAAGGTGCACGCCAGCAACTACTCCATCGAGGGATTCACCGCCGCGGTGGGCGAGCCGGACCTTGCCGGTCTGGCGCACGAGCATCGCTTGCCGTTCATCGTCGATCTCGGCAGCGGCATGCTGATCGATCTCGAGGACTACGGCCTGCCGCACGAACCCACGCCGCACGAAACGCTGGCGCATGGCGCCGACCTCGTGACCTTCAGCGGCGACAAGCTCCTCGGCGGCCCCCAGGCCGGACTCGTCGTCGGGAAAAAGGATCTCGTCGCGCGCCTCAAGAAGAACCCGCTGAAGCGCGCGCTGCGGGTCGACAAGATGACGCTTGCGGCGCTGGAAGCGGTGCTGCGGCTCTATTCCAACCCGGAGCGGCTCGAAGCGGAGCTTCCCACCCTCAGGTGGCTGACGCGCCCGCTTGCCGACATCGAAGCGCAGGCCGCGCGCGTGCTGCCGCATGTCGCCGCGGCGCTGGCCGGCCGCGCCGAGGCGAGCCTCGTCTCGTGCAGCAGCCAGATCGGGAGCGGTTCGCTGCCGGTGGACCTGCTGCCGAGCGTCGGCATCGCGATCGGCGGCGGCGCGAAGCGCCGGCACTCGCTCGCCGAAGGCTTCGCCGCGGCATTTCGCGCGCTGCCCGTGCCGGTGATCGGCCGCATCAACGAAGGGGCGTTCATTATGGACCTGCGCTGCCTCGACGACGAGGCGGGCTTCATCGCACAGCTCGGTGAACTTAAAATCGAAAAATCGATAGCCACAGAGAACACGGAGTTCACAGAGAGAATCGTCAACCGCCAAGACGCCAAGAGCGCCAAGAAAAACGAGGCCGGAGAAACAGGATGATTTGGTTTCCTATATTTAATCGATGCCTCCACGTCCTTTTTGCCTGCCCTTTTCGCATCGCTTTTCTCCGTGCTCTCTGTGTCCTGTGTGGTGAAACGCCTCTCCGCTTATTTGCTCAACGCGAACGTCACCGCCGCCGTGCCTTCCGCCGGGACCGCAACGGACGCGGCCTGGGCCTTGAGCTTCTCGTGCCAGACCTTGACCGTGTGGGTCCCCGCAGGGACGCCATCGATCTTGAACTTGCCGTCCGGCCCGGTCTTGGCGAAGTGG
>JACQOK010000283.1 GCA_016202565.1 Betaproteobacteria bacterium | reverse complement strand
GAGCGACTTCCATTCGAAGTTGGTGCCGAGGTTGTAGCTCGAATCGGTGATCCGGGCGAGGAGCTTCTGATTGAACCTCTCCTCGAAGACTCTCGTCAGATAAGGAACCTTCGCATAGACATCCTGCGCGACCCTCAGGCTGTCGATCGGGTCGACCGGGCCGAACGGCAGCATGACCTGGAAGGCGTGCATCGGCAGGTTGGCCGGCTCGAAGCAGAAGCAGAAGCCGCCGATGTCCACGATGCCGTCGCGCACGCCGCCGAGGGTCTCATAGACCTTGACGATCGCGCCGCCATAGCCCTCGACCCATTCGATCTTGTGCTTGGTCTTGGACTCGACACGCTTCTTCAGCTCAACCTGGAAGTAGTCCCTCATCTGGCCGGCGTATACGACGGCCGGCGGGTGGCCGGTGGCGATGCGCAGCCTGATATTCTCGGCCCGCGCCGGCGCTGCGGCGAGCGCAATGGGCAGAGCGCAACACAATGCGGCTATGACCGCGCGGCGGATACGTTTCATGATGAGACCTCCTTGGCGAAATTGTCCCGCACCAGGCAGTGCGGGAGAGATTGTGATTATTGGCCCAGCCCCAGCACGGATAATCCACAATCGTGGAAAGGTTGTCAACGGAATGGTTTGCCCGCCCATCGCCGCCGGTTCTTCACGACCGACACCGCAGGCGAAAAAAGCGCGGATACGAAGAAAAAGAAAAGCCCGGAGTGTCCCAGGCCTTTCTTGCGTGATCATGCGCTGTTCAGACCGCGCCTTCCATGACCTGTACTTCCACCAGCGCGCCGGCGGCTACGCTGCCCTGCTCGCTGGGCAGGATGATGAAGCAGTTGGCTTCGGCCATCGAGCGCAGAATGCCCGAACCCTGCTCGCCGGTCACGCGCACGCTCCAGTTTCCGGCGCCGTCCTGCGTGAGGATCCCGCGCTGAAATTCGGTCCGTCCGGGTGCCTTCTTGAGGTTGGACGTGCACGGCACTTTGAAAGTCGGCAGCGGCGGCACCGGGTCACGCCCGGAGAGTTTCAGCAGCGCATCGCGCACGAACTGGTAGAACGTCACCATGACCGATACCGGGTTGCCCGGCAGTCCGAAGAAATGCGCATTGCCGATCTTGCCATAGGCGAGCGGGCGCCCCGGTTTCATCGCGATCTTCCAGAACACGACCTCGCCGAGCTGGTTGAGCAGGTCCTTGACGAAGTCGGCTTCCCCGACGGATACGCCGCCGCTCGTGATGACCACGTCGGCGATCCCCGCGGCCTCGGAAAACGCCGCCTCCAGAAGCTTCGGATCGTCGCGCACCACACCCATGTCGATCACCTCACAGCCGAGCCGCTGGAGCATGCCGTAGAGGGTGTAGCGATTGCTGTCATAGATCTGGCCCGCCTTGGGAGTGGTGCCGATCGAGACCAGCTCGTCCCCCGTGGAAAAGAACGCGACGCGCAACCGGCGGTAGACTGAAAGCTCTGCGATCCCCAGTGAGGCGATGAGCCCGATTTCGGCGGGACGCAGCGCCATCCCGCGCTTGAGCGCCACTTGCCCGACGGCAAGATCTTCACCGGCGCGGCGCAGATTCTGGCCCTTGCGGTGTCCGGTCCCGATCGTTACTTGTCCGTCCTTGGCTTGGGCGTGTTCCTGCATGACGATGGTGTCGGCGCCTGGCGGCACTACTCCGCCGGTCATGATGCGCACGCATTCCCCCGGTTTAACGATGCCGTTGAACGGGGCGCCGGCATACGCGGTGCCCGCGATCGGGAGCGTTGTCGCGGCGTCTGCCTTAAGATCGCTGAAACGCACCGCATAACCATCCATCGCGGAATTGTCGTGCGCCGGCACGTCGAGCGGTGAAATCACGTCCTCGGCAAGCACGCGCCCCAGCGCTGCGCGGACGTGCAATCGCTCGGTGGTGGTGACCGGGGCAAGAAAACGGCTGATGAGATCACGCGCTTTGTCGACCGCCATCGAGTTGGGGTCGTAATCGTCAGCGCAACTCAACTGGCGCAATGATTGCAGCGGATCGTTCATTCCTGGCCTCGTCCAATGCTTGTCTGCATCAGCTCGAATTGTACAGGATTCACATCGCAATCGAAGCTGGAGGCAAGCCTGTCGGGCGGGCCGGGCATGCCGCGCGGTGGCGCGATAAAACGCAGGATCGCGCGGTTTTCTCTTAAAATCCCCCTATCTTCGTAGCGGGTACATTGAACCGTGACCGATCTTATTCGGGCATTCGCGGAAGCGTTCGACCTGATCAGCCGGCTCGATGCCAAGCTGATCGAAATCGTTGCGCTGAGCCTTGCAGTCAGCCTCACGGCGGTCGCGATCGCCACCATCCTGGGATTGCCGCTGGGCGCGCTGTTTGCCGTGGGGCGTTTTCGCGGCCGGCAGATGGTCATCGTTCTACTCAATGCACTGATGGGCCTGCCGCCGGTGGTGGTCGGTCTCCTGGTCTATTTGCTGCTGTCGCGGGCTGGTCCGCTGGGCGCGCTGGGGATTCTGTTCACTCCCACCGCGATGATCATCGCACAGGCGATTCTGATCACGCCCATCATTGCAGCCCTGTCGCGTCAGACCATCGAGGACGCGTGGCACGAATACGAAGAGCAGTTGCGTTCGCTGGGCGCGCAACGCCTGACGGCCTCCGTTACGCTGCTGTGGGACACACGTTTCTCGCTGGTGACGATTATCCTTGCGGGCTTCGGACGAGCGGCGGCCGAGGTCGGCGCGGTCATCATCGTCGGCGGCAATATCGACGGCGTGACCCGGGTGATGACCACCGCCATCGCTCTGGAAACGAGCAAGGGCGATCTGCCGCTCGCACTGGGGCTCGGCATCATCCTGGTGGGCCTGGTGGTGGCTTTGAACGCCGGCGCCAGCGTGATCAAGGAAGCGGCGTTGCGCCGCTACGGTTGAGGCGAGATGGAGATGTTGCCGCTCGAACTCAAGGATGTGTGCTTTGCCGTCAACGGCAGGAACATTATCGACTGCGTTTCGGTGCAAATCGGCGCCGGGCCGCGCACCATCATACTCGGGGCGAACGGGGCGGGAAAAAGCGTGTTGATGCGCCTGTGTCATGGGCTGCTGCAGCCGACTGCCGGAGAAATCAAATGGCGCGGCGGCAATGGAAACCGGCGGAGCCGGCAGGCCATGGTGTTTCAGCGTCCCGTGATGTTGCGGCGCTCGGCGCTCGCCAATGTCGTCTACGGGCTCAAGCTCGCCGGCTTTGCGGCCGGTGAGTGCGACCTGCGCGCACGCGACGTGCTGGAAGCAGTGGGCCTCGAGCGCCAGGCTGACCGCCCCGCCCGCATCCTCTCGGGCGGCGAGCAGCAGCGGCTGGCGCTCGCACGGGCATGGGCGCTGGGTCCCGAGGTGTTGTTTCTCGATGAGCCGACTGCCAATCTCGATCCCGGTGCGGCGCGCGATGTGGAGTCCATCATTGCCGCCATTCATGCTACCGGTACCAAGATCATCATGACCACGCATAATCTCGGCCAAGCCCGGCGCCTGGGCGACGAAATCTTGTTCTTGAGCCAAGGGCGATTGGTGGAACGCGCGCCGGTGGAGCGTTTCTTTCGGGCGCCCGCGGCGGCGGAAGCCGCCGCTTTTATCAAGGACGAGCTGCCGTGGCAGTAGTGCGGTCAGCGGTGATCGGTCTGGGTCTGACGCTCGCCATGCCCGCCATCCAGGTGGCTGCGCAGAAACCCTTTATCACGGTGGCCTCCACCACCTCGACCGAGCAGTCCGGCCTGTTCCGGCACCTGTTGCCGGCATTCGAAAAAAAGACCGGCATCCAGATCCGGGTCGTTGCCCTGGGCACCGGGCAGGCGCTCGACATGGGCCGGCGTGGGGACGCCGATGTGGTGTTCGTGCACGACAAGGCCGCCGAAGAGAAATTCGTTGCTGAGGGCCATGGTCTCGCGCGCAAAGAGGTCATGTACAACGATTTCGTGCTGATCGGGCCGAAGCTGGATCCGGCAAAGATTGCTGGTGGAAAGGATATCGTCGCCGCATTGAAAGTTATCCGGACGGCACGTGCACCGTTCGTTTCGCGTGGCGACAGGAGCGGGACGCACGCCGCGGAACTGCGGCTGTGGCAGCTCACTGGCGTCGATATCGCGAGCAGCAAAGGCGCATGGTACCGTGAAACCGGTTCCGGCATGGGGGCGGCGCTCAATACGGCTTCTTCGATGAACGCCTACCTCCTGTCCGATCGCGGCACCTGGCTCTCTTTCAGGAACCGCGGAGAACTTGCAATTCTGGTGCAAGGCGACAAGCGGCTGTTCAATCAATACGGCGTGATTCTGGTGAACCCCGCGCGGCATCCTCACGTCAAAAAAAACCTTGGACAGGCCTTCATCGACTGGCTCATATCAGCGGAGGGCCAGGATACGATCGCGGAATTCAAGATCAACGGCGAGCAACTGTTCTTTCCCAACGCAGCAGCCCGGTAGCGGCGCATCGGTCAGGCCGTGAACAGGAGTTTGAATCCGGCAAGGCTCATCACGACGGCAAGCGTGGTGAGGAGGCCTTTCTGGCGCAGCTTCTGCAGTCCGAGCCAGGTGCCGAGCACGGCGCCAAGGAGGGCGCTCACCGCGAGAAACGGCATCTCGGCGGGCACCATCTGCACGGTGAGCGAACCGGCAAGAAGCGCCACGGTGGAATTCACCAGGATGAAGGGCGCGGCGATACCGGCGGTGGTCTTGGGTCCCGCCCAGCCGAGTGCCAGCATCGCCGGACTCAGGAAAATTCCGCCTCCGGTGCCGGTAAGGCCGGAAATCAGACCGATCACCGCGCCGATGAACGCCGCAGGCAGCTTCTTTACACGCACGACGCCTTCTTCCATGATTGCTCGCGAGCCGAATGCGCGCCAGATCAAATAGACCGCGGACAGCAACAGCACGACGCCGACCGCGGCGTAATATCCGCCGCGCGACAGGCTCTGCATCCCGCCCAGCGCGGCAAACGGGATCGAGCCCAGAAGGAACGGCCACAGGCCGGACCAGAAAAAAAACCGCGCCCGGCGAAAACGGTAGACGGTGAATGCCGCCACCAGTATGTTGAGCAGAAGGGCGGTGGGGCGCATGACCCCCGGGCCAATGCCCACCAGCGCCATCATGGCCAGATAACCGGACGCCCCGGCATGTCCGACTGTGGTATAGAGCGAAGCGACGCCGAAGAACAGCGCGCATAACAACAGTGTCTCGTAGAGTTCCATCGGATGCGAAAGATAGCATAGGGCGACGGGTGGCACGATCGGAAGACGCCCACGGGCCCATTGCAGACACGGTCACACGGCTCGACCGTAACGTCCTCTCAAAGTATCATGCAACGCTTTAGCAAGGTCGTGACATGACTGGCTCCGCTCTGCCCGCGCTCCGCCCCTTTTCCTGCCTGGGAGAATTTGTGGTGCAAACGGGGGCGTCACCTCTCTGCATGCGAACTCGATAGGTTCGAGGCATGAAGATTTTCGGGTTTGCCGGCTACTCCGGCAGCGGCAAGACGACGCTGATCGAGAAATTGATTCCGATCTTCACCCGGCGCGGCCTCAGGGTCTCGCTCATCAAGCACGCGCACCATACCTTCGACGTCGACCAGCCGGGCAAGGATTCCTATCGCCATCGCCACGCCGGCTGCAACGAGGTGCTGGTCACGTCGTCGCGCCGCTGGGTCCTGATACACGAACTGCGCGGCGCGGCCGAGCCGCCGCTCGCGGAACACATCCAGCGCATTTCCGCTTGCGACCTGCTTCTCGTCGAAGGCTTCAAACGCGAGCGGATTCCGAAACTCGAGGTGTACCGCGCGGAAGTCGGCGAGCCGCTGCTGCATCCCCACGACGCCGACATCGTCGCGATCGCAGCCGACCAGCAGCTCAACACGCAACTCCCGCAATTCAACCTCGATGACCATGCCGCGATCGCCGATTTCGTGCTGCGGCATGTAGGGCTTGCGTAGCTTACAGTTGGCGGCACGAAGAAATCCTAAGGAACGCTTACGGTGCCGTATCGTGGCTTGGATTTGAAATCGGCAAGGTGTAAGCTAACAGCATGATTACGGTACTGTATTTTGCCCGGCTGCGGGAAGCGCTGGGCACCGGATCCGAACAGATCGCGCTGCCGCAAACGGTATCCGATCTCGACGGCCTGCGTGAGCTGCTGGCCGCGCGTGGCGGCCCATGGTCCGAGGAACTGGCTGCGAACGGGCGGATTCGAGCCGCGGTCAATCAAAGCATGGCCAGCGGCGACACGGCCATCGCGGATGGCGATGAGATCGCGTTCTTTCCCCCGGTGACAGGAGGATAAGACGTGAGGGCGGAAAAGCGTGAGAGCGGGAGAGCGACAAGATCCGTGAGGGCGTTGGAGCGTGAGGGCAGGAGCGCGAAGAAAGCCGATCTCCCGATCTCATGGCTTTTCCATCTCACGACCTCCCGATCTCCCGACTCACGGATTTTACGATGACCGTCAGAATCCAGGCAGCGGACTTCGATATCGGTTCGGAAATCGCCGCGCTGCGCCGCGCCAACCCGAAGATCGGGGCGGTGGCGAGCTTCGTTGGCGTTGTCCGCGACGTGAACGAAGGCGGCGCGGTCGAGGAAATGGCGCTCGAGCACTATCCGGGCATGACCGAGCGAGCGATCGAAGAGATCATCAGTCAGGCGCGCGGCCGGTGGAACATCTACGATGCGTTGGTCATTCACCGCGTCGGCACGCTGAAACCCCTGGACCAGATCGTGCTCGTGGTGGTCACGAGCGGGCACCGCGGGGATGCCTTCGCCGCGTGCGAATTCGTCATGGACTACCTGAAGACGCGCGCGCCGTTCTGGAAGAAGGAGAAAACACCGTCGGGTGCGCGCTGGGTGGATGCGCGCGCGTCTGACGACATCTCCGCGGAGCGCTGGCGCTTGAAGGGCTGAAGTTCAAACCGGTCTTGAAATCCACCTGACCGAAAGGATCGTCAGAAGGTCAAGATCCGGTCGACATCCACGACCAGCTGTGCCGCCTCCTTGGGCGTAATCCATTTCGAGTTCAACCACTTCAGGTCGTCGTCCAAGACCCCACGGGCCTTGCCGCACGCCCCTCAGGTATGCACCGGAACGCGGTTGTCGATCGCGAACTGGATCAGCTCTTTCAGGGGCGGGATGCCGACGGGAAGCACGTTGTCGGCGACCACCTTCCTTGCGAGAACGGTCGCGTCACCTGCCAGCAGCATTTCGGGTTTATGACCGGCTTCGACTGCTCCCTTGGCGAGGAGGAAAGCTACCCCCGCCCGGGTAGGATCTTCGGAGCCGTGGGACAAAATGATCAGGGTTCGTGCCATGTGTGATCACCTCCTTCTCGTCGCTCGCTTCGGTTGTCATCCTTCGGCCTTTGAGCGCGGTTAAAAGTTCCTGAGCGATCGGCGCGCTGCGTCCGGGTCCTCGCACGCTCACCGTATTAGGGGCGGCTCCTCGTAGGTGTGGTGCCGGGCGGGAAGGGCTGACAAGGCATGCTAGACTTCCGGGCGGGCGTATTCGCCTGCGACTTTTTCATGAATGCAATAACTGGAGGAGAAATGCGGATGGCGAACGTGCATTCACGGTTCATCAAGACGCTGGGAGTGCTCGCGGTGCTGTTTCCGGCTCTGACGGCGGCCCAATCTCCATCGACCGGTCCGGACCAGGCGTACCCGACCAAGCCGGTGCGGCTGATCGTGCCATTTCCACCCGGGGGCAGCAACGATATCGTGGGGCGCATCATCGGCAACGAACTCACCGGCAAACTTGTTCAGCAGGTGGTGATCGACAACCGCGGCGGCGCGGGCGGCATGATCGGATCCGAAATCGCCGCCAGTTCGCAGCCGGATGGCTACACGCTGCTTATCATTTCCGTGGCGTATGCGTACAACCCGTCGATCTTCAAGTCGAAGCTCAAGTTCGATCCGGCGAAGGCGTTCACGCCGGTCTCGCTGCTCGGGACCGGGCCGAACGCGCTCACGATCAATCCCAAACTGCCGGTCAAGTCGGTGAAGGAGCTGATCGCGATGGCAAAGGCCAAACCGGGCGCGCTCAATTACGCGTCGGCCGGAATCGGCAGCTTCCAGCACCTTGGCACCGAGATGTTCCGGCTGATGGCCGGCATCAATATCGTGAACGTGCCGTTCAAAGGCGGCGGACCGGCCATGGCCGACGTCGTCGCCGGCAACACCCAGATCTCGATCGGTTCATTGATCCAGGCGATGCCCTTTATCAAGAACGGAAGGCTCAAGGTGCTGGCCATCGGCAGCGCAAAACGCACTGCGGCGATGCCGGAGATTCCCACGATCGCCGAGGCGGGCGTGCCCGGTTACGAGGCGAGCAACTGGTGGGGCATCGTCGCGCCGGCCGGCACGCCTGCCGCCATCGTCAAACGCCTGCACGCCGAGCTTGCCGCAATTCTCGGGTCTCAGGATATCCGGAAGCGCTTCGAATCGCAGGGTGCCGAAACCGTGAGCATGACCTCCGCAGAGTTCGGCAAATTCATCCGTGCCGAGACCGTCAAATGGGCGCGCGTCGTACAGGAGGCTGGCATCCGCGCGGAATAAGAATTATTCGCAGTATTTGATCTGGATCAATGTCGCCGCTCGACCGCGGTTTATCCTCTATGTGCCCGGTGTAACGCGCGGGTTGCGCGCAGCCGAGGCCTGCGACGACTCCCGATCAAGCTGTCATGAATGTATCCACGGTGCCGCTGCGCACGCCCTTGTTTCGGGGCGAGCGGCGTTTGCGGATTGCCCTCGTCGGCATGCCGAACGCCGGCAAGAGCACGCTGTTCAAGGCGGTGTCGAGCACCTCGCCGCGCACGAGTGAGCTCGCCGGCACGCACCGCGCCTATGGCGAATGCACCGTTCAGGTCGGCTTCGACGAAGCGAGCGTGATCGACCTGCCGAGCATCCGCTCGCTGCATCACTTGCCCCAAGACGATCTCGTCGCGTTGAAATATCTGCTGTGGGGTGACGAGCGCCCGCCCGTATCGGCGCACGAAGCCGGCGGGCCGCCGGCGCCGCTGGCGCCCCCGAACCTGATCGTTCAAGTCGTCGACGCCACCCAGCTTGAAAGCCATCTGGAACTCACGCTGGAACTCGTCCAGCTGGGGCGGCCCATGGTCATCGCCCTGAACATGATGGACGAGGCCTGGGAAAAGGGCCTCAACATCAACGTCGGCGCCTTGAGCAAGCTGTTAGGCCTGCGCGTCGTGCCGACCGTGGCCCTGATGGGGCAGGGCATCTGGCAGCTCTTCAGCGCCGCGCTGGGGGCGGCGCGCGATGGTGCGCCTCCGCTGCCGCAGCCGGCGAGCAGGCACATCTGCGAGAGTCTCCAGCCATTGAGCGAGGCCCTGAACATCCCGGAAATCCACTCGGCATTCCGCGCGCCGCACGCGCTGCTCCTCATGCAGTTGGCGGCGGGCGATGGCTATTTTCGCGATGAACTGCGCCAACACCTTCCGCAACTGCTGCCGGAACTGGAGCAGTTGATCCGGCAGGCCGACCGCAAACTGCCGCGGCCGCTCGAGGAGGAATTGCACGCGGACCGCCATCACCGCGCCGCCACGCTCTTCGAAGCGGCCACGCGCATGGGCGCGCCGCACGAAGGCCGTGGTTGGCGTTACTGGCTCGACGAACTGTTCCTGCACCCGCGGTGGGGCCTGATCGGCAGTCTGGCCGTATTTGCCGCCGTGCTGTTCGTGGTGCTCGAAGTGAGCGCCTGGCTTGATTCGATGACGGCGGCGCGCCTGGTCGAGTCGGTGGCGCACTGGCAGCCGGATTCGACCGGCGGCGTTGTCGGCCGCGCGGTCGTGGACGGTCTGATCGGATTGATCGGTATCGTCGTGCCGTACATGGTCCCGCTGGTGCTGTTGCTGGTGGCGCTGGAAGAGGCCGGCGTGATGCAGCGCATCGCCTTCGTCGTCGACCGGGGTTTTCACCAGATCGGTCTTCACGGCGGCGTTGCGCTGCCGTTCCTGCTGGGGCTGGGTTGCAACGTTCCGGCCATCTCGGGCGCGGCGAAG
>JACQOK010000295.1 GCA_016202565.1 Betaproteobacteria bacterium | reverse complement strand
TCCCTGGGCCGCGTCTTCTGCACCGGGCCGGGCGGCGTCTGGGTGCTCACGCCCGACGGGAAGCACGTCGGCACGATCAAGTTTCCCGAGCAGGCGGTGAATTTCGCATTCGGCGGCGCGGACCTGCGGACGCTGTTCTGCTGCGCCTACACTTCCGTCTACACCCTGCGCGTCAAGGTGCCGGGGCAGCCGCATCCGTGGTACCGCTTGCGGGCGCGTTGATCAACTCGTCAGCCGCCACTCGTCACCCGTCACTCATCACTCGTCACTCAACCAGCATGAAAATCTCCATACTCGACGATTATCACGACACCGTCCGCACGCTCAAATGTTTCAGCAAGCTCGCCGGTCATGAAGTTGAAATCTGGAACGATCACGTTCAGGAGGTCGGACCGCTCGCGCAGCGTCTGAAAGACACCGAAGCGCTGGTGTTGATACGCGAGCGCACCAAAATACAAGCGCCATTGCTCGAGCGCCTCGACAAACTGAGGCTCATCAGCCAGCGCAGCGTCTACCCGCACATCGACATCGAGACGTGCACGCGCCGGGGGGTGATCGTGTCCTCGTCCCAGCATGCGGGAACCCCGTCATACGCCACCGCGGAACTGACCTGGGGCCTGATCCTCGCATCGATGCGCCGGATTCCCCAGCAGATGGCGGCGCTCAAGGCCGGCAAGTGGCAGATCGGCGTGGGCAACACCGTGCGGGGGAAAACGCTCGGCATCTTCGGCTACGGCCGGATCGGCGGCGCCGTGGCACAGTACGGCAAGGCGTTCGGCATGAAAGTCCTGGTGTGGGCGCGCGAAGCGTCGCTCGCGCGGGCGCGGGCGGATGGCTACGCCACCGCGCCGAGCAAGGAAGCGTTTTTCGAAACGTGCGACGTGATCACCCTGCACATGCGCCTGGTGGACGCGACGCGCGGCATCGTGACCGCCGCGGATCTCGGCCGGATGAAGCCGACCGCATTGATCGTAAATACGAGCCGCGCACCGCTCATCGCACCCGGGGCACTGGTGCAGTCGCTCAAAGCGGGACGTCCCGGCATGGCGGCGGTCGATGTCTACGAAGAAGAACCGATGCGGGACGTGAACCACCCGCTATGCACGATGGAGAACGTCGTTTGCACTCCCCATATCGGTTACGTCACGCGCGAAGAATACGAGCTTCAGTTCACGGACATCTTCGACCAGATCCTCGCCTATGCCGCCGGCGCGCCGATCAATGTGGTGAACCCGGGTGCACTCCAAAAACGATAAGGGCAGCAGATGATGCGACATGGCGAAGAAGCGCAGACATCATCATTGCGTCTACGTCGTCCTTCTTACTAAGGCTCCTATTCACTCGGGAACGACCCACTGGGGATTCCAGGCGACCTCCCACAAGTGCTGGTCAGGATCCTGAAAATAACCCGCGTAACCTCCCCAGAACGTATCGTGCGCTGACTTTACGATCGCCGCTCCTGCCTTTCTGGCTTGTTCCATTACCGCATCGACTTCCGCTTTTGAGGAGACGTTGTGCCCAATCGTGAAATCCGTCGGGCTTGGACTTCCCAGAGGAACACCCGCGTCATGGGCGATGCTTTTGCGCGGCCAGATCGCGAGCTTCAGCCCCGCCTGCAGATCGAAGAAGGCCACCGCGCCGTGCTCGAACTGCGCGCCCACGATCCCTTCCGTTTTCAGACCCAGGCCATCCCGATAGAACCGGAGCGCCCTCTCCAGGTCTTCAACTCCGATGGTAATGAGAGTGATCCGAGGTTTCATGCGGTGGTTGCCTGCGAGGTATAACGTTCCGGTGGTGCCGCGCGGAACGCGTCGGTCACAAACCGGCGGTTAGGCGCTGGACCGCGCCACCATTGGGAACTTCTCGGGGTGGCGGATAGATTCGACGGCCAGATCCACATCAAGGTCGGGCCAGTAGAGATGATGCGGTTGAGGACGCTCGACATTCGTGAGCTTGGCGATCGGCGCGTCCTTGAACCAGGGAAACGCCGAAAAAGGCACGAACAACTCCTCGGTCCCCAGCATCAGCCAGAAACCGTGAGTCGAGACGTTCGTGACCTCAACGTCCAAAGTGTTTGTGCCAGGCAGCACGGATGTCATCTTCGTGTTTCCGGATCAACGCTTCAACCGCTCGAATCTGCCGGTCGTTCAGACCGTAATTCTGCGCCAGTTCAATCGAGGGCTCAAGCCAGAATTTCGCCTCCCCGTCCGCGTGATGCACATGCACGTGGAGCCGGGACTCCTCGCGCGAAAAGAAAAAGAACCGAAATCCATCCTCGCGAAAGATCGTCGGGCTCACGCGACTCTACTTTAGGTCTTAGGTTCAACGCATTATGCTCTCTTAAAACTGAAAGCTAAACCGACCTCTGCGCAGCCGCTGGAATCACTCCGGACCGCTGGGAATAATACGCCCGCATATCGATTTTGGATAAAGACTCAATACTCGTCACGTCCACTCGTACTTGTACCCCACCCCGTAGACCGAGTGGATGATCTCCCGCTCCGGCAGCACGTCGGAGATTTTTTTTCGGATCTTCTTAACGTGGCTGTCCACCGTCCGGTCGGACACCACGCGCTCGTCGCGGTACATCGCATCCATCAACTGGTCGCGCGAATAGATGCGGCCGGGTTGTGAAACCAGCACCTTCAGCAACTGATACTCGACCGCGGTCAAGCCGAGGTCTTTGCCGCCGATCGTGGCCTTGTAACCGGCGTCGTCCAGAACGAGCCCCGTCTGCTGCGGCGTGACCTCCCCGCGCTTGCCGCGGCGATGGCGCGGCAAGGCGTCACCAGCGCCAATGAATCGCTGAGAAATTAAAGGGCACCGCGAGGCGCCCTCAAAACCGTGGTACCGCGTGCCGCTCAGCCGGCCTGGATCACGGCGCAGGCGAGGCGCGCGCCGGCGTTGCCGACCGGCTGCGACGTGTAGTCGTCCGGCTGCGCGTGAACGATCAACCCGCGCCCGATCACGCCCGCCGGGCCCGGCGTCACGGTAAGGACGTCGAGTTCGACGCTCATCTTGGCGCGCCCTTTGGCATCCGCCTTGAGATTGGGCATGTCCCCCGCGTGGCGCTCAGCGGTACCGTAATGGCCGTGCGGCTTGCCGTGCGGATTGAAGTGGCCCTTCGCGCTCATGCCGTCGCCCGAGCTGCAGTCGCCCGCTTCGTGCACGTGGAAGCCGTGCTCCTGGTTCGGCTTCAGCCCGACGACCTGCACCACGACGCGCACCTTGCTGCCGACCTGCTCGAAGGTGACCTCGCCGTAGGTCTTGTTGCCCTTGGTCGGCTTCAGCGCTGCGCTCGCCTTCGCGACGTCCTCGGAAGGCGCTGTCTGGCAGGCCGCAAAAGTGGCTACCGAAAGGACCGCCAGAAATCGTCCCAGTCTCATGCGTTTTATTGCGTCCATCGACACGCCTCCTCCTGATGTTGTGATTGGCAGCCGCCTGTTGCGCCTTCCGGCCGGCCGCAGGGGCGGCAGCTATGCCTGCGCGAGAGAAGCTCCCGTCCGGCCCGTGCTGGCTGATTATACATCTTGCCCCTCCTCCTTCTCCTCAGGCGTCGGCGCCGGCGGTTTCTCAGGGTCGTTTGACCTATATCAAGACGCTTCCCGCGGCGGGAACGATACACTTTCTGTGTCTGAAGGTGCGACGATCGTCCGTCAGCCGGTTCTTTAAACCGGCACGGGATTGTCGTGGGCAACGAGGTGGGCGATGAAAACGGGTAGCGCGTTGGCGTGGAATAAACGAAAGACATTCGAGATTTTGATCTTGGTCGCGACTGCGGTGGTGATGACCGCGGCGGCACTGGACGCGGCCCGCGGTGCCGAGCCTTCGGCAGCGCAGACTGCCGAGCGTGAGGTCATCCCGGGTGCGGAGCGGATGACGAGCGCGGAGCGCGAGGCCTATCGACGCCGCATGGAGGCCGCCGCCACGCCGGAAGAGAAAGCCAGAATCCGTGCCGAGTATGCCAAGGCCGCAGAGAAAAAAGCGCCCCCTGCCCGGTTGGTCGGCGACCCGGCCCGGGGCGCCGTGCTGCACCGGGCATGCTTTTCCTGTCACGGCATCGAACAGTATGTGGCGCCGGTGACCCACGCGGCGGCCACCTTTTTCGATTCGGTGCTGAGAGCAAGCGGACTCTCCGATCTCCCCCCCGCCGAACCTACGCGGTTCAAGGGCAGAGCCAAGTCGCTCGCCGCCGTCCGGGAAGGCGTGATCCGGCGCAACGACTACCTCAACCCGAAGATGACGCCGCAGGAAATCGAGGACGTCGTGGCCTATCTGAACGCGACCTACTACAAGTTTCCGCCGGAGACGGGGGCGGTTAACGCAGCCCGGTAAGCGTGCCACGCCGTCGCCCGGATCGACGACCACGCCGGGCGGCCCAGTTCGCGCTCGAGGTCCGGCAGGATCTCATGCGTCGGCAGTTGTGAGCACGCGATAAACAGCGCATCGCACGATTCCCGCATCACCTGACGTGACAAGGCCGCGATCTGCGCCGGCTCGATCGCGGCGAGATCGTCCACGCTTTGCGCGCGGAAGCTCGCGAGGATTTTCACTGCAATACCGGACTCTTCGAGGAAGCTCTTCAGCCGTTCATTGACGAGATCGAGATAGGGCGTAACCAGTGCAATGTTGCGCGCGTTCAGGTGCCGCAAGGCGACGATCATTGCGCTGGCGGTGGTAACCACGGGTTTGTGCGTGATCCCGGCCAGCTCGGCCGCAATCCCGGCGTCGCGGCGCGGCCCGAGCATGAATCCCGCCGCCGTGCAGCCATAGACCACGAGGTCGATATCGTCATCGGCGAACTTCTTTGCCATTTTCATCGCCTGCCCGACGTAGGCCGGCAGATCCTTCGGCGTCAGCGTGCCCTTCCCGCGCGGGATGCGCAGCGTCCGGCAGGTGCTCCCCGCCGGGAGCCACGCGAGCAGTTCGGGCTCCATCGTCGTATTGTTGATGGGCACCATCAAGCCGACCCGCAGCGCGGGTTTTGCTTCTGCCTTCATTCTTAAGCTCGCTCCAGTTCGGCGCGCATGATCTTCGCCGCCTCGACCATCGCGCGCATTTTTCCGAACGCCGAATCGCGCGGCAGATACTTCATGCCGCAGTCGGGCGCAACGAAAATATCTTCTGCTTTCACATACGGCAGCGCACGGCGGATGCGGGCGGCCACCGTCTCCGGGGTTTCGACGTTCACGTCGGAAAGATCGATGACGCCCAGCAGGATTTTCTTGCCGGGCAGCGTCTTCAACACCGAACAATCGAGTTTCGATTGCGCCGTCTCAATCGAGACCTGCTTGCAGGTGCAACCCGCCAGTTCGCTGAGGAATGAATACCCCGAAGGCCGCTCGTGGATGATGGCCGCGTAGCCGAAGCAGATGTGCACGCAGGTCGTGCCGGTGATGCCCTCGAGCGCGCGATTGAGCGCCTTCAGCCCGTACTGGCGCGCCTTCTCGGGCCGGGCCTGCATGTACGGCTCGTCGATCTGCACGATGTCGGCGCCCGCGGCGAAGAGGTCGCGGATTTCCGCGTTCACCGCGACGGCATAGTCCATCGCCGCCGCTTCGTCGCTCGGGTCATAGTCGTTCTGCGCCTGCTGCGACATGGTGAAGGGGCCGGGCACGGTCATCTTGATCATCTTTCTCGTATGCGCACGCAGGAATTTCACGTCCTCGACTTCCACCGGATGACGGCGCCGGATTTTGCCGACGATGCGCGGCACGGGATTCGGATGCCCGGAGCGATCGAGCCCGGTGCCGGGATTGTCGATGTCCACGCCTTCGAGCGCGGTTGCGAAGCGGTTCGAGTAGCTCTCGCGGCGATTCTCGCCGTCGGTGATGATGTCGAGACCCGCCTCTTCCTGGGCGCGAATCGCGAGCAGCGTGGCGTCGTTCTGCGCCTCGGCGAGCAGCGGCTCGGGGATGCGCCACAGCTCTTTCGCGCGCACCCGCGGGGGAAAGCGTCCGGCGAGCTTCTGCCGGTCGATCAGCCATTCCGGCTGCGGGTAACTGCCGACCAGGGTCGTTGGAAACAGCATGGCTCTTTTCCTCCGGTTACTCAGCGTGTCGATGGAGTTTACGCCCGGGATGTTCTCTTGCGCTACCGGCTTCGAGACGAGGCGGGAATGACCGTATACTTTGCTTATTCCACCAGAGGACGCTGCCATCATGACGACCCAGAACACCGCCGGCGACGCCGCCCAGATCAAAGTATTGACCTCCAACAGCATGCGCGCCGTAATGGGCGAACTCGTCCCGCAGTTCGAACGCGCGAGCGGGAACAAGGTCGCGATCAGCTACGATCCGGCGAAATTGATGTTGACCCGCATCCGGAGTGGCGAGACTGCGGACGTGGTCATCATCGGTTCATCCGCGATCGACGAACTGACGAAGGAAGGACGAATTGCGCCCGACACTTGTGTCGTCCTTGCCCGCTGCAGCATCGGCATGGCGGTGCGCGCGGGCGCCGCAAAACCCGACATCGGCTCGGTCGAGGCGTTCCAGCGCACGCTCCTGAAGGCCAAGTCAATCGCCCATACGATAAACGGCGCGAGCGGCATGCATTTCACTGGCCTGATCGAGCGTCTCGGGATCGCGGAGGACGTAAAATCCAAGGCGAGGCGGCGCGCGGGCGGGCTGATCGGCGAGCTTGTCGCCAGCGGCGAAGCCGAAATCGCGATACAACAGATCCCGGAACTGCTGGCCGTGCCCGGCATCGATCTGGTCGGTCCCATACCAGCCGAGCTGCAGAAAATTACCGTGGTGGCGGCGGGCATCTTTCGCGATGCGGGCGAGCCGCAAGCGGCGCGGGCGCTGCTCGAGTTTCTCTCGACGCCGGCCGCAGCACGCGTGATCAAGGCAAAAGGCCTGGAGCCGGCCGGCGAAAAGAAGTGACGACGAAGGGTGACCGGAGACGGACCTTATCTGACAGGCGGTGTCCCAACTCCGATTTCTGGAAACGACCCAAAGCGGACAAAACCGCAGTTGCTGGATTCAGCGTTGTGATGATCCAGGTTTCGCTTTCGCACCGAACAGCCTCGCCGCCTTGCCCACGTCTTCTGGCTCAACCCAGACGATTGCACCCCAGCGTCCTTGCCCGGCGGTGAGCGCATCGACTGCGGTGACATTCACGCCTGCCACCGCGAGCTTGCCGAGATTTTCCGCCAATGCTCCGGGGCGATCTTTCCCCTGGATCAGGAAACCGGTTTTCTCGGGCGTGAAGGCAAGACCGGCCTTTGTCACCGCGATTCTGAACTTGTCCGCGTCGTCGGGCACCACATCGATCTGGGCGCGGCGACCGCGAGGATGGCCGGTACATGCCAGCAGGTTTATCCCCGCACTCACCAAGGTTGAAAGCACCCTGAACACCTCTCCCGGCTTGTCGGAGACCTGTATGGAGAAATAATGAACCCTTCGCACGGTATCGGGCATATTCCCTCCGACCGAATCGAGATTTTGCGATCATTCAGGCTGTGAGTGGCTACGCCATTCATTTTATGCCACTCGGATGCCAAGGCAGCCCACCGGAAAACGCCGTATTGCAGTTTACTTCGAACCGGCTTCCCTGGGACTTGTCTCATGGCATGCGTTCACCGCTTGATTTGGGTCAAGACCAGCAGTCGAGCGATCGAGCGAGATTGTTTCCTGTGAGCGTCCTATTGAAAGGGGGTCGAGAGATGAATACAACGGATATTTCGGCACTTGCACATCGCCTTTTCGAAGCGCAAGGCGCCAAAGCCATCGCGGAAGCCGCTCAAAAGGCCGCGTCCTTTGAGAATGCCGGTGACAAGGAAAACGCGAAGTTATGGCGGCAGGTAGAGGCCGTATTGTTGGAGATTCGCGGCCCAAGACAAAGTTAGGGAGACTCTGAAAAACCGCGAGTTGTGTCGCGAGCGAGCACAGCTCGGGCGAGCATATCGCGCGGGCGCCGATCGGAGTAAATTATCCGTCGCGGGCCATTCTCTAGAGGAGGACGCTATGGGACTCAAGGCGACGAAGGCGGAAGTCTGGGCGGTGAGCATCGATGACCGCGCGGGAGGCGTAGCCGACAAGCTCGAGCCGCTTGCCAAGGCGGGGGCGAACTTCGAAATGGTGTTCGCGCGGCGCACCCCGGAAAACCCGGGCAAGGGGATGCTGTTTGTGACGCCAGTCAAGGGCGCCAAAGTGACCCGCGCCGCGCGGGAAGCGGGCATGGGCACCCCTCAGACCATTTATTCCGTGCGGATCGAAGGCGCGGACCGGCCGGGCCTGGGAGCGAAGATCGCGCGCGCCCTCGGCGACGCCGGGATCAGCTTTCGCGGCATCAGCGGAATTGCCATCGGCAGGAAGTTTGTGAGTTACGTCGCGTGCGACAGCGCGGAAGATCAGGCGAAGACCATAGCGGCGTTGAAGAAGCTGAAATAGTACGGCGGTCTTGCCGGCAGGTCCGTTTGGGGTCGGACCTGGCTATGCCTTTGTAATGCCCGAGAATCTGCTCGAAATCCGCGCGATTTTTCGGCTTAGAGCCGCGTTGTTGCCCACGAAATCATCGCTGTAACCCGTGCCGCGACGGACAGCTTCTGGCCGAGAGCCGCCCTCGCAGAAACAGTGTCGCCCTTCTCCCGCAGGAAGAGATCCTCGATAACGAACATTATCGATAGTTGGCCGTCTAAGCCACGCAGCGGATATATGCTGGTTTACTCGATCTTGGCGCCACTGATCTTCACCACAGCAGCATACTTCTCGTAGTCCTCCTGCAGCCGCCGAGCAAACTGCTCGGGCGTCGCATAAAGCGGATCGAGCGTCTGGGAAACGAGCTTGGAGGCGATCTCACGGTCTTCGAGCGCCTTTTTCAGTACGGCGTTGAGCGTATCGACGATGGGTCGCGGCGTGCCGGCCGGCACGAAACAGCCGACCCACCCGACGAAATCGTAGCCAGGAAGGAATTCAGCGATCGCCGGGATATCGGGAAACTGCGTGGTGCGGGCGCTGGAACTGACGCCGAGGGCGCGCACGCGTCCCTGTTGGATGTAATGGCCCACTGAGCCGAGCGAAGTCAGCAGCGTCTGCGTCTCCCCGGCCACGAGGGCGACGTTTGCCGGACCGCCGCCTTTGTACGGGACGTGGATCATGTTGATCTTCGCCATGGACATAAACAGCGCCATCGACATGTGCGCGTAGCTGCCATTGCCGGACGATGCGTACGTGATGTCGCCGGGGCGCCGCTTCGCCAGAGCAAGAAGTTCCTTGCCGGAGCGCACCGGCATCGACGGGTGGACAAGCAGGACGCCCACTTGCCGCGCCAGCGTCGTCACGCCGATGAAGTCCTTCAACGGATCATACGAGAGCTTCTTGTAGAGATGCGCGTTGGCGACGTGGGTAGTGGACTGAATCATCACGGTGTAGCCGTCAGGGGCACTCTTCGCCACGAATTCCGAGCCGATCGTGCCACCTGCCCCGCCGCGGTTTTCGAGCACGAACTGCTGGCCCGTGATATCCGCCATCTTGCTGAATACGATGCGCGCCGTGACATCGTTCGAGCCACCGGCGGGAAATACAATGATTACCCTCACGGGTTTGGCGGGATAGGTTTGCGCCATACATGGCATTGCGAGCGAAGCAAATAGCGCCGCGGCCATGAAGTACGCCGTCGTTTTCATTATTTCTCCTCCTTGCTTATTCACCGGTTGTACCTAGCGTCCCGCGTGGTTAAGCAGACAGACTTTCTGTCGTCCACCGAGAGCTACATTATGCGACGATGAGCGCCGCGCGGCCCGCAATCGCGTTCTTCCGTAGCAGCTCGTGCACCTGCTCGGCCTCTTCCAGCGGAAAAGTGCCTGTTGACCACCGCCTGTATGCGCTTTTGTTTCACAAGCTGCAGCGTGCGCATGATCTCTTCGTTGTTGACGTAGCGCGAGCCATGAATTTCCTGCGCCTGGCGCAGGTGCTCATGTGGATTAACCGTAAACACGGGATCGGCGCCGAACACAGCCTTCGGCCGCGAGCCGATGATCACCATGCGCCCGCCCGGAGCGAGGGATGCCAGACTCGCCTGCAGCGTTTCGCTGTTGGCGACCATGTCGATTGCTGCATCGACGCCTCGCCCGCCGGTCAGCGCTTTCACCTGCTTCACGAACTCGCCACGGCGCGCGTCGATGAGTTGGTCTGCGCCCATGCGCCTCGCGAGCTCCAGCTTTTCCTCGCCAACTTCGGCCGCGATCACGCGCGCGCCGCACAGTCTCGCCATCTGGACCATGTGGATGCCAACACCGCCGCCCGCACCGATGATCAGCACGTCGTCTCCCGGGCTGATCTGCGCTTCCTTGTGGCATGCGTGGTAGGGGGTAGCAATGGCATCACTCGCTACAGAGGCCTCAAGATCGGTTACCCCATCCGGGACCGGTACGAGGTTACGCTCGGGCAGCGCCACGTATTCAGCGTAGCCGCCGTCGCAGCCGCTGCCGACGTTGCCGCGGAGGTTCTCGCACAAAGTCTCACGCCCACTGCGGCAGTAGCGGCAGTTGCCGCACGTGAGGTAGTAATGGTTGGTCACGCGGCTCCCCACCTTGACGGTCCGCACTTCGGAGCCGATCTCCACCACCTCGCCGGCGATCTCGTGACCCGGGATCCGGGGAAACGACGTAATTCGTCCCCGTGTCGCAATCATGCTGACGACGGTGAGCCCCACGCCGCACACACGCACGCGTATCAGCGCGTCGTTGGGGCCGATTTTCGGCGCCGGCACGTCCTTTAGCGTCAACGGCGCGCCACACCGTTCCAGTATCATTGCTCGCATTGGTTTCCCTTTTCCAACGTACCGATCGCTTCGCTGCCTCAGGTTTCCAGCGGCAGCCTCACCCGCTCGCCGGAATGCACGGAGCGCTCAATGGCGATGGTCGTTTCCAGCACTAGCCGGGCCTCCTTCGGCGTGGCGTGGGGAACCGGCCTGCCGGTGACCAGATGGTCGAGCCAGGAGCGCGTTTCATTGCCGAGCGGGCCCCAATAGTCGTCGAGCGCCCAGTCACCCGAAGGATTGCTGCCGCTGAACGCCAGATTGATCTTGTGCCCGGGCACGTACGCGTGGCCCACGCCCTTCTCGGAGTACAAAATATGATCATGGTGGTCATCGTCTATGATCATCGTGCCATCGGAGCCGAGCAGCTCCACGCGGTCGGACTGTCCGAGGATCGGATACTTCGCCGGCAGCGCGTAGCTGATGCCCAAGTTGATGACGGCGCCGTCAGCGAGCGTGACGATGGCCCAAGTAAGGTCGTGCACGTTGTAACCCGCCTCTTTGAAGATGCCGTGCTGAGCGCGCGCTACTACCTCCACCGGCGGATTGCCCTCGTTGAACCACAGCATGAGGTCCACGAAATAGGTCAGCACGTCCACGACCGGTGTCGCCTCGGGATTGCGTTTGAGGATCTCGAAGGCCTGCGCACGCGTGTTGTAGACGCGCGCCGTGCCTCCGCAAATCTTGCCAAGGTGCCCGTCCAGCACCTGCTGTTTGGCACGTGCGAAGCAGCGCTTGAAGCGACGGATGTAGCCTACCCGCAGATCGCCGCGCGTCTTTTCCACCGCAGCGAGTATTTGGTCTGCGTCTGCGAGCGTGAGGCCCAGCGGCTTTTCCATGAGGACCGGCTTGCCGAGTTCCAGCGCCTGGCGGACCGGCTCCACGTGTTCGTGTTCGGGGGTCGACACAATGACAGCATTCACTTCTGGCCGCGAGATCATCTCCCAGTTGTTGGTGGAGTACACGTCGGCTTCGGTGCGCTCGGCGAGCGCACGCGCGCTATCTTTATTCAGATCGGATACCGCGAGAAAGTGTACAGCGGGGTGTCGCGCGGCAAGGCGTGCCCTCAGGCTTCCGATGCGGCCCGCACCAATCACGGCCACACCGAGCTCCTTTCGCTTCATCGTGCCCCTTTCGTTTCAGAAGCCATACAGCGCCGCGCCCGGAGCAGCGAGCCCCTGTGCGGCCCGCAGCAAGCACACCTGGTTGGTGCCGTCGGAATGCAGAAAGCTCGTCGCATCGCGCAGGTACTTCTCGACGGGATGCTCGTGCATGATCGCGGCGCCACCCAGGATTTCGCTCGCAAGCTTGCACGCTTCGAACGCGGTTTCCGAGGCGTTTACCTTGGCGAGCAAGCCGAGCGTGCGGGCCTCCGGCTGCTTGCAATCGGCAAGCCACGCGGTGCGCCAGATCTGCGTGCGCGCGGCGTCGATCTTCATCGCCATCTGCGCCAGCATCATCGCTACTGCCTGCAGCTCTACTATGCGTCTACCACCCTGCACGCGTTCCTTCGCGTACTGCAGCGCGTACTCGTAAGCGGCACGTCCGACGCCCAGGGCCGTTGCCGCCGCCTCGGCTTTGCTGCCCCACATGAACTCCGAGCGCAGCCGCGACATCAGTCCCTCGCCGCCCAAAAGGTTACCGGCAGGCACGCGGCAGTTCTCGAAGTGAAAGGTGCCGTTGGTGGCGAGCCGCTGGCTGCTCTTCTCGTGGAAAAAATCGGCTCGGAAGCCAGGCGTGTCGGACGGGACGATGAATACGCTGCCTCCCTCGCGCAAGGTCTTGCTAGGATCGGTGCGCGCGACCACGAAATAGAGCTTCGCCATGCCGCCGTTCGAGACATAGCGCTTGCTGCCATTGATGACGTAGAAGCCGCCCTCGCGCACCGCGGTAGTGCGAAACTCGATGTCTGGCGAGTCGTGGTAGCCCTGATGGTCCGACCCCGCGCCAATTTCGGTAAAGGCAATGGCGAACGTCGCCTCAGGGTCCTTAACGAATGCAGGAATGAATCTCTGCTGCTGCTCCGGCGTCATGGCGTCGCTGAGGATATGCGCCATCTTCCAGCACTGATCCATGATGACGGCAAAGCCGAGATCGCCGACTGCGAGTTCCTCTCCCACCAGGCACATCGTGAGGATGTCGGCGCCAGCGCCACCGAACTCCCTCGGAACGCCCAGCGTGCGTATGCCCAGCCTGTCTGCTTCGCGTATCCAATCCCACGGGATGCGCTCGGCGGCGGTAGGAATGCGATCGCGCCGTAGCGCATCCGGCTTTATCGTTTTCTCTGCGAACTCATGTGCCAGCGCACGCCAGCGCTTTTGTTCCTCGGACAGCCCGAAATCCACTGCACCTCCCCACGTGCGACGCCCGCACCGCGTTTCTCTAGACGTATCATAGCAGGCGTTGTTCGAGTCACAGAAAACGCCAATATCGCTTAATGCCGTTTACTATCGATCGATTATGTTGCCTGGGCCGGCCTTTGATGAGAGATCATCGAAACCTTCGATAACGTCCGTAGGTTGACGATTGGCCCGTGTATTACGCTGCAGCGATGCAAATCGAGCCCCTGATAATATGTATTATCACTAGTTGACCATTCCGTCACTTGTCAACAGCTGCGCTCATGTTCTCCCTCCCTCAGGCTGGGCTCGCGCTTCCGCGCGGGTCGGGTAAGCTTACACCCCTCAGCACGCGCGGTTAATCAAATGGCGCTTCCCTATGAGGGATGGGGTACCGGTCTATCGTGGTTCGACAATGTGCTCAGAGTGAATCCGCTCCGCGAATCGAATGACGGCTCCTGGCCGGTTTAGGCCCGTTCTGAGACATTCGTGGAATCACCAGGTTGATGCGATATCGGGGGCTGCCCGCCAGATCGAACCCGAACCGCCACAAATCACTTCTTGTCGCCGCTTCTCTTCGCCGCGTCTCCCACCATGTCCCGGACGCCGCGCAAGGCGAGGTAATAGCCGTAGATGCCGAAGCCGGTGACCACGCCCCGGCACGCGCGCGCGATTTCCGACTCCCTGCCCCGCCGCGCCGGATTGGAGATATGGAGTTCGATGGTGGGGAAACGCACCTGGGCGATCGCGGCCATCAGCGCGGGATAACCGGTGGTGTAGCCGGCAGGATTGATGATCGCCGCGTCCACGCCGCGGTCATGCGCCTGGTAGAACTTGTTGATGACTTCGCCCTCGACATTCGAGTGGAAAATCTCGACTTCGACTCCGAGGTCCGAAGCGTATTTTCGGATATGCTCGTCGTACTCCGGCAGGGTCATGGGCCCGAAGATATCGATTTGCGCCTTGCCGCGCATGTTCATTCCGGCGCCGTGCACGATCAGTATTTTTGGCATCGCGTGTTCCTCGAATGGAAGAAATCGGGCTGACTCTCCCTCTTCGTATGCTAGACTTGTTCGGCATCATTTGCGAGCAGCACCATGAATCAAGTCAATAGCCCGAGCCGCGTTCAGCACGTGTACGATTTCGCGGCCCTGGACCGCGTACCTGAAGGTCCGACCAGCGCCAAGGTCGCGGCAAGGAGACTCCTGTCGGGCCCGACGCTGCAAACCGGCAAATCCTCGACCGTCGGCGCGGTGCTTTCCGGTAGCCACATCATCGTCACGCTCGGCCGGCAGGCGCAGGGCACGGGGGCCAAGGCGCACACCCATCCCAACGAACAGTTCAACTACATCCTGCAGGGCACGATGATGGGCGAGGTCGAGGGCGACCGCGCCTTCGCCTCGAAAGGGATGATCCTGCATACGCCCGGGATGGCCGTGCATGCCGGTCTCGCCTGTCCCGATGAAGATCTGGTGTTTCTCGCGATCAAGGACACGCGCCACGGCATCGTCGGCCCGCCGGTAGATGGCAAGTATGACGGACCCAACTGCTTTCCCGGCTTCGGGAGCCGCGCGCACGAGCCGAGACAGACCACGGCGGAAGTGATCGCCGAATCAAAACGTTTGCCCGCCGGACCCGGCAAGCGTTACGTCTACGACATGACCGACGATGCCGATGCCGTAACGGGTCCTGCAAGCGCTGTCGTCACCCTTGGAGCGGGCCTGCAGTTGCCCAAAGGGATCACGGGAAAACTGCTGACCGGCGAACTACTGCATGTCGGCGTGCTGCGCCTTGCGCCGGGCGCAACGCTGGGACGCCATGTCCATGACAACGAGCAGTTCACGTTCGTTGCCGGGGGCGCACTGGAGGCGGAACTCGAAGGCGAGCGCATGGAGGTCAACGAGCGCTGCATGCTGCACGTGCCGGCGGGTATCACGCATGCACTGGCTGCGCCGCGCGGCGCGCTGGTCGTGATCGCACAGGATCGGCGCCGCGATTACTCGGCGTAAACTCCCGCGCTTCGCATCCCACGGCGCCGTTCAGAGCGCCTTCAGCCCCAGTTCGCGCACGAGCTTCCCGTAGCGCTCGTACTCTTCGCGCACGAACTGCGCGAACGGCTGCGGCGGCTTGAACGCGGGTTCGGCGCCGGCCTTGATGAGCTGCTCGCGCACGTCCCCACTTTCGAGCGCCTCTTTCGCCGCCGCCGCCAGCTTCTCGATGATCGGTCGCGGCGTACCGACCGGCGCCATCAATCCCACCCATGCACTCGCGGAAAATCCAGGCACGCCGGATTCGGAAACAGTGGGAACATCCGGCATGGCCACGGAACGCGTCGTGCCGCTCACCGCAATCGCCTTGAGCCGCCCGCCGCGGACGAGCGGCGCGGTGGCGGGGATCGGACCGAAATTGATTTGCGCCTCGCCGGCAAGGAGCGCGGTAATCGCCGGGCCGCCGCCCTTGTAGTGCACGAGCGTAAACTGGATGTCGGCGGTCTTCGCGAACATTCTGCCCGTGAAATCGCTGGTCGAGCCGGGGCCGGCGCTGGCGTAATTGATCGCGCCCGGCTTCGCCTTCGCGTACGCGATCAGGTCCTTCACCGTATTCGGCGGGAATCCCGGGTGGGCGGAGAGCATGCTGTACTGGACGGCGAACAGCGCGATCGGAACGAAGCCGCCCAGCGGATCGTAGGCAATTTTCTTGTGAAGATGAGGAACAGTGGTATGCGTGGCGAACGTGGCGGCAAGCAGCGTATGCCCGTCGGGCACAGCGCTGGCGGCAATTTCCGCGCCGATTGCGCCGCCGGCGCCGCCGCGATTGTCGACGACCAGTTGCTGTCCGAGGATGGTGCTCAGCTTCTGTGCCACGATGCGCCCGACGATGTCGTTCGCACCGCCCGGCGGATTGGGCAGGATCATGCGGATCGGGCGGCTCGGATAAGGTTGCGCGGCGGCCGCTGATGCCGCAGCGGCGAGCACGATCGCAGTCAACAGGACTCTCATGACAGTACCCCTCAATCTTCCGTCATTCCGGTGATCAGTCCGGCCGCTGCAGCAAACCCAGTTGCAACAGCATGCCGAGATCGTCGCGCACCGCGGCGTGCTCCAGTATCTGCGCGTTCCTTACCACGAAGCTGTGGAACTGCAGCACGCGAACCGGTTTGCCGGTCGGCGCCACGCCGTTCAGCATGCCGCTGAAGGCCTGCGCCAGCGTCGGCTGCCCGCGATGCGTGCCCGTCATCGTGACCTTGCACACGACGCGATCGCCTTCGGCCGTGCACTCCTCGATCCGATAATCGAAGTCCGGAAAGGCGCTGAACAGCGCCTCGAACACCGCCTGCATGCCGGCGCGGCCGACCTGCCGGCTGTGGTTCTTCGCTTCGAGCGCGTAGAACGCCGCCGCTGCGGCTGCATCGTGGCGATTGATGCCTTCATCGTAGAAGCGCTGGATCAGGATCTTGTTTTCTATGAGTGACATCGGCGTTCCCTCTTTGGCGGAGCGCTATCCATCGAGTTCCGGATAGTGGCGGAATATGCCTTGCGGGTTGAACGGCAGACGCCGCGAAGAGGCGAGATACGCGGCGATGCGCGGACGCGCCATGACCCGCTGGTACAGCGCCACCAATCGCGGCCATCGCGATTTCAACCGGGCCATTGCCCGCGGAAAGGCATAGCTCAATCCCGCCAGTACCTGAAACATCGAAAGATCGACATACGACCGGCGCCTTCCAATCATGAAATTCCCGCCGCCCGCGTTACGCGCCAGCACATCCTCGAAGTATCCGAGGAACTTTGGCAGGCGTTCCACCCGGAAATCCTGGGCGCGCCGCTTCGCTTCGCGTTTCTGGGCTTCGTAATACAGCCCGCTTGCGATGGGGTGGTGAACGTCGTGCGCCTCGCTGATGAAGTCGGCGATCGTGAGCTGCAGCTGGTGCGCCCACAGCCGGCCCGCTTCGGCTTTGGGTGCGAGATCCAGCCGCGGCCCCAGGAACAGAAGGATGTTCGCGGTCTGCGCGATCACCTGTTTGCCCGCCTTGAGAGCCGGCAGGGCGAACGGCGGGTGTCCGATCGCAGTATCTTCGAGAAGACGCATCAACGCCGGCATGCCCATTCCGGCGCGTGCCGGCATGCGCGCAATATCCACGTAGTCGGCGGCGGCCTCCTCGAGCGCAAGGCGGACAAACTCGCCGCGTCCCTGGATGCCCGGCCAGTAGTAGAGTTCGTAGCGCATGGCGAACGGCCTCCCTGACGATACGCCAATGACTGAAGATGACGCCGACGTGCCGGCGTTGGTCCGCGTTTGGCGCGGACGCGCCTGCTGAGAATCAGTAGCGGTTGCCGCCCCCGCGCCCGCCGCCGCCACCCCCCCGGCCGCCACGACCGCCGCCGGGTCCGCCACGACCGCCACCCCCACCGAAGCCGCCCCTGCGGGCGCCGCCGAAACCGCCGCCGCTGCGCCCTTCCTGCGGGCGGGCTTCGTTCACCGTCATGTTACGGCCATCGAGGCTCTTGCCGTTGAGCGCGGCAATGGCGGCCTGTGCCTCCGGCTCGGTGGCCATCTCGACGAAGCCGAAGCCCTTGGAGCGCCCCGTGTCGCGATCGGTGATCACTTGCGCCGACACCACCGTTCCGTGCGCGGCGAACATCTCCTGCAGATCGTTCTTGCCTACGTTATAGCTCAGATTGCCAACATAAATTTTCTTGCCCACGTGAAACTCTCCGTAGTGCGAGTGAAAGGGCTCCCCTCATCCACAATAGCAAAGGCGGACGCCGGAGTCGAATCATACAACGAAAAAAGCGCGCCGGTCGCCGCGAGGACATTGGGATTCGGAGTCGCGGCCATCCCGCCCGGCTCAACCGGCATGCCGGAACCGGGTACGCCGCTCAGCGGGTGGCCCCGCACCGCCGAATTGACGGGGCGGAGAGGGGGGGTCGAGCGAAACCGGATTATTATCCAGTTTAGTAAGATTACCGCCGGAGACCCGGCGCCCATGTCGCGAGTGTCCCGTTCCGGAGAAATGAACCAGCATGCGAACCCTGCGAGCTATCGGTTGCGTCCTACTGCTGCTGTCCGGCGCCGCGGGCGCACAACTCTATCCTGAGAAAACCGTGGTGGTGGTCGCCCCGTTTCCCGCCGGCGGCTCGGTGGATCTGGTCGCGCGGGCGGTCGCGCAGCAGATGAGCGAGACCTGGAAACAGCCTGTCATCATCTCCAATCGGCCGGGCGCGAGCGGAAACATCGGCGCCGAAGCGGTCGCACGCGCCGCCCCGGACGGATATACCTTGTTGATGGGAACAACGGCGCTCTCGAGCAGCCCCGCCGTCTATCCCAGGCTGGGATACGACCTCATGCGCGATCTCGCGCCGGTCAGCCTCGTGGTCAGGATGACCAACGTCCTCGTGGTGCACCCGTTGCTTCCGGCGCGCTCGGTGAAGGAACTTCTTTCCCTGGACCGGGCGCGGCCCGGCACGCTCAACTCGGCATCGGCGGGCATGGGCAGTTCGAATCATCTTTCGCTCGTGCTGTTCAACATGATGTCGGGCGCGAACGTGAGCCACGTTCCGTACAAAGGTGCAGCGCCCGCGGTGACGGACGTGATCGGCGGCCACGTTGCGATGACGTTCGCTCCGATCGCTGCCGTAGTGCCTTCCATCAAGGCGGGAAAATTACGGGCGCTCGCCGTGACCGCCGCCACCCGCTCCGCGATTTTCCCGGAACTCCCGACGATCAGCGAAGCCGGCGTGCCGGGTTATGACGCATCGGGATGGAACGCGATGCTGGCGCCGGGAGCGACGCCGCGCGACATCATTCGCAGAATCCATGCCGCGGTTGTGCAAAGCCTTCACGCGCCGAAGGTGAGAGAACTTCTCGTCAGCGCCGGAGCGGAAGCGGCCGGCAATACGCCCGAGGAGCTTGCCCGGTTTCTGCAAAGCGAAATGACGAAATGGGGCAAAGTGGTCAAAGCGGCGGAAATCAAGCTCGAGTAAGCCGCCCCGCTTGCAGCGGTTTTGTCGCCAAATCGCGACACGCCGTCGCGAAATCTTTACAGGAAATAATTCCTGGCGCAGCAGCGCACCGGCTATTAACATGTCATAGCTGCCGGCGGATGGCGTCAACGTCGGACAAGCGATGGGCGTTGTCAGGTTGCTACCGTTTCATAATGAGGAGGCGTCTATGTCAGAAACACAAAGAACCAATCCACTGATCGCGACCGCGGCGGTGGCGGTGATCGTCTTCAGCGCCGTCGGCGTCGGTGTGATGACCGGTATCATTCCGAGTTCGGTATCCAGAGGTACCGAAGTGCAGCCGCCGGCCAAGACGGAGACGGCCAAAACAGAACCGGCGCCGGTGCAGAAGAAAGCCGCAAGCCCTGCCCCGAAGAAGGCCGTTGTCGCCGACGCGCCGAAGCGCACCACCGCCAACGAACCGGCTCGGGTCGCCTCGGCGCCGCCGCGCGTCTGCGCCAACTGTGGCAGCGTCGAAGCGGTGAACGTCATCGAGCAGCAGGGCGAAGGCACTGGTCTGGGCGCGGTCGCCGGCGGCGTGGCGGGCGCTCTGCTCGGAAATCAGATCGGCGGCGGCAGTGGCCGCAAGATCGCGACGGTCGCCGGCGCGGCGGGCGGCGCCTACGCCGGACACCAAGTCGAGAAACACGTCAAGACCACCAAGCGCTACGACGTTGTCGTGCGCATGGAAGACGGCAGCGCGCGCAACTTCCCGTACGACGCCGAACCGGCGTTCCGCGTCGGCGCCCGGGTAAAGGTGGTGGAAGGCGCGCTCGTCCCGAACTGAGCTTCGCACAAAACCAATACGCTCGACCTTCGCCTTCAGTATATATGCTCGTCCAGCGCGAATGACGAGCGCGCGCCGATGTGCATGAAGTTCTCCTGCAGCCATGCGTCGGCGCGGCTCCTCCCCTCATTGCGCAAGGCTTCGATGAAGGCGGACCCGGTGTCGAGCTTGCTCAGCACGCTCAGCCGGTTCATGAAATCATCGGGGCCGATCAGATGCAGGTTGAAGCGCCGCAGCCTGCGGTCCAGACGGCCCAGCGAAAACAGCGCGCGTTCGGCCTCGCGCTTCGCGAGCGCGATGCCCTGCAGTTCCACGGAGAGCGCGGAACTGAAACTGATCTCGGTGAGGCGCTGCATGATCTCGTCCGCCGTGGCGGGCGCTGCGGTCCGGCGCAGCGGGTGCAGCAGGACCACCAGCATGTCGCGCGCCTTGCACTTGTAGAGGAGCGGGCGCAGCGGCGGATTGGCGGTCAGTCCGCCGTCCCAGTAGGTCTCGCCGTCGATCTCGACCGGGTGGCTGAGGGACGGGATGCACGCCGAGGCGAGCAGCGCTTCCAACGCGACTTCCGCGGTCGAAAAAAGCCGGAGCTTGCCGGTGGCGACCCGCGTGGCGGCGATGAAAAGCTTCACCCTGCAATCGCGCCGGATGCGCTCGAAATCGATCTGGGCCGCCAGGATGTCGCGCAGCGGGTTGAGATTGAACGGATTGAGCTGGTAGGGTGAAAAGAAGCGCGCGAGAAAGACCAGCGTCTTGACGGCGGGATTGGGATTCAGCGCGGCGAGATCCGCCGCGTCCGGCCAATGGCCGGGCACCAGGCTGAACGGCGTTTCGGACGCAACGCTCCGCCAGAACGTCTCCAGCGCTTGGCGCGCGCCCGCGCGCCCGCCGACCGTGAGACCGTGGGCGAGCACCACCGCGTTCACCGCGCCCGCGCTCGCGCCGCTGATCCCCTCGATGTCGATGCGCTCGTCTTCGAGCAGGCGATCCAGCACGCCCCAGGTGAAGGCGCCGTGGGAGCCGCCGCCCTGCAACGCAAGCGTGACGCGTTTTTGCGGCATGCGCGCGCCGACCGCTCTCCCGGGCGGGATTCTGCGCGGGCGAGCCCGTGCGGGAGCGGTGCGGAAACGACTGTTAATGGTGCGCTGAGGGGGTTCGCGCCAATGTGCGGACACCACGCTCGACACCGTGTATGACGAAGCGGAGGGCCGCGATTACGCCGATGATGAAATCGGCGACCGCCTCACCCTGCGCCAGGTACGCCTTCGCCGCGCGGCGCTCGCTTTCCGACATGCGCACGCGATCCAGCGGATTGATAAACCTGGCTCGATTCTTGGTAGATGCTCCCATGAGCAAGCTCCTTCTTGGAATTGAAGTAGCGCAGCGCGGCTTGAAGCTGCCGTGATATTTCTGCCGCACGTTTCAAACATTGCAACGCAAATTAGACCGCGCCCGGAGCAGCTTGATGCATCGCAATAGATGCGTTATTTTCAAGCCGAGACCAAGAAAATTTAACGCGAGATCGGTGAAGGACCTGATTGCGCTGGCGAAGTCGCGTCCCGGGCAGCTCACTTTCGGCGCGGCCTCAGGCGGCACGCCGCACATGGCGGGAGAACTCTTCAAGCTCATGGCCGGCATCGACATGCTGTTCGTGCCGTACAAGGGCGAAGGACCGGCCGTCGCCGACGCGCTGGGCGAAGGTGGTCAAGGACGCGGGCGTCAAACCCCAGTGAGGGAGGTCACTGGACGTTCTTGATGTGCTGCATGACCTTTTCCGCGACCTCCGGATTCGATTGCGCGTGGTTCATGATTTCCTTGTATTTGTCGACGGTCATGCCTTCCTTCTCGACCGCCTTGACCATCTCGGCGGTAGCGGTCTTCTCCACTTGTTTTTGTTCCTCGGGGCTGCTGGCCGATTTGAGCTTCGGCAGGTAGGCATCATTGATGCGCTGGACTTCCAATGCAGCGACTGCAAACGATTTCAGTTCGGAATCGCTGTACGACGGGGCGGATTGCTGGACCTTGGGTGCACTGCCCTGGGCAAACGTGGCCGGTGTCCATGCCATACCCATTGCCGCGCAGATGGTCATCGCCACGAAGCTGGATCGGATTCTCATGATGTCTCCTAAGAATTGTGTAGGGGATTGACGGGAAAGATCTTTACGACTGATCGCGGGAGGCTTCTCCCTTTGAGGGACTCGGCGGGCGCAGGGGAAGTTCCGGAAATTTTCGTTTCCACCAGTCGTTCAGCAACATAGCGCGCGATGGTGTGACATTATTACAGGCGCTTTTCGTGCAAAATCAGCATCGCTACGGCTTTCTCCGGCTTCCATCCCGGCGCCGCTGCGCCCGCAAAACCGGGACTCAGCCAGAAGCCTGTTGCGACGCAGATCGCAAGAGCGAAACCGGCACGCGATCGTGATGGTGCGAAGCTCCTCTTCATCACGCTCTCGATTCGAAGATTCCACTTCGTCTTTACGGTACCTCGAGATCCACGAGCGGGCCGTACTGCTGCCCGCCGAAGACGTCCGTGTCGTCGATGTCTCCCGAGATCGCCGGGCGCGGAATGGTGATCTTGATCGCACTTGCCGCGTCGTAATGGATGATCGAGACGACTTCGGGCGTGAGGCGGTAGGTCCGCGCGAACCACTCGGCGTTGATCAGCTTCGCGTCGCGCACTTTTTCGTAGGTTTCATGGTCCTTGAAGATCACGTCGAAGGTGAGCTCGAACGGCCCGGCGTTCTTGCTGCGGATCAACTTCGTCACCTGCCACAGTCTCGCCATCGCGTCCTCACACCTGCTGGTAGTCGATGCTGAACATCTCGAGCGGAGAGGCCGGCGCAACCACGTGGTTCATGTTGAAGCGGTAACTCGCCCCGCGCGCGATTTCGGCCGGAGAGTAGGGATAGGCGATCGAGGTGATGAGCCCGGTCCATTCCGGCACCGGATAATGCACCGCGATGTGGCTCACCGACTTGATCAGCGCCGTCGCCCGCTCCTGGGTATCGGCGGTAACCTGGAACAGCAGCCCCACTTCGTGCCCGATCCGGGTTTCGCTCTCGAGCGCGCCCATGGTCGCATTCCGGCCGAACACCCGCACGTCAAGCTGATACTTCTCCTCGATGCCCGCGCCAAACACGGCCGCGATCCGGTCCTGCGCCGCCCGCGTCAGACCCGCGAGCCACGAGTCGAACTGGCGCAGGATGATCGGGTCGCGCACGCTGCCGATCAGGACGCTCTGGTAGCCGGCGAGTTCCGCCCCTTCGAGCTTGATCGTGTAGCGCGCCGCCGGTGTGAACGTGCTGCCCGAAACGCGTACCGCGCGGTCGGACACCGCTTCGTATTTCGCCGAAAAGGTGTTGAGCACGCCGGAGGGCTCGACGAGTTCGTAGGGCGTGGAATTCTCGTAGAGGTTGTGCGAGGCGATGCTCGCCGGATCGCAGCGGTACTCGGGATTCGGCGGCTCGACGATGAAGTGGTCGTCGCGCACCGTCGCGAACATGCAGTCCGGGTACTTCCGCATGACCACGCACGCCGCGCCGCACTCGAGAATCTTCGCGGCGTGCCAGACCGTGGCGGGATTCAAGCCGCGCATGACGGGCATCGCGGAAAAGATCGAGGTGTCGCTCGAGCGCCCGGCGATCACGACCTCCGCGCCGTGCTCGAGCGCCGCGACGAACGGCTCGATGCCCGCCATACCGACGATATGCGCGCTGCGGTCGATGACCTGCTCGCTGAACTCGGGCGCATTGGCGAGCGGCGTGATCTTGCCTTCGTGGAGCTTGCGCTTGAGATAGTCCTTGTTCTGCTCGCTGTGGATCGCGGCGAGCCGGAACGAGAGCTTCTCCTCCCGCGCGATCTCGCGCGCGATGCCCACCAGGCGCTCGAGCTGGGGATCGCTGCCGGAGGTGCACGCCGAACCGATGATCGCCGGGACCTTCGCCGCGCGCGCCGCAAGCAGGATCAACCGCAGGTCGCGCTTGTAAGCGGAATCGGAAAAGAGCGTCTCGCCGGAACCCAGGTAATGCGGGCCCGGATCGGTGGAGCCGGAGTCCGCGCCGATGAAATGCGGCTCGAGGCTCATCGCGCGCTTCAACGTTTCCTCGCGAAAGCCGGAGCCGAGTATGCCGGTCGCGGAGACGATGCGGATTTCGTTCATGCGGGCGTTTGATCCTGTTTCGTCATTCCATTTTCCCGTCGCCGGTCGTGCCGGTCAGCCAGACGCGTTCGATCTGCGGCAATGCCTGCTCGATTCGCCGCCCGATCTCTTCTTCCGTGAGCGAACTCAAGGGATGAGCGATCACGACCGGCTCCAGCCCCGCCATGCCGAGCGCATCGCGCTGCGTCTTCGCCTCGAGCACGAACTCCGCGGTCGCGATCATGGCGGTGGGGCGGCCCTTCACCTCCAGCATCACCGAGTCGTGCATACAGCACGACGTGCAGGACCCTCAGTCGGCAATGGCCGTGAGCACGATGTCGTTGTTCGCCGCGATCTCGTCGATCAGCTCCAGCGCGGCGTTAAGGGAGAAACTCTGCTTGCGGTAGTAATTCACCGCGGCGAAGCCGTGCTTCTCCACGAGCCGCTCGCGCACGCCCCGCAGCAGCTTGTTGGCGTTCCACTTGGTGTTGTCGAGCAGCGCGAGCCGCAGTCCGTCGAGTTTCTTCACGCGCTGAGCCGTCGCGAGCGGCGCGGCTTCCACCACGCCGCGCGGATCATAGACCGGTATCGCCTTCGTCATCGTGATCTCCTTCGACGATCAGGATCGAAAATGCCATTAGCCACAGAGGACACAGAGTTCACAGAGTGTGATCCGCGATCCGTGATTCGCGATCCGCGACGGGTAACGAACATCCTGCATCCCGTATCCCGCATCACGCATCCTGCATCGAATTTTTGATTTTCCTCTGTGTTCGCTGTGATC
>JACQOK010000294.1 GCA_016202565.1 Betaproteobacteria bacterium | reverse complement strand
GGACGAGGCGGCTTTTCGCGGTCTCGACAATCTGCTTAAGTTGGCCAAACGCGGCAACGTTGCGGTCAAGGCGACGGCGCTGCCGTGCTTTACGAATGACGTCTATCCCTACCGCCGGCTGCACCCGTACCTCCGCCGTGTCTACGATGCATTCGGTCCGAAGCGCATGTTCTGGGGCACCGATCTGTCGCGGTTGCCGTGCACCTATCGCCAGGGCGTCACGACGTTCACGGAGGAGATACCGTGGCTTACGGCGGAGGACAAGGCCTGGATCATGGGCCGCGGGGTGTGCGAATGGCTGGGGTGGCGACTGCCTGAACGCAGTGACGAGAAGAATTAACGGAAAAGCGCGGAGTAGACAGCGTGTTGTTTCCCGGCCGGCCTCGCGCGACTTCCTAGCCGTCGGGCACGAGCGTGGATGCGGCGGCCGTCGGTTCATGCCGGGGACATTCCTTTGCCACCGCCTCGCGAATGATCTGCGCCAGGCGCCGCGTGCCGGGGCCTGCGTAGTCGGGGTCGGCAAGAATGAGATAGAGCTCCACGTAACGCTCGCCGCCTTCGCGCAGCGGGAGCGGTTTCAGCGCTCCGTCCGCCAGCTCATTGCGAATCTTTTCTTCCGGCAGCCACGCAAAGCCGTATCCAGTGCGCGCGGCCTCGATCGAAGTCGCCATGTGACTGACGGTCCATCGTTGCAGTGCCTCCATGGACGGACGCGTGGCGCGCTGCGCGCCCGACTCCCGCACCACCATGTGGCGATGTATCCGGAGGTCCTGCAGCGTCACCTTCCGGCCAAGCCGGTGCAGCGGATGCTCCGGGTGCGCGGCCGGGACAAAGCGCACGCGCATCAGCGGCTCGCCCAGAAATCCCGCTGGCATGACGCCCCATATCGCAAGCTGGGCCTGTCCGGACAAAAGTGCTTCGGTGTTACCGCCGATCACTGTTTCGAGCAGCTCGACGCGGGTGTGAGGACTTTCCCGGCCGAAGCGATCCAGGCACTGAAAGAGCAGCCAGGTCGGAAAAACGACATCCACCGCCAGCCGAAGCTCCGCTTCCCATCCTGCGGACAACTGCCGGGCCGCCTGTTCAAGTCCGGCCGCCTCGTCCATCAAATAGCGGCCGCGCCGGTATAAGAGCTGCCCGGTCGGGGTGAGCATCGCTTTGCGGCCCCGGATATCGAAAACCTTGACACCGAGCAGCGATTCGATTTTCTGCACGGCGTAGGTCACGGCCGATTGGCTCTTGTGCAGAGCCCGCGCCGCTTGCGCATAGCCACCCTCGTCCACGACAGCCATCAGCGCCTGCCACTGATCCAGCGTAATTCGCGGCGTGGACATTAATCAGAAAAATAGATTGGTTTAAGCAAAATTTTATGCTTTTCTATCTACAGAGTAAATAGTTAAATACCAGCGTCCAAACTCGATGAGGTGCCCAATGAGTACTTTGCTTCAACTCAATACCAGCATTTTCTCCAGCGGTGGTCAGTCCAGCCGCCTTGCGGATCAGTTTGTTGCCGCGTGGCGTGCGCAGAATCCCAAAGGAGAAGTCATCCTGCGCGATCTCGGCCGCGACCCGGTTCCCCACCTCGATGCGGGACGTTTTCAGTCCTTCAGCGCGAAGCCGGGCGAGCGCAGCGCCGAACAGCGGGCGGTGGTCGCCTACTCGGACGCTCTGGTCGGCGAACTCAAGCGCGCCCAAGTGATCGTGCTCGGGCTGCCGATGTATAACTTCGGCGTGCCGTCCACACTCAAGGCGTACTTCGATCATATCGCCCGCGCGGGCGTCACCTTTCGTTACAGCGACAACGGCTCCGTCGGCCTGCTGACCGGCAAGAAGGCGTACGTCTTCGCCGCGCGGGGCGGCGTGTATGCCGGCACGGCGCTGGACACCCAGACGGGGTACGTCCGCGACTTCCTTCGTTTCGTCGGCATCGAGGATGTGGAATTTATCTACGCGGAAGGCCTCAATATCAATGAGGCGAGCAAGCAGGCCGGGCTTGCGCAGGCGCGCAGCGCCATCGAGCGCCTGAGCGCGCTGCAACCGCTCGCTGCCTGAGCCGGTTGGGCATCGCTACTGAGCGTCGTAAGAATGCCTGACCCCGCTCAGCCCTCACCCCCGCCCCTCTCCCGGAGGGCGAGGGGAGATTTGTGGTGCAAATGAGTTATCAGCCATTTGCACGAGACTTAATTTGGAGCATACCGTGACCACGAGTAAGACCACGCGCACCCTGGAGCGCGTCATTGAATCCATCCCCACCTCGGACGGGGCGGGCGTGAAACTGCGGCGCAGTCTCGGGCACACGCAGAGGTTGCGGCTCGATCCGTTTCTGATGCTGGACGAATTCTCGTCAGAGGACGCGAACGACTACATCGCGGGCTTCCCGGCACACCCCCACCGCGGATTCGAGACCGTAACTTACATGCTCGACGGCCACCTGCGGCACGAGGATCACCTCGGACACCGCGGCGAACTGAAGAGCGGCGCCGTGCAGTGGATGAGTGCCGGCCGCGGCATCATCCACTCCGAAATGCCGCAGCAGGAGCAGGGCCGCATGCGCGGCTTTCAGCTCTGGGTCAATCTGCCCGCAGCCGAAAAAATGAAGCCGCCGGCGTATCGGGACATCCAGCCGCCGGAAATCCCGGTCGTGGCGCTGCCGGGCGGCGGCCGCGTCAAGGTCATTGCCGGCACGCTGATGAACGACGGCCGCTCGATGGCAGGTCCCGTCGGGGGCCTCGCGACGGATCCGCTCTATCTTGACGTCGAACTGCCGGCCGGTGGGAGGTTCGTCCATCCCGTCGCGAGTGATTACAACGCTTTCGTGTATCCGTACGAGGGCGGCGTAGGCATCGGTCCCGCCGGCGCCGCCCGCGCGCTCAAGGCTCACCACGCAGGCGTGTTGTCCGCGGGCGATCGGATCGACGTCACCGCAGGCCCGGAGGGCGCGCGCTTCCTCGTGCTCGCGGGCCGCCCGCTGCGTGAACCGGTCGCGCAGTACGGGCCGTTCGTGATGAATACGCGCGAGGAAATCGATCAGGCGATACGGGATTACCAGAGCGGCGCGTTCACGCGACCGTCGGATTGACCGGAAGTTCACCTCCGTCAACCAGCGCCAAACCAAGCCCTTGGCCGCCCTGAAACCATCAGCGCGTTGTCCGTTCTAAAGGCAATTGAGGACCGCTGTGTAAGACGCGGTATTGCTTCGGACAGGAGGTGAACGTGACGTTGACGCGAGCGCAAAGCACCACACTGGCGCGATCTCTCGACGCGCTCGAGAAAGAAGTGCGGGAGAAGATCCGCGCCTCGATGCCGCAACTGGCGGACCAGAAATACATCGACCTCGTCGGCGTGGTGTATGACAGCGCGGATGAGGCGATGGCGAGCATGCAGGAGGAGGTGGACCATACCCTGCTGGAGCATTATCTGGAGAAGCTCAAGGCGATTGAAGCGGCGCGCGCGCGGCTGGACAGTGGCGAAATAAACAGCTGCATCGAGTGCGGCGACGAGATCGGTTTCAAGCGCCTGCATGCCTATCCATTCGCCACGCGCTGCATACACTGTCAGACGCTGCACGAAAAGACCTATGGCAGCGAGGCGGCGCCGAGACTCTAGGCGCGGACGACGAAGTCACTCTCTAGGCGGCGGGCGGGGTGTCGAGCTTGCTCTTCCGCCGCGCGAGAAGGCGCGACCTGATCCGGCCAAGGCCGAACCGGACGCTGCAGATTCGAGCCGGAGGGGGTAGATGGCTTTCGAAGACAAGATCGAAAACCTGTATCTCAAGGTCTGGAAGGCGGTGATCCTGTGCGTGGCTACCGCGGCGCTGATTGCCGCGATCGCCGCGGCGGCAGCCGCGATCAACGGATTGTTCGTCGATGCGCCTTATCCGCCGGTGGAAGTCAGCCCTGAGGATCGCGGCGAGGCGCTGCTCCAGGAACTTTCGCTCGAGAATTTCAAGGAGGCCGACGCGCAGGCGGCGGAACCGGCGAAAGCCCGCAATCCCCAGCCCAGCCGGGAGCCCGGCATCGTGCCCGGCGATTCGCTGCGGAGAATCTCGAGCAATCTCGATAACTACGTCAAGACCGCCTTCCCGCGGAGCTCGCCGATCCGGGAAGCCACCGAGTGGAACGTCAAGCATGTGATGAAAGAGCTGAAGCTGAAGGATGACGGCCAGCTCAAGCTCTACCTTACTACGCTGGAAGCTCTGTCAGCGGACCTGGCGAAGACGGGCGGCGAGCAGGCGGTGCTGCCCGAGGACAAGAGAATCAATCCGCACAAGATGCTGCGGTGGCATGCCGAAACCGTGCAGCGGACATTTCAGACGGTCGATCAGGAAAACGCGAAACTCCAGAAGAACTATCAACAGCAGTTGGTCGATTACGCGAATCGGCACACCAGAATCATGAGCTATATCGGCGTGGCGGCCGGCGCCGTCGCGATCTTCGTCTTCACCATCTTCCTGTTTGTCATCATCAGGATCGAGCGCGATCTGAGGGCGATGGCGGTCGCTTCCATGGCGACGACCAAGCAGCTGGAAGGCTGAAGAAGCTCTGATGTGGCTATCATGCCGGAGACACCGGATGCGGCGGCGGATGCCGAAAGACGGTGCTTTGAACCGTTGCGCACCAATATTCCGGCGCGGCTCGATCGCCTGCCGTGGAGCCGGTTCCACTGGCTGATCGTTTTTGCGCTGGGCGCCGGCTGGTCCATCGACGGCCTCGAAGTCACGCTCAAGGGGGCGGTAAGCGGGGTATTGCAGGATCCGGCGACCCTGCATCTTGATTCCACGCAGATCGGAGCCCTCGCTTCGTTCTATCTGTTCGGCGCCGTGCTCGGCGCGCTGATCTGCGGCTACCTCACCGACCGCTACGGCAGGACGAGGCTCTTCTTTGCCACGCTGGCGATCTACCTGGGCGGCACGCTGCTCACGGCATTTTCATGGGACTTCTGGAGCCTCGCGGTATGCCGCTGGATTACCGGGTTCGGCATCGGCGGCGAATACGCCGCAATCAATTCGGCCATCGATGAACTGGTCCCTGCGCGGGTGCGCGGGCGGGTCGCGCTCATCATCAACGGCAGCTTCTGGATCGGCGCGGCATTGGGCTCCGGTGCGACGCTTGTCCTGCTCGATCCGGAGATTTTTCCGGTCGACGTCGGCTGGCGCGTGGGCTTCGGCACCGGGGCGGTGCTGGGCCTGCTCGTGCTCGCGGCGAGAAGACACGTGCCGGAGAGTCCGCGCTGGTTGTGCATACACGGCTACGGCCGGCGCGCCGAAGCCGTGATGGCCGCTATCGAGACGCGGATCGAAGGCCGCGCCGGCGCGAAGCTCGCCGCTCCCGACGAGCACCTGGTCATTCATCCGCGCCCAAGCACCGGTCTTGGCGTCGTCATCAGGACCATGCTCGCGACCTACCGCAGCAGATCGTTTCTGGGTTTTGTCCTGATCGCGGCGCAGGCGTTTCTCTACAACGCGATCTTTTTCACCTACGCGCTGGTATTGACCCGCTTCTATGACGTGCCCGCGCAGAATACCGGCATCTACCTGCTGCCGTTCGCTCTCGGTAATTTCCTGGGCCCGCTCGTGCTCGGACACCTCTTCGACAGCATCGGCCGGCGCGTGATGATCGCCGGGACTTACGCCCTGTCAGCGCTGCTGTTGCTGGCAACGGGCGCGCTTTTCGTCCAGGGCAACCTTTCGGCCTACGGGCAGACCGCGCTCTGGAGCGTGATCTTCTTTTTCGCCTCGGCCGCCGCCAGCTCGGCCTACCTCACGGTAAGCGAGATCTTTCCGCTTGAACTTCGTGCGCTGGCGATCGCCGTGTTCTTCTCCCTCGGTACCGCCGCGGGCGGAATCGCGGCGCCGTGGCTGTTTGGTCTCCTGATCGGGACCGGATCGCGCGCGTCCGTCTTCTTCGGCTACGCTCTCGGCGCGGGCTTGATGCTGATCGCTGCCGTTGTCGCAGCGCTGCTCGGCGTCAAGGCCGAGAGAACTTCCCTTGAGCGCGTCGCCAGGCCGCTCGCCGCGGAAGATCCGCAGCGCGGCTGAGGCGGTGTCAGAACCCGGCCACAGAGAAACAGAGAGAGAGAGCGCCGAGGAGAACGAAACCCTCAGTGCTCCCTGCTGTCTCTGTGAACGCGGTGTCCTGTAACTGCTCGTTATGCCCGACCGCGCATGGGTCCGTGCCGCATGCCGCGACGGGGGGTTGCCAAAAGCTCGTCAGCCACCTTTTGCTGTTCCGGCGTCAGCGCGGCATAGAGCGGTTTTGCCGCGGCCAGCGTCTCGTTCAATCGGGCGGAAGTGGCAGCGAGACGCTCCTGCCGGCGCTCGAGCCGCTCGATCGCCGATGGCCTCGCATCCCTCTGCGCCTGCGCCGTCTGCGAGCGGTGCGCCTGTATCCTTTGATCCATGTCGCGGGCGTGTTTGCGCAACGTGTTCGCGAACGCGTCCCATTGCGGCTGCTGCGCATCGGTGATCTTCAATGCGGTTTTCAGGTAGGCAAGCCGGGCTTCGATCCGCTCGCTAGGCAGGCTGAACGGGCGTTGTTCGTGCTGCTGTCGTTGAGCGTGGTGACGAAACTGCGGTCCGTCGGCGGCCGGATTCGCCGATTGCGCGAAGGCGACCGGGGCGGCAGCGGCAAAACTGGCGGCAACAAGGGTGCTCAGGATCTGCTTGTTCATTGTGTCTCTCCAAGGGTTGATGATCGAACCTGTGATTTCCCTCCTGCACTGAGGGCTCGCTTTTTCGGACACGCCGCGCGTGCCTCCGGTTCCGCCGCGACCGTGTAACAATTCATGTCTTTGTAACAGTACGGATGCAAGGTGGGGACGGCTGGTAAATTCGCTTCGCCCGGCGGACACACCGGCACGCCCGCCTCCGCCGGGTGTTCGCCGCCGGCGCGGCTGTGCGAGAATCGCGCTGGGGCAACAACATTTCCACGGAGAGAGAAGTCATGCTGATCGTCGATGCGCAGGTCCATATCTGGGGCGCCAATACGCCCGAGCGGCCGTGGCCGGCGCGGCTGGAAGCGCACCGCGACGTTCCCATCGGCAAGGACGAACTCCTGCGCGAGATGGACGCCGCCGGCGTCGATCGTGTGATCATCGTGCCGCCGTCATGGGAGGGCGATCGCAACGATCTCGCGCTCGAGGCGGCCCGGACCCACCCCGATCGGTTCGCGGTCATGGGACGGCTCGACACGGAAGCGCCCGGCGCACGCGAACAGGTCAGGACCTGGCGCAAGCAGCCCGGCATGCTGGGCCTGCGCTTTACCTTCCACGCGCCGATGCTGCTGCCGCCGCTGACCGGGGGCCGCATGGACTGGGTGTGGGACGAAGCCGAACGGCACGGCATCCCGATCATGGTACTGGTGACGCATTCTCTTGTGCATCTCATCGACCGCATTGCCGAGCGGCACCCGGACCTGAAGCTGGTCATGGACCATCTGGCCCTCACCCGGAACACCAAGGACGAGGAGGCTTTTCGCGGTCTCGACCGGTTGCTCGAGATCGCGCGGCGCACCAATGTGGCGGTGAAAGCGAGCGCGCTGCCGTGCTTTACGAATGATGTCTATCCCTACCGCCGGTTGCATCCGTACCTCCGCCGCGTCTACGATGCATTTGGACCCAGGCGCATGTTCTGGGGCACCGATCTCTCGCGGCTGCCGTGCACCTATCGCCAGGGCGTCACGATGTTCACGGAGGAGATGCCGTGGCTTACGGCCGAGGACAAGGCCTGGATCATGGGCCGCGGAGTGTGCGAATGGCTGGGATGGAAGGAGCGATGATGAAGTCATACTGGATCAAGACCGAACACGGCAAAGCCGTCCTTGAATTCCGCGACGTCCCCGCGCCGCAGCCCAAGCCGGGGGAAATCGTCATCCGCGTGCATGCGACCGCGATGAATCGCGGTGAGCTGATCGTGGGCGGCGTCATGCACGGCGGACCGGAGAAGCTCGGCGGCACCGAAGCGGCCGGCGTCGTGCAGGTGGTGGGGGCTGGCGTGACCACGGTAAAGTCCGGAGAGCGCGTCATGGGGCGCGCGCGCGGCGGCTTTGCGGAATACGCGCTGATGGATGCGCACCAGGCGATGCCGGCGCCCGAGTGCCTCACCTGGGAGCAGGCCGCGGCGGTCCCGGTGAGTTTTCTCACCGCCTACGAGATGCTGTTTCCCTATGGCGAGCTCCAGCGCGGGGAGTGGCTGCTGGTGACGGGCGCATCCTCGGGCGCGGGTGTGGCGAGCATTCAAACCGCCCGGATGCTCGGCGCCCACACCATCGGCACTTCCGGCTCGGCGGAAAAGCTCGAACGTCTCGAGAAAGCCGGACTGGAGGTCGGCATCAGGACCCGCAGCGCAGATTTTGCAGGGCGCGTGAAAGAAGCGACCGGCGGCCGCGGTGCGGACCTTGTCGTCAATTGCGTCGGCGGCTCGGTGTTTCCCGAGTGCATGCGTGCGCTCGCCTATAAAGGCCGGC